>NZ_JBHDYC010000013.1:0-123023 GCF_041894845.1 Natrinema sp. H-ect4
GAGTGGGAGAATCCCGCGCTCGACCTCGCGTCGTCGTTCACCGGTCGCCTCGATGAGTCGACGAGGGGAACGCTCGGCAAACTCGTCCGGTCGCGGACCGGCAACCGCGAGCGAATCGGTGAGACGGATCGCGAGTCGATGTTCGACGCCGACGACGCGGTCGTCCACAACTGGCCGGGCGTCCACGACGGACGGCCGCTTCAGCGCGCCTGGGACCTGATGAACGCCGTGGCGGAGGGGATGCCCCGCCACGAGTTCGAGCGCGAACTGTTCGGCCTCTGCGCCCAGCAGTTCGGCTGGGCCCGCGAGATGCTCGAGCACCCGGTCTCGATCGCCGGGGTCCACGTCCACACGCTCGATGCGGCGGGCCACGCCTACGCCGACGACGAAGCCGCGCTGGGTCGCGCCTACGATCGCGTCGGCGAGTACGTCGAGGAGATCGTCGCCGCTCTCGGCGAGGACGACGACCTCCTCGTCGTCAGCGATCACGGGATGCGCGCCGCGTTCTATCCGCCCGACGCAGGCGAGAAGCCGGCGAGTCACTCCTGGCGCGCGTACGCGAGTTCCACGACCGAGACCGCTCCGGAGTCGGTGTACGACGTGCGGCGATGGGTGGAGGAACGCGCGGCGGAATCCGGAGCGAGCGCGTCCGGCGGCGACGAGGGGATCGACATGCCGACCGACCGCCTGCGCGAACTCGGCTACCTCGACTGATACTGTACCGATGGGGTGTTCGGAACGGGTATCCAGGATCGAAACGGACCGTTCACGGGCCGTAGTAGCTGCATAATTATCACCGATTCCGGTGGAGCAACCCGCAATGCGAATCCTGCTTCTGCGAACCTGGACGACGAACATCGGGAACGGCTTCATCGACTACGGGGCGAGGGCAATGCTCGAGCGGGCGTTTCCGGACGCGGAAATCGTCGAAACGGGCGGCTATCCCAACCACGCGGCGGACACCGCGGCGCTGTGGGGCGGCACCCGAAAGCTCGCGCGGATGACGGGATACGATCGAGATAGCTACGAGTCGCCGACGCACCCGATCCGGCAGAATACGGTGAACGTCAGCGAACTGATCGACGCCGACCTGGCCGTCCTGCCGGGCTGCGTGCTCTCTCGACCGACCTTTCGGAAGTACTACGACACGCTCCGGCAACTCAGGGAGCGAGGCATTCCGATCGTCGTCATCGGCGGGGGAGGTGAGGAGTACGACGAGGACGAGCGGAAATACGTCGAGGCCGTCTTCGACGCGCTCGATATCGATGTCCTGCTCACGCGGGATCGAACTGCCTACGAGGAGTACGGCGACCTCGTCGAGTACCTGTACGACGGCATCGACTGTTCGCTGTTCCTGGGCGACAGTCACCAGCCCCCCGAATCGAACCGTGAGTTCGACGTCCACACGTTCGACAAACTCGAGGAACCCGACGTCGACGGTTCGTCGGCGTCGACGATCATTCGGCCTGATCACGCTCCCTTCGACGAACCGTATCACTTCCCGGTCGGCGAGCGAGCGCGGGAACTGGTCGGCCTCGAGACGCCGCTGTTCGAGGCGGAGAACGTCTTCGTCTCCGATCTCGTGACCGATTACCTCTTCCTCTACGCCAACGCGGACGTGGTGCGGTCGGACCGGATCCACGCCTGTCTGCCCGCCCTGACCTACGGCAACCGAGCCCAGTTCTACTTTGATACCCCTCGAGCGAACCTGTTCGACCGGGTCCCGATCGACGGCGACGTCACGAGCGAGCCGGTCCGGTTCGATATGGACGAACTCGAGCGCGAGAAGGACGCGCAGGTCGACGCGCTCGAGGAGGGAATCGCAACGGTCCTGTGAGCGGAGCCGTGACCGGGATTCGACGCCCTCCGGCGGCCGGTTCCATTGCCGGGAGTAGGTTCTTTACCGGAGGTATGGAACGATGAACGGAACCGCGACTATGGGAGACGAGCCATCCATCGCCCTCGTCGTGCTCGACACGCTTCGCGCGGATTCGTTCGACGAGCACTTCGAGTGGCTGCCGGGCGTGCAGTTCACGAACGCGTGGAGCACGACCCACTGGACGGCCCCGGCCCACGCCTCGCTGTTTACCGGTCGCTACGCGGTCGAGGCCGGCGTGACGATCAAATCGCAGGAGTTCGATCGAGAGACCACGCGTCTTCCTGAACTGTTGCAGCATCGGGGGTATCGCACGCGGGCATTCAGCTGTAACGTCAATATCTCGGAGCAACTGGGCTGGCACCACGGGTTCGACGAGTTCGACGGCGGCTGGCGGCTCCGCGGCCTCGGCGAGGACGTCTTCGACTGGGACGAGTTCATCGCCGAACACCGCTCCGACGGCCCCGAGCGCTACCTCCGGGCGCTCTGGCGCTGCGTCGACGACGACTGCGATACGACTCAGTCGCTGAAGCAGGGCGCCCTGATGAAGCTCCGAGATATGGGACTCACGGGCCGCCACCCCGACGACGGCGCGGCCGAGTTCCGCGAGTACGTCCGCGATAGCTCGTGGAACCACGACTCCGAGTTCCTCTTCGCGAACCTCATGGAGGCCCACCTGCCGTACGATCCGCCCGACGAGTACCGCACCTATCCGGACGAGGAGTCGCCCCACTTCGACAGCGTAAAGGCCACGCTCCGGGAGCCGTCGGCCGATCCGGACCGGATCAGGACTGCATACGACGACGCCGTCCGGTACCTCTCGGACGTGTATCGAGAGATCTACCGGGAACTCGCCGCCGAGTTCGAGTACGTCGTGACGCTCGCCGACCACGGCGAGGCGCTCGGGGAGTACGGTGCGTGGCAACACGGCGGCGGGCTCCACCCGCCCGTGACGAAGATTCCGCTGGTCGTCTCCGCGCCCGGACCGAACCCCGACGATCGAACCCCGAACGCGGACGGCGCGGGGCGAGCGACGCGAGACGCCCTCGTGAACCTGCTCGACGTCTACGCGACGGTGCTCGACCTCGCCGGCATCGAGTCCGACCACCGCCGCGGCGTTTCGTTCCGGCCGCTGCTCTCGAGCGACCCAATCGCGACGGAGCCCCGGACGAACGCGCTCCTCGAGTACCACGGCATCTCGAAGCGACGAGCGTTCGCACTCGAGGAGGACGGCTACGACATCGCGCCCGTCGATCGCGAGCGCCACGGCATCGCGACGGCCGACTGCTACTACTTCGAGGGCCCGTTCGGGACCGAGCTACTCGGCGACTGCGACCCGGCGGTCCTCGAGTCGGACCTCGAGGGATTGATCGCCGACCTGGAGACGCGAGACGCCCTCGGCGAGGCGGATCTCTCCGGGCTCGAATCACAACTCGAAGATCTGGGGTATCTGTGACTGTCGTCTCAGTACAGCCATGAGCGACGCGACATCGGTCAGCCTCGGGGGCGAGACGATCAAGGCGACGGCCGCGAAGTTCACGATGGCCGCGATCGGGTTCATCGGAACGATCGTCTTCGCTCGAGCGCTCGGACCGACCGGATTCGGCGGCTACTACCTCCTCTTTTCGCTGGTGAAGATCGCCGACCGAGCGGTCAACGGCTGGGGAACGGCGGTCAAAAAGCGGTATTCGGAGGCCGACGCCCCGTCGGGGGAGCTGATCGGCAGCCAGGGGCTGTTCACGCTGGTGTGGATGGCGCTGGCCATCGCAGCCGCCGCCGTCGCCTCGAGCTGGCTCGCCTCTTACACGGGCCTCCCCGACGCGCCGGTATTGTTCGTCGTCTTGCTGTTCGCGGTCACGCTCTTCGAACCGCTCGATCTGATCGTGCAGGCGCGCGGCCGAGTCGGGGCCTCAATGTGGACCGATACGCTCCGGTCGCTGCTCACCTTCCCGCTCCAGTTTGGCCTGATCGTCCTCGGGTTCGGCGCTGCGGGCATGGCCTACGGGCTGGCCGCGGCGACGTTCCTGACGGTGCCGGTCCTCTGGTACTACGTCCGAACGCGGCCGGTCGCGCCGAGCCGGGCGACCGTGTCGAACCTCTGGTCGTACGCCAGGTACAGCATTCCGAACTCGTTTCTCGGACAGGCCTACGACCGCTTCGACATCATCCTGCTGGGCTATCTGCTCGCGCCCGCTGCCGCCGGACGGTACGAGGTCGCGCTCAAACTCACGGTGCCGGCGACGTTCGTGACGATGGCCGCCTCGAGCGGGCTGATGGCTCGCGTGAGCCACCGCCATAGTAAGGACGAGGAGCTCGGAACGGACGTCTCGAACACGCTCTCGTTTACGAGCATTTTCGCGATCCCGATGTTCTTCGGTGCCGTCGCGATGTCCGAACAGCTCGTGGTGACGTTCTTCGGTCCCGACTACGCCGCGGCCGCGGGGCTCCTCGTCGGTCTCGCGGCGTACCAGATCGCGAAGACCCAGGCCGGCGTGCTCACGAGCGTGATCTACGGGATCGATCGACCGGACATCAACACGCGCGTCTCGGCCCTGACGCTGGCGATCAACGTGGCTCTCGGCGTCGCGCTGACGCTCGCCTACGGCGCGATCGGCGTCGTGGTCGCGACGGCCGTCGCCGAGACGCTCCGGTACGCCCTCTCGGCTGTCGTCGTCAAACGGGAGCTCTCGTCGGTCGTCCTGTTTCCCCGGACGCTCGGCGAGCAGTTCGCGGCCGGCGCGGTGATGTTCGTCGTCGTCGTCGCCGCCGAGCGCGCCGTCCCGATCGACCACTGGTATCAGCTTCTCGCGGTCGTCGCACTGGGTGCGGCGGTGTACGGCGTTACGCTAACGGCCATCAGCCGGAAGCTCCGCGTGACGATCAGAGGCGTCGTCCGCAGTTCGCGACTCGAGTTGTAGATCCCGGCCCGCTCATGGTGGTTGGACGTTGTTACAGGTTCTCGGCGATATAGTCGCTGATCGCTGCGACCTGTGTCGGGTCGCCAGTCCAGAACCCGTCCCAGATGCGTGGCTCGGTTTCGAGACAGAGCAATGCCAATGGCCGGCTCGCCTCACCGTCCGCGTGAGCCGCGGAACTGCCCGGTTCGTAGACGACGAACCAGGCGTCCCGGTACTCCGTATCCGTTCCGGTGTGGACGGTCAGATCCAGGTCGACCGTCGTACCGGCATCGACGCCGTAGACGTGCGTCTCGACGTCCGTCGCCGCCAGTTCGGTGTAGACCTCGGCGGTCCCGATCTCGTCGTCGATGCGCGAGAGTCGTTGAAACGCACTCCGAAGCGTCCCACTGCCCGCCTTCCAGGCCCGCTGCTCGATGTATCGCGAGACGATGATCAACAGCAGTTTCTCCTTGTGTGCGAGCGGATAGCCGCGAAGCCGAAGTTGCGTGTTCTTGAGGCCCGCCAGAACGTCGGGGAACTCGATTTCGCCGATGCCACGCGTGCCAGTAACGAATAGATCGGAGTTGATCGCGAGCAGCGAGTCGTACAGTTCGAGCATCGAGGAGGCCACGATCGGTTGTCCGTCCTCGAGCAGGACGGCCGTGTCGCCATCTGCCTCGAGCGTCTCGGCCACTGCCGGCGGCGGGTCGGCGACGTCATCGGTTTCGAGTCCGCTCTCGACGGCGATCGGCTGGTCCGCGAACGTCTCGTCGAGCATCGACTTGAGGGGGCCCATCGCGTCGTCGCTGATAACCGCGATCGTCTGGTTCGGGGGGCCAACCTCGTCGATAAACGATCGAAGCGTCACCTGCTGACGTTGTGAAAGTCGACTATTAAACGTTCTCGCCGATGGCGGGACGGACGGCGGAACGGCCGCCTCCGGTCCTGAACCGAATCGGAAGGGGGAAATCGGGCCCGCAGATCGCCTCATACCGACTCCGTCTCGTCAGTTCCGGCCCACCGGCGACTCGCCGTGCGGGTTGCACCGCGGGACACAGTGCCAGCAACCCGTCTCAGTCGCCGGTGACCGGATCCCGCTCCCAGAACTCGCTGTCCTTCTGGAGCTTCGGGACCCACGTGTCCGAGGTCTGCGAGAGGAGCGCGACGCGGGAGGCCGGCACTCCCATGACCTCGTCGAATCCGGGCATGTACTCCCGTACATCCTCGGCGAACTCGATGACCTCCTCGTGCTCGGGCATCGCCGAGCGGTCGAGTCGCCCTCTCGAGTGGCCGACGTGCATGTACGCCTTCAGTTCGATGAAGTCGGGGTCTGCCTGCTGGTAGAAGCCGGCGTACCAGTCCGGATTGCGCATGTTCTCGCCCTTGACGAGCGTCGTCCGGAGCACCGTCCGGGTCTCGTCTTTGTCCGCGAGGACGTCCATCGTCTCGAGGAGTTTCTCCCAGGCGTCCTCTTCCATCGCGCCGACGACCTGATCGAAGGTGTGGCGTTCGGGGGCGTCGACGCTGACGTACAGTTGCGTGGGATCGCAGTCACGAAGCATCTCGGGGCGGGTGCCGTTCGAGACGAGGAAGGTGGTGATGTCGCGGTCGTGGAAGGCCTCGATGAGTTCGGGCAGGTAGGGGTAGAGCGTCGGTTCGCCGTCCAGCGAAATCGCGACGTGACGGGGCTCCATCGCCTGGTCGAACACCTCTCGAGGGACCTCCTCGTTGCCGCCAAAACCCGAGAGCAGTTTTTTCTGGAGTGTGATCGAGGCGTCGACGACTGCCTCGGGGTCGTCCCACTGGACGTCGTCCATCTCGTAGGAGTGGCCCTTGTGGTCGCGCCAGCAGAAGACGCAGCGCTCGTTACACCGGACGACCGGCGTCATCTGGATACAGCGGTGTGACTCGATGCCGTAGAAGATGTTCTTGTAACACTTCCCCTCGCCGCGCAGGGCGTTGGCCGTCCAGCCGCAGGTCTGGGCAGCCGTGTGATTCTCGCTGTGGTAGTCCGGGCTCGAGACCTGTGCCGGCCCGCCGTCGTCGCCGTCGCCGCTGTCGGCGTCGGCGCTCGCGCCGTCGGCCCCGGGGTTCGCGGAGTCGCTCATGTTGTCGGCCGTTGGACGGGCGCAGTCAAAAGACGTGTGGTGTTCCGAGCGATTCGTCCCGACGACCGCCTACTCGTCGCGCTGTCGCTCGCTCGAGGACTCACCGCCTGGCCCCTCCGGCAGCGAGTGGGGATCGGGCGGCTCGTCGCCGTGTCTGGTGTCGTCGCGTTCGAACAGGTAGAGCGCCGGGCCCCCGACGACAATCACGAGCAGACCGGGGATCGGCACGTCCGGCGGAGCGAGATAGAGGGCCAGCGCGCCGCCACAGGTGGCGAACACGATCCCCGCCCAGAGCGCGGGCCTCGAGATCTCGAGCCGAATCGCATCCCGGTAGACGACGCCGGCACATCCGAGGGCGACAGCGAACCCGACCACCGCGACTGCAATCCCCTGCAGCGAAACCATACCTCGACCGTTACCGCCGGCCGCAAGTCAGTGTAGCGATTCGTCGGGGCGTTCGCGGCGGATCGAACGAGACGTGTACTCGCCGAGGAGCCGACTCGGGAGACCGGCCGCTCGAGCGATATTTTACTCCATTAGGACTATATAGAACTATGTGGGCACTGATCCATATATATGGCTCATAGCATCCTATTTTTATACCCTCTCGAATCTCACACGTGATGGCAGACAACCAGTTCGGACGCTCTGCTGACGGGGTATCGCGACGGAAGTTCATTGTGGCGACCGGCGCTATCGGAACGATGGCGGCCGCTGGGTGCCTCGGAAGTGCAGGCGAAGACGATAGCATCAAACCGCTAACGGCCGACGGATCGTCGACCGTTTACCCGATCACCAACGACGCCGATTCGCTCTGGAACGGGAACCCGCCGGCCGACGACGAGGAGTACTGGGGTCCGGGACAGTACGACATCGATACGGACGAAAACCTCGCTGACTACTGGGCGGGCCTCTACGGCTTCGAACCGACCGGTGAGCGTAGCGTTCCGCCGTTTTCGACACAGGTCGCGTTGAGCCACTCCGGGACGGGTGTCGAGGGCGTTATCAACGAGCGCGTCGATATCGGTGACGCGAGTTCGACGGCCGAATCCATCCTCGGATCCGACAGCGAGGAACTGGACAACATCGTCGACCACGTCGTCGCCGTCGACGGCCAGCCGATCGTCGTGAGCCGAGAAATCTACGAAGCAGGCGTCACGCAGATTACCGGCGACGAACTCCGCGCAATCTACAAACAGGAGATAACGAACTGGAGCGAGGTCGGCGGCCCGGACAAGGAGATTTACGCCATCGGCCGCGCGGAGGACTCCGGGACTGACACCGCGTTCCGTGCCAACCTCTACGGTGACCCCGAGGAGCCGATCGAACCCGACACCCGGAAAGGGCAGAACCAGCAGGTCGCGACCCTCGTCGAGCAAAATGACAACGCGATCGCCTACATCGCGCTCGCGTTCGTCGAACCGGACGGCGCGACCCCGCCGATCGGCCTCGAGCTGGATGGCACCCTCTACGAGTACGGTACGAACCTCGGTGCGAAGGAGTATCCGCTCAGCCGCGACCTTCACTGCTACACCTACGAGGATACCGACAATCGCGAGAGCGCCTTCCTCAACATGATCCTCTCGGAGTTCGGGCAGCAGAACTTCGTCGAACCGAACAACTACTTCAAACTCCCGCCGGAGCGCCGCGAGGAGGAACGAGGAAAGCTGGCGGACCAGGCCTGAGCCACGCTTCCGACTCGCGTCACCCGGCTCTCGTCCGGCCTGACTGTCTCCCAGTCGAGAACCACACGGCACCATGTTTGATATGTTAAATATACGCACGACGATGTCGCAAGCGGCGTCGCAGACGTCGCGCCGAACGCAGTCGCTAGTTCGAACGGCGATGGAACTGGACCGGCCGAGTCTGCTCCTTGCGACGGCACAGATACTGCTGATCATCGGGGCGTTCGTCGGTTTCATCGTCCAGTCGGCGTGGACGGTCACGTTCCTGTACGGCTTCCTGCTGGCCGTCGGCGCCGGTTGGATCACCCGACAGGCGCTGACGGCGAAGGTCGTGACCTTCCTGATGACGGCTGCAACGCTCTCTACGCTCGGGCTCATCGCGGCGTTTCTGGTCCTCGAGGCGCTCCCGGCGTTTCGCCACGCCGGCCTCGACCTCATATGGCCGTTCGGATCGAACGAGTGGAGTACCTCGCAGGGGCAGTTCTCACTCGTCCCGATGCTCTGGGGGACGCTTCTCACGACGGCCACCGCGATTCTGGTCGCGGCCCCGTTCGGCGTCGCGGGCGCGCTGTTTATCAGCGATATCGCACCGGAGTGGCTGCGAGAAATCGTCAAGCCGGCTATCGAGCTGTTGGCTGGTATTCCGTCGATCGTCTACGGATTCATCGGGTTTACGATCATCAACCCGTACGTCGGCAATTTGCTCTCGATCAATCCCGGTGCGCTGTTCGCCATCGGTCTCGTGATCGGCTTCATGGCGCTTCCGACGGTCATCTCCGTCGCCGAAGATGCGTTGTCGGCAGTCCCGGAGCCGATGAAAGACGGCTCGATAGCGATGGGTGCGACGGAATGGCAGACGATGAAGAGCGTCTCGATCCCGACCGCCTTTTCGGGAGTGTCTGCGGCCGTCCTGCTAGGGATCGGGCGGGCGATCGGCGAGACCATGGCTGCGACGGTCATGATCTCGCACAGCCGTCGGTTGCCCCAGCCCGAACTGTACAACGTCTTCGATAGCACGGAAACGTTGACGACGTTTATCGCCTCCAGCTACGGGCACGTGACGCCCGGACAGCTGTTCTGGAATGCACTGTTCGCAGCAGGCGTCGTCCTGATGGTCATCGTAACTGGGCTTGGTATCGCCTCTGCACTCATCGAGCAACGAATGCATCGCAAACTGGAGGGCGGCCAATGAGCGACGCGTACGAGGTCCGACTCGTCGAGACCGGCGGAACGGTCTACGAACGGATGGCGATCGGTGTCGTTATCGGCTCGTTCGTGATCTTCGCGCTCAGCATCGGTGCGCTGTTCGAGTGGGTCGCGGTCGACGGGACGGTAAGCGGCGTGTCGACGGCGATCTACTTCGGCGGTGCGCTGCTCGTCCTGGGAGTGGCGACCGGAGCGCTCGGTGCGTTTTCGCGGTGGAGCGGCGTTCGAACGACTCCCGACCGTTCACCCGGTCTCAGCACGGTCGGCAGCCAGGCGATCCTCTGGACGATCACCGCTGCCTTCGTCGCCGGCAACACGCTGGGACTTGGCGCACTCGGATGGCTCGTCGCCGCGTTCGTGGGGCTGCTCGTCGCTTACCTCACGATCACCGCCCGCGAGGACCTCGGCGCGACGGTCCCCGCCGCGACCTTCGTCAGTTTCGTCGGCGTGCTCGTTCTGACCGGCGTGATATCTCCGACGTGGACGTGGCAACCAGCGGCGTTCGATGCCATCGTTCCCGGCCAGCTCGCGATCCCCCTGTTGACGTTGGTCGGGAGCATCCTCACTGGTCAGTCGAGCGCGACCGCCTACGCGGGGTTCGGAACGCGCGGCAGACAGAACGGCGCTTTCCTGCTGATCTCGCTGGTCGTGCTGCTCACGATCTCGGTGCTCTTGTTCCTCCTCGCGTTCGTTTTCGAGCGGGGGATACTGGTCGTACTCGAGAACCTCGCAATCAGTGCCGGGACGGTGCTGTTCCTCCTTGCGGCGGTACTCGTCTTATCGGTCCGGTACGGACACGTCAATCCGGCGACCGCGGACGGCACCGAGACCCTCGTCTCGTTCGTCTCTCTCGCCGCGGCGAGCATCATCGGACTCGTCGGCGTCGTTCTCGCGTCTGCGATCGCAACGAAGTACACCATTTCGGGATACGCGGTCACGATCGAACCGACGGCCGTCGTCGGTGCGCTGCCGGGACTCGTCGCCGGCCTCGTCTTTCTGGACGTGCTTCGCCGGTCGGGTGGCTCGTGGCCTCCGGATATGAAGGCAGGTCACCCCGTCATCCGAGCTCTTCACATCGTGCTGGGTGTCACGGGTGCCATCGTCCTGGTTGAGTTCCTCGTCGGAACGACCCTCGAGATCGGCGGAATCGGGATCGTCCCGATAGTCGCGATTGTCGTGGGCGGCGTTTCGGTGATAACTCTCGTCGCGACTTGGGGAGCGCGATTTACTGGACGTGCTCTCCCGTCGTGGATCCCGCCGCTGACGTGGACCGCGAGCATCGCAGCGGTGACGTTCGTCGTCTGCTGTCTCCACGCCATCGCCACGGGCGACTCGGTCGGCGGCACTGTCGGTATCGCCGCCAGCGGGGCCGTCGACTGGCCCTTCGTGATGAACCCATCGCAGGGTCTCGGCATCCAGAAAGGCGTAATGCCGGCGATGGTGGGGACGATCTGGATCGTCCTCGGAGCCGTCGTCTTCGCCGTCCCGCTGGCAGTCGGTGCTGCCGTCTTCCTGACCGAGTACGCAGAGGATAGCCTCTTCACCCGTGCGGTCGACATCGCCACGAACGGACTCTGGAGCACACCCAGCATCGTCTTCGGTCTGTTCGGCCTCGCGTTCCTCGTTCCGCGGTTCGGCGGTACCCCCTCCGTTTTCGCCAGCCAGTTGGTGCTCGGATTCATGCTGCTCCCGCTCGTGCTCATCACGAGTCGGGAAGCCATGAAGAGCGTCCCCGACGAGTACCGTGACGCGAGCGCCGCACTCGGCGTTTCGAAGTGGGAAACGATCAGAAGCGTCGTCGTCCCCGCATCGATGCCGGGGGTCATCACCGGGGTTATCCTCGGTGTCGGTCGAATCGCCGGCGAAACCGCACCCCTGTTGCTCGTCCTGAACGGGCCGAACTTCCCGACCAGGTCACCCGGTATCCTCTCCAGTTTTATGGTTCGGGTCAGCCTCCAGCCGCCGTTCGTCCACGTCTCTAACCCCGCACTGCTCGAGCGAGCGAGCGCGCTCCCCTATCAGCTGTACGCGGTCATCACCGCCGGCGTCGGCGCCGAAGAGTCCTTCGGCTGGGGGACGGCGCTCGTCTTGCTCGGCGTCGTCCTCGCGTTCTTCGCGATGGGAATCGCGAGCCGACGGTACTTCAGGAGGAAACTACACCAATGACAGAATCAAGCGTCACCACCACGGCAGCGAATCGAACCGATTCCGACCGAACTCCGTCGAGCGACGAAACGACGACCGGTGAAAGCAACGAGCGTACGAAAGCGGAATGGCGCGAGCATTCGTTCCCCGGTGACCCGGTCCTGTCGGTCGAGGACCTGAACGTCTGGTACGGGGACGATCACGCACTCAAAGATATCTCGATTGACATTCCCGAAAAGAGCGTTACGGCGCTCATCGGCCCCTCGGGCTGTGGGAAATCCACGTTCCTTCGGTGTCTCAACCGAATGAACGATCGGATCAAAGCCGCTCGTATCGAGGGCGATGTCACCCTCAGCGAGCAGAACATTTACGCCGATGGGGCCAACCTCGTCGAACTGCGGAAGCGCATCGGCATGGTGTTCCAGCACCCGAACCCGTTCCCAAAGTCGATTCGAGAGAACGTCGCCTACGGCCCGCGAAAACACGGCGACATCGATCGCGGGTTGGTCCCCCGGTTACTCGGACGCGACGACAAGGACAGAGAAGACGAGTTAGTCGAGCGGTGCCTTCGCGACGCCGCCCTCTGGGACGAGGTCGAAGACCGCCTTGACGACAACGCGCTGGGACTTTCCGGCGGCCAGCAACAGCGGCTGTGCATCGCCAGATGTCTCGCCGTTGATCCCGAAATCATTCTGATGGACGAGCCGGCCTCGGCGCTCGACCCGATCGCCACCGCCAAGATCGAGGATCTCATCGAGGACCTCGCCGAGGAGTACACGGTCGTTATCGTCACGCACAACATGCAACAGGCCGCCCGCATCTCCGACCAGACCGCCGTCTTCCTCACCGGTGGGGAACTCGTGGAGTACGGCGATACCGATCAGGTGTTCGAGGACCCGCGTAGCCAGCGCGTCGAAGATTACATCACCGGCAAGTTCGGGTGATGGCCCGCGAGGACTACCAGAAACGCCTCGAGCGCCTCCGCGAGGCGGTCGTCGCGCTGGGCGACCTCATCCGCGAGCAGCTCGCAGACGGGCTCAATGCACTGTTTACCGGCGATCGAGAACTCGCGCGTGACGTTATCGCGGGCGACCCGGCCGTCAACCGTCGCTCCCGCGAGATCGAAGGCGACTGTCTCGAGCTACTGGCGCTCGAGCAACCGGTCGCCGGCGACCTCCGATTCGTCGTCGCCGCGTTCAAGATCGTCACCGACCTCGAGCGGGTCGGCGATCTCGCGACCAACCTGGCCGAGTACACGCTGGAGTCGACCGGATCCGCCCCGACGCTTCCGGACGTCGACTTCGAACGGATCGCCGCGCTCGCGCTCGAGCAACTCGAGCGGGCGATCGAGGCGTTCGTCACGGACGACGCGGACGGCTGTGTTGCGGTCGCAAAGCGCGACGACGAACTGGACGCCCGCTGTGCCAGCGTCGCCGAGCGCGTCGTGCGGACCCTCATCGATCTCCGCGCCGGGGGCGAGACGAACGAGGAGTGGCGAGTCGGGGACGACGCCAGCGGCCCGCCAGTCGCGGACGTGCTCGCCGACGTCTCGCGGACGTTCGTGATCGTTCGCGACCTCGAGCGGGTCGGCGATCACGCGGTGAACGTGGCCGCCCGGACGCTGTACGCGCTCGAGAGCAACGAGGAATTACTCGGCTAGCGCGGGAACCGTCGGGCTATTGATTCGAACTCGCTCGCCGAACCGTTCGAATCTGCTGACGCTCGAGGAGGTTCTTGGCGAGCAAGCCGACGATCCGAACGGAACCGACTTCCGATGGCGGCGAACCGGTTCTATCTGTTCTATCGGTACTAGTGGTCGACGGTCGTCCGGCGCGGGGCGGTCGGAACGGGTGATGGTTTGAAGCGGAGACGACCAATAGTGAAACGGCCGTGTTCTCGGTGGGACCGTCATCCACCTCTCTGAATTAGGCCGACGGTCGGTTGCTTCGCCCGATTGGGCCGATACTATAGTTCTGCGAAATCTATAGCTCCCTTCCGACACAGTTATCCATGTAATATGCCGTGAACGTATTTTCATCGCTTGTCGTCGAAATATGGTCGCTAAGGCGCTTTAGTGGACGTATCTATTTCCGCCTCCGGACAGATAGCAGCTACATCTGAGTATTTAGATCTATATAGCTAACATAGCATCGTATTTCTATATACACCCGAACGTTCACGTGATGACTGATACGGACCGTTCGGCTCGATCGGTTTCTCGACGAAAGGTTCTGGCGGCGACGGGCGCGGTGGGCGCGCTCTCGCTTGCCGGCTGTACCGAAAATACCGGCAACGGGGACAACGAGCGCGTCATCGTCACCGGGAGCAGTACGGTGTTTCCGATTTCCGACACGCTTGCCGAAGCGTTCATGGACGAAAACGACGGCGTCAACGTCACTACCGACTCGACCGGGACCGGTGGCGGATTCAGCAATAACTTCTGTCCTGGCAACTCCGACATCAATGGTGCATCTCGACGGATTCAGGACGAGGAAGAGCAGGACTGTAGTGAAGAGGGGGTCGAACCGGTCGAGTTCCAAATCGGTGCCGACGCGCTAACCGTCGCCGTCCATAATGACTCCCCGGTCGACTGTCTCTCCTACGACGAGCTCACCCAGATCTGGTCCCAAAATGGGGCGGAGACGTGGGCCGACGTCAACTCCGAGTGGCCCGATGAACAGATCGAACGCTTCGGCCCGGCGACCACATCGGGAACGTTCGACTGGTTCAACGAGAACGTCATCGGGGACGCCGGCAGTCACGTCGAACAGTACGAGAACACGGAAAACGACAACGAACTCATTCAGGGTATCTCCACGACCCAAAACGCGATCGGCTACTTCGGGTACGCGTACTATCGGGAGAACGAAGACGATCTCAAGGCGGTCGAGATCAAGGAAAGCGAAGACGGGGAGTGCACCGAGCCGAGCCTGGACGCGGCCAGCGACGGGTCCTATCCTCTGGCGCGGCCGCTGTTCATTTACGCCAGCGCAGAGTCTCTCGAGCGGGATCCGGTCTACGACTTCGTCGAGTTCTATATCGAGCAGTCGTCGACCGACACCATCACCGATGTCGGCTACGTTCCCGCAAACGAAGACCAAGTAGAGTCGAACCTCGAGACGCTCGAGAGCACGGTGAACTGAGCGAGCCGAACCGAACGATTCACGGTGGAGATACAACTATCCCCTATCAATGAGTGAGCGATCAATGGACGTCGATTTGACGAGATCGTCTTCGAGTCAAGTCGTCAGAGAACGCGTCTACAAGTGGCTTTTATTCGGCTGTGCGGCGTTGACGGTGCTCGTCACGGCGAGTATTATCATTACGCTCGCAACGGACGCGATCACGTTTTTCAGCCGAGTCTCTCCGGTCGCGTTCTTTACCGGGACGGAGTGGATCGCTCGCTCTGACGGCGGTACGTTCGGCGTCTGGCCGCTCGTGACTGCGACGCTGATTATTACCGCAGTGTCGGCGATCATTTCGGTTCCGGTCGGCGTCGCGGCGGCGGTCTACCTTAGCGAGTACGCGAGCGCCCGCATGCGATCTGTCTTGAAACCGGCGCTAGAAGTCCTCGCCGGGATCCCGACGGTCGTATACGGCTATCTTGCACTCGTCTATCTGACACCCGCGCTTCAGGCGATTGGAATTCCGGTCAGCACGTTCAATCTGTTGAGCGCGTCAATTATGGTCGGGATCATGATCATTCCGATGGTGTCGTCGCTCTCAGAGGACGCGATGAGCTCCGTGCCGGACTCGCTCCGCCAGGCCGGCTACGGGATGGGGGCGACGAAGTACGAGGTATCGACCGGGATCGTGATTCCGGCGGCCGTCTCGGGGATCTTCTCGTCGTTTATTCTCGCGCTTTCGCGAGCGATCGGCGAGACCATGATCGTCGTCATGGCTGCCGGGCTGCGACCGCGGATGTTCGACTTCTCGAACCCGCTCAACAACCTGCTCAGTTCGGGTCAGCCGATGACAGCGGGGATGGTCAACGCCGTAACGAGCGACGCGACCGGCGGCTCGGCGACGTATCTCAGCATGTTCGCGCTCGGGCTGACTCTGTTCGTCATCACGTTCGCGATGAATCTCGCGAGCGATTACGTCGCAGCACGCTATCAGGAGGAGTACCAATGACTGTAATCGTCGACGCGACCGAGGTGGATCGATAATGGCAACCGATCAATCGACCGAGACGTGGTACGGAACGAACGAAGCGGTCAGTCGCGTCCGCGGCCAGATGTTCAAGGCTATCTGCCTCGGCGCGACCCTGTTGGCCCTGTTGTCCGTCTTCGTGCTCCTCCTGTACGTCGCAAACGATGCGTTCCAGCCGTTCTCGGCAGACCCTGGCTGGCTCCTGACGTTTGCCGCGACAGTATTAGTACCTGTACTGGGAGCGATGGGCTACTACTATACGCGCGATACGAGGGGCGGCGAGACTGCGACCATTGCACTCGGATTGCCGATCGTCTCGCTTTTGCTCACCGGCGGCGCGTTCATCATATTCGAACACGTCGTCAGCGTCTACCAGTGGCTCTCGATTCTCCTCGCTCTCGCCGTCGCCGCTCTGATCGTCTACGCGCACAGTCGCGTTCGTACGGGGGCCGACCTCGAACGGCTCGCTGTTCTGATCGCCGTTCCGGCCCTCACGCTCTACCTGATTCCGGATCTCATCCTCTCGCTTCCAATGTTACCGACCCAGTCGCTCACGTTGCTGGGCTCGTTCGTCGTGCCCGTCTCCCTTGCCGTCGGTTGGTACGTCCGTAAACGGCGCGAGAGCGGCCGTGAAGGTGCGATCGCCGGTGCTCTAGTCCTCGTTGGAGCGGCCGCGGGGATCGGAGCCGCCCCCGTCGTCGGCATCAGTCCGTTCGTCTGGATGCTGCTCGTGACGATCACTGCCGTCCCCGTTGGACTTTACCTCGAGAGCGTCGTCCGCCGCGGGGCCGGCGTCTCCGGGCTTGCGTTCCCGCTCGTCGTCGTCGTCGGTCTCCTCGCGGGGTTCCTCCTCGCCGACGCGCTCGGATTCGCCGGTCCGACTCCGTGGCTCGACTGGGGTTTCCTCACGAATCCGTCCTCGAGGACGCCCGAAGACGCCGGCTTCTACCCGCCGCTGGTCGGTTCAGTGATGATGTTGCTCGTCATAGTCGTCTCCGCGTTTCCAGTCGGCGTCGGCGCGGCGATCTATCTGGAGGAGTACGCTCCGGAACGGGGCCGATGGGGTCGAGTTGTCGACCTGATCGAGATCAACATCGGTAACCTCGCCGGCGTCCCGTCGGTCGTCTACGGGGTTCTCGGCCTTGCACTGTTCATTCGTCAGGGTGGATTCGGGTCCGGGACGGCACTCGTCGGTGGGTTTACCGTCGGACTACTGATCCTCCCGATCGTCATCATCTCCTCGCAGGAGGCGATCAGTGCCGTCCCCGACTCGATGCGGCAGGCCTCGTACGGCATGGGTGCCACCAAGTGGCAGACGACTCGGAACGTCGTCCTGCCAGAGGCGCTTCCGGGAGTCATGACGGGCAACATCCTCGCGATGGGCCGGGCGATCGGTGAGACGGCGCCCCTACTCATCATCGGTGCTCCGGCCGTCGTTCGAATTGCACCGGACTCGTTCACGAACAAGTTCAGCGCGATGCCTCGCCAGATCTACACCTGGTCGAGCGAGATCGACCCCGCATTCCAACACGGCGTCCTCGCGGCTGGCGTGATGACGCTGCTGGTCGTTCTGCTTATGATGAACGGCGCTGCCATCATTATCCGCAACAAGTATCAACGCAGGGACTGACTCATGACACAAGATCCAATGACCGACTCGGACAACGACAGTAAAGCGACCGATGGGGGGCGCGAGAGCCTCGCGAGTAACGATCTCGAGGGATCGACGGCCGACCCCCTCGTCGATTCGTCGATCAACACCGACGACAGGTCAAGCCGATCCGGGGGTGCTTCTCGAACGGTGATCGAATCGCAGGATCTCGATGTATTCTACGACGACGTCCAGGCGTTGCAGTCGGTCGACATCGAAATTCCGGCCGAACAGGTCACGGCGATCATCGGCCCGTCCGGCTGTGGCAAATCAACCTTCCTGCGGTGTATCAACCGGATGAACGACCTCGTCGATGCCGCACGGATCGACGGAGAGTTGCTATTCGAAGGGAAGAACGTCTACGACGACGACGTCGATCCGGTCGTCCTTCGACGCAAGATCGGCATGGTGTTTCAGGCGCCGAACCCATTCCCCAAGAGTATCTACGACAACGTCACCTACGGTCTGAACGTTCAGGGAATCGAGGGAGATTACGACGAGATCGTTGAGAACGCCCTCCGTCGGGCCGCACTCTGGGACGAGGTGAAAGACCAACTCGACTCGAGCGGCCTGGAACTCTCGGGTGGCCAGCAACAGCGGCTGTGTATCGCTCGAGCGATCGCCCCTGATCCGGACGTGATACTGATGGATGAGCCGGCCTCGGCGCTGGACCCGGTCGCGACCTCGAAGATCGAGGACCTGATCGAGGATCTCGCCGAGGAGTACACGGTCATCATCGTCACGCACAACATGCAGCAGGCGGCTCGCATCTCGGATAAGACGGCGGTCTTCCTGACCGGCGGCGAACTCGTCGAGTTCGACGACACGGACAAGATCTTCGAGAATCCCGAACACGACCGCGTCGAGGACTACATTACCGGCAAATTCGGATAGTCCGTCCCGCTGATCACTGTCCGGTACTGACAGTGCCGTTTATGCGTTTGCACCCCATGATAGCCACTCACATGGTTGCGACCGGGGTCCACATTTTGATCAGTCTGGCACTGGTCGTATTGCTCTTCCGATCCGAACGGGCAGAACCGTACCTCGTCACGGCGCTCGCGGCGGCCGTCCCCGACATCGATACGTTCGTCTTTCGGCCGCTGATCGAACTCGGCTACCTCGAGGGGGCGCTGTGGATGCATCGGGGATTGACCCACTCGCTGCTGGCCGGAATCGCTCTCACCATCCTCCTCGCCGCGTTTGGCCCTTGGCGGGCCGCCGCCATCGGATTTGGCTCGCACATTCTCCTCGATTCCCTGAGCGGCGGCGTCCGTCCCTTTGCCCCGTTCGACCTCGCGCTGTACGGGGTTTCCGTCGATTGGCTGCTACTGAATATGTTGATATCGATCATCGCCGTATCCGTGACCCTCGGCGGCTTGCTCGGTATGAAATACGATTTCGGTCGGCAGGTCGTCTCCCATCCCCCTGAGACGCTCTCAGAGCGGTTCCGATAGGTAACCACGTCGAGAAGGGGGTGAAACCGTCGGCTATCTTTCTACGAGGATAGAATCCCGTCGTTTACGCCGGGAGTGAATCCGACAACTCTGACGCCAACTACCGCCGATAGCAGTCCGGATATTCAACGGTGATACACACCATTAAGTCGATTCGTCTACATAGGCTATGTATGGTGATTGAGGTCACTCGCACCTACGTTGGTTCCATTCAGAACCAGCGTCAGGTTTGCGACGGCCTCGATTCGCTCGGAGACTCCGCCTCGAAAATTTGGAATGTCGCACGATGGACAGCCGACCGTATCTGGGACGCAACCGGTAAAATTCCAGATGAGGGAACGCTGAAATCGTATATGAAGAACCGCGAGTGCTGGAAAGACTTGAATGCCCAATCCAGTCAGAAAGTCATCGAAGAACTTTCTGACGCTTTTCAGTCGTGGTTCGACCTGCGACACAAAGACCCGAAGGCGAATCCGCCCGGCTACCGCAAACACGGCGACACCCGACCCCGAAGCACTGTGACGTTCAAAGCAGACGGCTTCAAGCACGACCCCGAAAACAACCGTGTCCGACTCAGTAAAGGGTCGAACCTCAAAGAATCGTGGTCGGATTTCATCCTCTGCGAGTACCAGACTCGCCCGGACGTTGACCTCTCAGAAGTCAACCGGGCGCAGAACGTTCGCGCCGTCTGGAACGGCAATGAGTGGGAACTACACTTCGTCTGTAAAGTCGAACTCGAAACTACCGACTCCGCAGGCGACGAATTGGCGGGTATCGACCTCGGCATCAAGAACATTGCAACGATCGCCTTCCCCGACGAATATGTCCTGTTCCCCGGTAACTCGCTCAAACAGGACAAGCACTATTTCACCCGATCAGAGTACGATACTGAGGGTGAGAACGGCCCCTCAGAGAAGTCGATGTGGGCACGTCAAAAACTCGCAGACCGTGAAACCCACTTCTACCACGTCCTCACGGACACCATCATCACCGAGTGTGTTGAACGCGGTGTTGGAACGCTCGCGGTGAGTTGGCCTGAAGACGTACGTGAGTCAGACTGGGGAAAAACTGGCAATAAGAAGTTGCACTCGTGGGCGTTCGACCGCATCTACCAGTACCTCGAATACAAAGGCGAGATCTGTGGCGTTGAGGTGCTGAAAGAGAACGAGTGGGACACTAGTAAGACCTGCTCACGATGTGGTGACGACACGAAGTCGAACCGTGTCGAACGTGGCCTGTACGTCTGCTCGTCGTGCGAGTTGGTCGGGAACGCGGATTGTAACGGGGCGGAAAATATGCGCCAGAAGATAACTCCGAGTCCTCACGGCGAGGATAGGAGTAACGGCTGTGTGGTGGTTCGAGAGACCGGAGGTCTCTCGTCATCACGAAAGGCGCTATGCGCCTTTCGAACGACACAGCCATCGACATACCTGTTCGACCGCGAGAGCGGGACGTTTCGCACGAGAGAACAGGTCCTGTCGTAGACCGGCAAATATCCCACCTGCGGTACGGGAAGCTCCGCCGTTTACGGCGGGGAGGATGTCACCGGGCCATCGAGCGTGACGGTGAGAGCGATTGCCCCTCGGTCCTGACCGAGAGATCTCCGGAATACGGAGTCGATCAGTTACCTGACGCGATCCCGGCGGGCGGGGAGAGCTGTATCGACGGGGCATACCTTTCTCAGAACCGAACTGATTCGACGATGTCGACGAACAGGAGCTACGAACGTTCCGACCTCCACGGACCGTCGTCAGGTGATCGATCGCTCAGACGGACTACATCAGTCAGTTCCGGCGCGTCCGCTTGGCGGGTCGCGAGTGTGCCGGGACACAGGTGTCGCAGACCGTTTCAGGCGGCGTCGACGGTCCCGTCGGGTCGGACGGTCACGACCGGGAGCGGGGCCGTTCTGACGACTTTGTCGGTAACGCTTCCGAGAATCCGTTTCTCGAACCCGCTTCGACCGGCCGTACCGATGACGATTATGTCGGCGTCGATCTCCGTCGCGTAGTCGACGATTTCGTCCGCAGGAGTGCCGGTTCGGACGACCGCCTCCGCCTCGAGTCCGTTGGCTTCGGCGTCGGCGGTGAGTTCCTCTGCCCACTCGGCCGCGATTTCAGTCACGTCTTCTTTCGTTCGCGGTGGTGCTCCGCCCACGGCCGACACCTCCGAGCGGTCGATGTCACCGACGGCGAGTGCGTGGACGGTGGCATCCATCTTCGTGGCGATATCAAAGCCAGCAACGGCTGCTTTTTCGGCGTATTCGCTACCGTCCGTTGGTATTACAATATTATTTTCCATCGTATGTTCTGTGGTTATTGATATAGTGAAACGAACACATAGCCATTCACACGGTGGCAATACTTCTGGTGGGAGGTGTGCGGACCACTCGCAGTCGTCGACGGATTCGACCGCCGTGCAGACGAAACCGAGCGTCGCAAGGTCGCCGCTCGTCGGCCAGTGAGCACAAGCTATATCTTCGCCCGGACAGGTGCGTGCATCATGGCCAGAAAATCCTACCAGGAGAAGCTCACGGAGCTCCGTGAGGATGTGCTCTACATGAGTGAAGTCGTCATGGAACGACTTCGCATGGGACTCGACGCCCTCGAGCAGAAAGATGAAGACCTCGCCCGGGAAGTGATCGAGGGCGACGGCGAGATCAACCGGATGTATCTCGATCTCGAGCAGGACTGTATCGACCTGCTTGCGCTGCAACAGCCGGTGGCGAGCGACCTGCGATTCATCGCCGCCTCGTTCAAGATCATCACCGATCTCGAGCGGATCGCCGACCTCGCGACCAACCTCGGCGAGTACACGTTTGACGCCGAACAGGACCTGTTCCCCGATGTCGACGTCCAGGAGATGGGCGATCTCACTCTCGACATGCTCGAGGACGCGATGCTCGCCTACGATACCGAGGACACCGAAACCTGTCGAGAACTCGCGGCCCGCGACGACGAACTCGATCAGTTCGCCGAACGCGCAAGCGAGATCGTCGTTCGCGACCTCATCGAGCGCGAACTCGATTCGCCGAACGAGGTCGAACGGTTACTCCAGGACGTCTCGCGGCTCCTGTTGACGATTCGCGACCTCGAGCGCGTCGGCGACCACGCGGTCAACATCGCCGCGCGGACGCTCTATATGGTCGAAAACGACGACGAGCTCATCTACTGAACGCCCCGCTCGAGAACCGAGTTACTCGGATTCGTTGCCGTCCGTTTCGTTCCCCATCGACTCGTTGCCGTCCGTCTCGTTCCCCATCGTCTCGTTGCCGTCCGTTTCGTTGCCGTCCGTTTCGTTGTCAGTTCCGCCGCCACCGTCGCCGCTTTCGACCTGGATATCGCCGATCATCGTCGTCGGGTGGACCTGGCAGATGTACGTGACCATCTCGCTGCTGGCCTCGAACTCGAGCCACTGGTCTTCGGGTTCGGTGACGATTTCCGTCTGAAGATCATCGATGACCTCGTCGTTTTCGTCGCGGATTTCGATGTTGTGCCGGGCGCCGTCGCCGGTCGTCCACCCGATCTCGTAGGTTTCTCCCTCCTGGAGGACGAGCGTCGGGTTCTCCGCGTCCGCGATCGAGTCGGGCGCGATGCCGAGCCAGCCGGCCGTCTGCCCGTCGAACTCGATCTGCGTGCCGGGCTCGATCGTCGTGTCCCCATTGTCTCCGTTACCGCCGTTGCCGTTGCCGTTGCCGTTGCCACCGCCACCACAGCCCGCAACGACTGCCGTTGAAGCCGCGACACCTGTCAACTGAAGCATTCGCCGTCGGGATAACCGATCGTCTCGTGCCATCGGGCTGACTTTGCGCTCAACGGGAATAGTCGAATACCCGTCTACTGCGTGGGACTCAAGTACGAGCCGGTCTGCGCGGAATTTGCGGGCATTTCTCACATTGCCCTGTCCGTCGGTACCGGCCCGGGTTGCTACCCGGTCGGCGGCGACGCCCGGTCGCGTTTCGGGACGCGGGTCAGCAACTGGGCCGTGTCGACGATGTTTCGCGTTTCGAGCAGCAGTTCCGCCGCCTCCCGGACCGTAAACGCCGCCTCGAGGTCGACGCCGTGACAGCGCGTGTAACACTCGAGCCAGCGGTTCATCGCGGTCTCGAGCGCCTCGAACTCGGGTTCGGTAAACGGCACCAGTCGGCCGCCGGTGCGGGCTTCGACGTAGAGCCAGATGGCCTGACCCGCTCCCTCGCGCAGGTACGTATCAGCGGTGTCCGGACTCGGATCGACGGCCGTCTCGCCGTCCGAACCGTCGGTGTCGAGCGCCGCCCGCTCGCGCTCGGCCCGGCGGGCGAGCGCGGCGATCCGGGGACCGTATCGGCTCATCCTATCCCTCGCGGTACTCGACGCCCTTGCCGCCTTGTGGGTGTTCCCACTCGGTATCGGCGACGATCGCACAGGTGCCACACTCGACGCAGGGTTGCGTGTCGAGACTGACAAGCGTCTCCTCGCTGCCGTTCGTTTTGACCGTCTCCGAGCGGTAACAGCCGCCGCCGAAGTCCTCGGCGCTAACCGGACAGGCGCTGACGGCTGCGCCGCTGGCGGCATAGGATTCGTCTCGGAGTTCGATGTGGGGATTGCCCACGTCGGTATCGTAGGTCAGGTCGCCGATGCGCTCCTCGAGGGTGGGCGGTTCGATCTCGCTCTCCCAGTGGATCGTCTTGCCGTGCTCCTCCGCGATCAGCGTCGGCAGGGAGACGTAGCCGGTCTTCGTATCGGGGAGCATCGAGACGAGGAACGGCGAGTTGTACGCCCGCTGGAGCAGCCGGTCCGCGATCGGATTGCCGACCGCGAGCGAGCCGATCGGGGACTCGAGCACCCGTTCGACCGCCGCGGTAACGGTGTCGTGTTCGCCGACGGTCCGGCTCAGCTCGTACCGCCGGGGGCGGAGCTTGTCCATCGTCCCCGAGTCCTCGAGCATCTTCGTGTATCGGCGGCCCGCAGCGTCCGGATCGCTGTTGCCGCGGGTGACGGCGAAGGCATCGGCGGCGAGCGCGCCGGCGGTGACGGCGTGGTTCATTCCCTTGATGATCGGCCCCTGGGCCTGCATCTGGCCGGCGGCGTCGCCGACGAGCACGAGTCGATCGCGATAGGGCTCGCGGTGGGCGACCTTCTTCGAGTCGGGGACGAGCTTCGCCGCGTACTCGCGCTCGTGATACTCGTTTTTGAACCAGCCCGCCAGCAGCGGGTGGGTCAACAGCGCATCGAGCAGTTCGTGGGGTTCGGCCTCCTGCTCGACGAGACTGTCGAGGTGGAAGACGGTCCCGATCGAGAGCGACTCCTCGTTTGTGTAGAGGAATCCGCCACCTCGGACGTCCTCGAAGAGGTCGCCCGAGAACAGGTGGGCCGCACCCTCGTCCGGCCCGATATCGAACCGGTCGTCGATCGCGTCGGGATCCATATCGACGACGGCCTTGACGCCCTGGAACCACTCGTCGGGCTCCTGCCAGTCCATCAGCCCCGCCTCGCGGGCGAGTTCGGAGTTGACGCCGTCGGCTGCGACGATCAGATCGGCTTTGATCGGGTCGAGTTCGTCGCAGGTGACGCCGACGATCTCTCCGTTCTCCTCGAGCAGACCGTTCACCCGCACGTTCGTCAGGACGCCGCCGCCGGTCTCGCTCGTCTTCTCGTGGACGCGCTTCTCGAGCCAGGAGTCCATCTCGCGGCGGAGGACGGCATCACACCAGTCGGTGTCGTGTTCGTGGAGATCGGCCAGATCGTAGGTCTTGACCGAGTTTCCGGCCACGTTGTGGATGTAGTAGTCCGTGACCGGCCGCTCGGCGGCTTCCTCGCGGAAGCCGTCGAAGAGGTCGTCGAGCGTGTAGGGGGCTGAATCCTCGGCGTAGAGCAGCCCGCCGGAAACGTTCTTCGAGCCCGCTTCGGTCCCGCGCTCTAAGACGAGCGTCTCGATGCCGTGATCGGCCAGCCGCGCGGCCGCCGCGGCCCCGCCGGGGCCACAGCCGACGACGACGGCCTCGTACTGTTCGTAGGTGTTCGTCGCTGCCGCCATCACTCGTCACCTCCGTCGGCGACGGCCTCGGGCTCGAGAGCTGTTTCACCGGATTCGACGGCCGCCGTGAGACGCGGCAGAACGTCGAAGAGGTCGCCCTCGACGAAGTAATCCGAGAAGTCCCGGATCCGGGCGTCGGGGTCGGTGTTGATCGCGACGATGGTGTCGGACTCGTCCATCCCGACCTTGTGCTGGACCGCGCCAGAGACGCCCGCCGCGATGTACACGTCGGGCGCGACGACCTGGCCGGTCTCGCCGATCTGGCGTTCCTCTTTCGAGTACTGTTCGACGTGGCCCTCGAACTGGTAGGAGGAGGTGACGATCCCCCGCGTGATGCCGAGTTCGGCGTCATCGAACGCGTCGACCAGATCGAGGCCGAGTTCCATCCCCTCGGTCGGATCGTCGGCGATTCCGCGGCCGAGACAGACGATTACGTCGTGACCGGTGAGGTCGATTCCGGCCTCGAGCCGGTCGTATTCGGTGATCTCGACGCGGAACCAGTCGTCCTCGAGGGCCATGTCGTGTTCGACGACGAGTCCCTCCCGGTCGGGGTCGCGCTCGATCGGGTCGAAGCTGCCCGGAATCACTGAACACCCTTGTGGGTGGAAGTCCCGATCCGGGTTGTCGAGACAGAGGATCGTCGAGTACTCGAACCCGGAGAAGTCCGGTCGCTTCATGTGCAGGACCTTTTTGACGGTCTTCTTGACTCCGGGTTCGCCGGTTTTGACCGGGTTCGAGATCTCGTTCTCTTCGATGAACAGGTCCGAACAGTCCGAAGCGAGTCCGGAGTCGAGTTCGGCCTGGACCTTCGCCGAGAGGTCCCGCCCGTTGTTCGTCGCCGGGAACAGGACGTAGCGCGGTTTGTCGTAATCGCGCCAGTCGGTGCTCTCGACGGTCCCCTCGCCGCGAGCCATGTGTGCCGATATTTCGGTGTAGGGCTTGTGGAGGAATCGCTCGAGGCGCTCGTCTTCGTGATAGACGGCCACATCGGCACCGTAGGCGATGCACTCCTCAGCGAGGCCCTCGCAGTCGTCGCCCATCAGGAACGCGACGACGCGCTCCTCGTCGCCGTAATCGTCCGCGAACTGATCCATCAGTTCGCGGCCCTTGCCGAGCATCTCCTTTGAGACCTCGAGCAATTCGCCGCCTTGGGTCTCACAGAACACCCACAAGTCCGCGTAGTCGCCGTCCGCGAGCGCCCGGACGTGTTTCTTGTCGCGGGTGGGATGTGAGAGGCCGTCGTCTTCCGCTGGTTCATCGTCTGCCGCTTCCGCCGGTTCGTCATCCGCCGCTTCCGCCGCATCGTCTTGCGCTTCCTCACCGACGTCCTCTTTCGTCTCCTCGTACTCGCCTTCCGTCTCCGTTCCCTCCTCGACACCGTCGCTCTCGTCGCCGTCGGCACCGATCTCCGCGAGTCGCTGGTGGACCGCCTCGCGGGCCGTCGCCCGGTCCTGACCCGCTCGTTCGGCCTCGAGGATCGCCTGCAGTTCGTCCTCGTCGTCTACGGTGTCGAGTTCCGCGGTCAGTTCGTCGACCGTGTGATCGTCCGGATCGATCGCCGTCATTTCAATCACCCGCCTCCGCGGCGTAGGGCTGCATCTCCTCGAGTACCTCGCTCATGCCGCCGTCGGGATCGATCATCGTCGCCTCCCGTTCCGAGGGCGCTTTGGGGATCGGATCGACCGACGAGACGATGGTCGGCGAGCCGTCAAGTCCGATGTAGTCGGGATCGAGGTTCAGGTCCTCGTGATCCCACGTCGTCAGGTACTCCTCGTGCTCGGTGGCTCGCTCTTCGGTTTCGGCTCGCAGTGCTTTGTGCGTCAGCCTGTGTGAAGCCTTTCGATACGTCGGCTCGAACTCGGGATCGGTGACGACGAAACAGGGTAAGGGCGCTTCGACCGTCTCGATCTCGTCGACGTCGCCCTCGACGAGTCGTTTCGCGCGGAGCGTCCGTTCCTCGGGGTCGATGTCGAGCGCGACCACGTGGGTGACGATCGGCCAGTCCATGGCCCAGCAGGTCTGGGGTCCGGTCTGTCCGGTCTCGCCGTCCGCCGTTTTGAACCCCGCGAACACGATGTCGACGTCGGCAACGTTCTCCTGATAGGTCTCGAGGCCGGCGCTGAGCGTGATCGCAGTCGCCCACGTGTCGGAAGCGGCCAGTTCCCGATCGGAAAGTAGGTAGCTGTCGTCGGTGTAGACCGTCTCCATCGCCCCCTTCAGGACGTCGGCGTACCCCGGCGGTCCCATACTCATCCCCGTGACGTGGCCGCCGTGGCGTACCGTGGTCTGGAGCGCTGCCTGCAGCGCGAACTCGTCGTTCGGATTCATCACCGTCGGCGTCTTCCCGCGCTCTAAGTGGCCGTCCTCGTCGAACGAGACGGCACCCTCCGAGAAGTCCGGAACGCCTTTCGTCAGTACGATTGACCGCATGAATACCTCCGCCTGTGTGTGTCTGTGTTTACCATGCCTGTGGGACCTTTTCATATTATCAGTATTAAGAATAGGGGTCAAAATCGCCGATAGGGGGTGGTATTCGGAGGTGTCCGTTTCCAAAAGCCAAATTGAATCAGAGGGGCGACCCGTGGTAGCAAGCGCTTCGACAGGGATCTGGGACGGATCGAACGTAGCGGCGGAGGATGGATCGAACGTAGCGGCGGAGGATGGATCGAACGTAGCGGCGGAGGATGGATCGAACGTAGCGGCGGGGACGGCTCGCGTTACTCGCGTTCGCGTTCGGTCGTCCGCATCGTGATCTCGCCGTCGGCACGGATCGTGCCGTCGACCTCGGCGTCGGGACCAAGCTCGAGGTCGTCACAGGAGACGTCGCCGAGGATGCGAGCGTCATGGTCGATGGTGACGTCGCCGTCTCGAGTGGTGACGTCACCGTGGATGCGGGTTCCGTCGCCGACGGTGACGTCGCCGCGGGCCCGAAGACTCCCGAAGACGTTGCAATCGGCACCGACGTCGATCGTCTCCGCGCGGACGTTGCCGTGAAGTCGGCAGTCGTCGCCGATCGTCGCGGGCGTGGAGACCCGCCAGGCGTCATCACCGACGGTCGCGTTCCGAGGGATGATGAGCGGATCGGTTTCCGGCTCGTCGTCTTCCTCGTCGACGAGTTCGGAGATGAGCCGTTGGGCAGCGTCTTCTTCGCCGATCAGGAGGAGGTGTTTGAGGTAGACGAAGAGCAACACGATCGTCGGCATCGGGTTCCGAATGACGATCCAGCCGTTGGCCTCGAACCCCTCCTCGATTTCGACGTCGTCGCCGATATCGAGGTCGCCCGCGACTTTCAGCTTCCCGCCGATGTGGACGCGCTCGCCGATATAGGCGTCCTGCCCGACGAGTACGTTTTCCGCGACGTCACACCACATGTCGAGTCGGCAGTCGCCGTCGGCCTCGATCGCACCGCGAAACTCGGCGCTCTCGCCCGCCAGTACGTTTCGGCCGCGGACGCCGAACTCGATGGTCGAACGGCCGCCCACGAGGACGTCCCCGTCCGTTACGAGGTCGCGCTCCTGGGCTTCCGTCCCGTCGGGAACGACGAGTTCGTCGAGCGGATCCCTGCTGAAGGCCACATTCGCATCCAAAGGGAGTACCGCCTAATAAACCTCGCGCGTCGTCAGTCGTTCGTCTGACGCCCGTCTGCCGTTCCGATCGCTCGCGTCTCGCAGCCGTCGGACACAGTCGCCTCGCTTTTACACTCCCGCTGCATACGACCAGCCATGACTACGCTCGCATTCGACGACGAGGGCGTCGACGTCGTCTATGAAGGCACCGAGTTCCGCCTCGAGCAGGAACTCATCGAGGAGGCAACCGAGAAATCCTACTACGACGTGACCGACCACGAGGTGTTGCAGATCGTCGCCGAACAGCCGAACCTGCAGGGCGAACCGCGCCGTATTGGCGATATTCTGGACTGAGTCGGTCGATCTCCGTCTTCGAACGGCGCTCCTCAGTAGATGACGTGAAGCAGTACGAAGACGACGATCCCGAGCGAGAAGGAGAGCAGCCACAGCGTCGCCGCGATCCGACCGATACGGGCGTGACTCGTTTCCGGCAGCTCCGCGACCGGACGGGAGAGCGCGAGCAACAGCGCGTAGTACACCAGCGGAATACAGACGATCGCCAACAGGATGTGAACGGCCAGAATCGGCAGGTAGACGAACTGTTCGACGGCCGCCGGTCCCGGAAAGTCCTGCGGTCCGCCGGTCACGGTCAGCCGGTAGAGATAGAGCGCGAGAAAGCTCGCGAACAGGCCGAACGAGGACACCATTGCGGCCCGATGGCGATCGATCTCGCCGCGGCGGATCGCCCGCCAGCCGACCGTGATCGTCCCGATGGCGATCGCGCTGAGCACGGCGTTGACGAGCGGGATCGCGTCGATGACCCACTCCGGTGCCGCCGGCACGCTCGAGGACGGAATCCGGCCGCCCGCGGCCGCGAAGACGACCGCCAGCGACACGACGCTCAACACGCCGGTGAGGAGGCGCACGCGCTCTCGAGGAACGTATTCCATACGTGAGCGTTCGAGCGGAACGGGAAAGTGGTTACTCTCCGCACTGGACTCGAGCCAGGATTCGAGAAATGGCAGATCAAGGGAACCCACGTATCACTCCAGACCGTTGCCCGGTGTGCGGTGGCGCGCGCTGTCGGCAGACCGAGCGTCGCGAGGTGCGAATACAGTGAGCACCTCGGAAAGCGAACGGTGACCGGAGGGAACCGTGAGCCAAGCGAGGGCGGCCGACGATATTGCGCGAGGGATGAATGAGCGAGTACAGCGAGCGAATGAATCGGCTGGGGAGGGCGTGGCGATTCCCTGCTGTCACGATAGCAGGTCGCTTCATCTCACTCAGTCACTCGCAGAACTCACTGTTCCCTTCACACTTTTACTGTACAGGAGTTTACTCCGATACCAGACGGAACGGAGATTCAGAATTCGCCATCGCTCTACTCGAGCCAACTCCAACAAGTATCACACAAAGCTATCGCTCGTCAGTGTAGCGTCGAAACGAATTATGCGTGGGTGATGTCCTCGAAGGGAGATCACCTGCATCGGTCGTGGTGGACATCGTCCACCGGTGCGATGCGTGGGACCGGATTTGAACTTCCGTCGTTCCGCTTCGCTCCACGACGGCATTCGCGATTGGCAAAGCCAATCGCTCATCGGCGGACCCCTATGGGACAGTGCTTGACTTCGAGAAACCAGTTGCTCGTCGGGAGTAGCATCGGAACGAATTATGCGTGGGTGATGTCCTCGAAGGGAGATCACCTGCATCGGTCGTGGTGGACATCGTCCACCGGTGCGATGCGTGGGACCGGATTTGAACCGGCGGACCCCTACGGGACAGCGCCCTCAACGCTGCGCCGTTGGCCTGGCTTGGCTACCCACGCTCGCGGTCTCTGTCTGCACTCAATCGTATCCAGCGTGATTATAAAAGCCCTTTCCTTTGGGTCGGCGACTGCGGCCGTGTCCCACGGAATTGCGGCCGGCGAGTGTCGGATACTCGACCCGCTCGTTTCGCGAGCGCGAGGAGCGCGATCACGGTCCCACGAGAGTCGCTCGCTGTGCGGTCGTCGATCGAACCGCGAGAGACACAAAGGTTTCAGTACTCGAGCGAAATTGTCGACCGATGTCGCTGTCGTCGGCTCGGACGCGCGCGCTCGCAGGTGCCATTATGGCCACCGCGATGGTCGCTGCGGGCCTCCTCGTCTCGCCGTCGACGACGCTCGGTGCCGTCGACTCGCTCACCGCGGACCCGCTCCTGTTCGGGCTCGTCGTCGCCGGCCTCTACCTCGTGCGGCCGCTGCTCGCGTGGCCGACGACGCCGCTTGCAGCCGTCGTCGGCTACGGCTTCGGCGCGGCCGTCGGACTCCCGATCGCACTCCTCGGCGTGGTCGTGACCGTGCTCCCCGTCTTCGTCGCCGCTCGCTGGCTCAGCGCGGACAACGCGGCTGCGTCGGAGACGACTCCTCACACTCGAGATCCCGCTCCTGAGAACGAGGGCGATCGCAGCCGGCTCCTCGAGCGGGCCGGCGACGCCGTCGCACGCTACTACGAAACGGCGGGACCGCTTCGGGGCGTCACCGCCTCGCGGCTCGCACCGATTCCGTCGGATATCGCGACCTGTGCCGCCGCGGTCAGCGGCGTGTCGCTCCGCCAGTTCGTGGTCGGAACGGTGATCGGTGAGTTCCCGTGGACGACCGCGGCGGTCGTCGTCGGTGCCTCAGCGGCGACGGTCACCTCGAGCGGGATCGGTGAACTCGGCGTAGTGTTCTCGCTCGTCTGTGCCGCCGCTGCCCTCGTCCTCCTCGCCGGCCCCGCATACGGTACCGTCCGAAGGGAGCGTCGACCGGGACCGGACGAGACGGAGAACGCGGGACGATCGGCGGACAGCTAACGCTTCGATTCCGAGGGCTCCGATCCCGGCGTCGCAATACTCAGCGCTCCGATTCCGGAAGCTCCGATCACTGGCCCTTCGAATCCGGCTTCCGATAGGGGAGGAGAACTGCGTCGAGAGAATCCGTTTTCCAACCGAGATCTATCGACCAGGGGGGTACTCTTCGTCGAGGCCTTCGACGAGCGAATCGCTCATCTCCTTCAGATCCGACTCGAGCCGTCGGTAGGCCTCGGTGTCGGTCAGCTCCTCGATGGACGCTTCGTCCTCTAACGTCTCCATCTTGTTCGAGATGGACTCGAGTTCCCGCCGGTTGTCGTCGCCGTAGCGCGACTGGACCCGAAGGTTCTCGATGATCCGCGTGAGCTGGGTTCGCGTGACGGGTTTCGTAAGGTAGTCGTCGATGTCCAGTTCGACGATATCGAGCCCGGGATCGACCGCGGTCACCATGAGCACCCAGCAGTCGTAGCCCGTCGCTCGGATCTCCTCGAGCACCCGGTCACCGGTGATGTCGGGCATGTGCCTGTCGAGCAGGACGATATCGATCGCGTCGCTCATTCGCTCGAGTGCAGTGGAGCCGTCGTAGGCGGTCACGACCTCATAATCCTCGCCGACCCACATCGCATAGAGGTCGGCGAGTTCCCGTTCGTCGTCGACGACAAGGATCGTCGGTTGCGCGGACATGTATTCGTTGTTCGAGACCACAGACCGTCGTCTTGTAGGGGTTCCGGGCGACTCACGGCTCGAGTCGGCTGCTGAAAGAGCCGACTCGCCACTACCGCGATCTCAACGGAAGGGGTCGCTGCAGTCGATGATGACCCCGTGCTGGGGACAGACGTACTTACAGTGGCGTTTGTACATCGGGGCCTCACAGTGTGGACAGCGCGGCGCACCGGCGGACCGTTCGCTCGAGTTGGCCGCGCCGGTACTACTGGCGTCGCCCACATTGGCACTCCCAGCGGAGCCGTCCGCGTCGGCAGTATCCGATCCCGTCCCGCCGTCGGCAGTCATACGCCAGTGTTCTCACCGGGCGATGCTAAGTGTGGTGTTGCCGCGGCTCAGCGGTGGAAACGGGAGCACAAAATACAAAGACGAGAAAAACGGCAGCAGATACAGCGCAGAAACGGCCTTACTCAGCGCTCAGCATTCCGACCAGCCACAGCTATTGCAGGTTTTGCATCCTTCGCTGAACTCGAGCGCGAGCGAGCCACAGTCGGGACACTCCGGCGACTCGCCGGCGTCGATGAGGTCCTGCGTTGCGTCGTCAGCGTCGGCGTCAGCACCGGCGTCAACAGTCGCAGACGGACCGCCCTCCGCGGCGGCCGCGCCGCCGTCGGTCTCGGGCCCGTTGTACTCGCTGAGATCCGCGTCGGCCGACTCCTCGAGCGTCTGCTGTTTCGGGTACGGCTTATCGATCTCGTTCTCGAGGTACCGGCGCATCGCGGTGCCGATGGCGTCGGGGATGGACTGAATCTGTTCGCCCTTGTCCCAGGCCACCTTCGGCGAGCGAGTGCCACAGAGTTCGTCAACGATCTCCTCGGGGTCGACGCCCGAACGCAGCGAGGTCGAGATGACCTTCGCGAGCGCCTCGGTGAAGGAGTTCGTGAACCCACCGGAGTGACCGATGTTCGCGAACAGCTCGAACGGCTGACCGGTCTCGGGATCCTCGTTGATCGTTACGTAGATCTTCCCGTAACCGGTGTCGATGCGCTGGCTGACGCCCTGCAGCGCGTCGGGTCGCTCGCGCTTCTCGGTGAAGTCGACCTGAACCGGCTGGCGGCTGTCACCGAGCAGTGCGTCGACGTCCTCCTCGAGGACGTCCTGAACTTCCTGGCTCTCGAGGAAGGCCTCGAGGCCGCCGAAGATTTCGTCGATCTGCTCGACCAGGGCCTGTGCGGCCTCGGTCTCGTCGGCGAAGTCGGCGTTGTCGGCACGCGTCGTCAGCACCTGCTTCGATCGGGTGCCGTCGCGGTAGTAGGTGACGCCCTTCCCGCCGTTCTCGTAGACCCACTCGAAGACCTCCTTGGCGTCCTCGAGCGTGGAGTCGTTGGGCGCGTTGACCGTCTTTGAGATGGCCGAGTCGACGCCGTTCTGGCAGGCACACTGCACCGCTGCGTGCTGTTTGGCCGAGACGTCGGACGTGATAACGAACAGTTCGCCGATCGCGTCCGGCACCGTCGAGAGGCCTTCGACGCCGTCGAACTGGTTCGTCGCCATCTGGTCTTGGGCCTCTTCCTTGACCGCATCGATGTCGATGTCGTTGTCCTCTAAGACGCGGAGGAAGTAGTCGTCGAACTCGACGAGCATCTCGTCGCCCTGTACGTCGTCGGTGACGTTCTTGTAGTAGGCGACGTTGTAGATGGGCTCGCAGCCGCCCGTCGTGTTGCCGACCATCGAGGTCGTCCCGGTCGGGGCGATGGTCGTGACGTTGTGGTTGCGGATCGGGAAGCCGTCTTCCCAGTCATCGGCGGATTCCCCGGTCTGGCGCTCGAACCACTCGCGGTACTCCGTCGGGTTGGCGTATTTGGACTCGTTCCAGTCGTTGAAGGAGCCGCGCTCGCGGGCGAGTTCGTGGCTCGTCGCCTTCGCGCCGTGGTTGATGTGGGTCATCAGCTGGCTGGCGACTTCGTTCCCTTCGTCGCTGCCGTATTTGATCCCGAGCTGGACGTACAGCTGGGCCAGGCCCATGACGCCCAGACCGATCTTGCGCATGTCGCGGACCTTCTCCTCGATCTCTTCGACCGGGAAGTCCGACATCGTGACGACGTTCTCCAAAAAGCGCGTGCCGTACTCGATGCGCTCGTCGAACTCCTCGAAGTCGATGGCCTCCTCGAGGAAGGCCGCGACGGCCGCTTCCTGGCTGTCGTACTCGTTGGCGTGCTCGTCGGACCAGACGCGCCAGTCGGGCGCGTCGAGGTCCGCCAGCGTCGAGAGGTTGATGTGGCCGAGGTTACAGGCCTCGTACTCCTCGAGGGGCTGTTCGCCACAGGGGTTCGTCGCGAGCATCCGATGGTCGTCTTGCTTCTCGACGTCGAAGGAGTGCTCCTTGTTCACTCGCTCGAGGTAGATGACGCCCGGTTCACCGTTCTCGTGGGCTCCCTGGACGATGCGCTCCCAGACGAGTTCCGCGGGGATCGAGAGCGGTTCGCCGACCTCGATGTGATCGCCGAGGTCGTACCGGCTGTACATTTCCTTGGTCTCCTCGGTGGCGATGTGGGGCTCCTCGGTCCGCGGGTTGGTGAAGGTGTACTCCTCGTCGTTCTGGACGGCCTCCATGAAGTCGTCGGTGACGCCGACGGAGATGTTGAAGTTCGAGAGGTGGCCCTCGACGGCGTTCCGCAGGTGCTTGGGGACGCGTCCGTCCTCGTCGATGAGGTCGCGGGCTTCCTCGAGCGCCTCCGAGAAGGTGGTGTAAGTGTAGTCGTCCGGGTCGTTCAGCCGCAGCGTGTGAGCGAGCGAGACGTCCTTGTTCTTGGCGTGGATGAACTCGATGACGTCAGGGTGGGAGACGCGCATGATGCCCATCTGGGCACCGCGGCGGGTTCCGCCCTGTGCGATAGTCTCACAGAGCTGGTCGTAGGTCCGCATGAAGGTGATCGGGCCCGACGCGATGCCGCCGGTCGAGCCGACCGAGTCGCCGTAGGGTCGCAGCTGCCAGAAGCCGTAGCCGACGCCGCCGCCGGACTGGAAGACTTCGGCCGCCTTCTTGGCGGTCTCGTGGATGTCCGAGAGGTCGTCGTCGGGCGACATAACGAAACAGGCCGAGAGCTGCTGGAGCTCGTTGCCCGCGTTCATCAGGGTCGGCGAGTTCGGCATAAAGGAGAGCGACTCCATTCCGTCGGTAAAGGTCTCGGCGACGTCCTCGACGTGGGTTCGAACCTCGTCGGGGAGTTCGGGAACGATCGTGTCGTAGGCGAACTTGTTGACGTTGCGCTCGGTGAGCGTCGTCTCGACGTCGTCGTCCGCGGTGACACCCTCCCCGAAGACCTCCGTGGCGAGTTCGTCTCGTCGCGGGTGGTCGGGCTTTAGCTGGTCGGGCGTGACGGTGATCTCGAGGTCGCGTTTTTCGGCCTCGTAGACGGCTTCGGCCAGCGCGATGTTCGTGCCGACGCGATCGAAGAGGTCCTCTTGGGTCTCGATCAGATCGCCGTTGGCGTCCTTCCGCAGATAGCGGGCCGGCAGAATGTTCTCGTAGGCGTTGTCGGTCAATCGCTCCGCCAAGGTGTCCCCGTCGGAGCGCTTGATCGGGAGCGTCAGATCCGCCGCGGAGAGCTCGACATCACTCATGCGCGAATCACCTCGTCGGTACACCGCTGGCACACACCGATTCTGGCGTCAATCCGGGTCGTTGCTCTCATCATTCGTAACGAAGGTTCGGTATTCATGCATCCATCATAAAACGTGGTGTTGTTGTCCCACTTTTCTTGTAGTAATACAAATACAGTTGTAATGATGTCTCTGTAACCTATCGTTTCGCTGCCTCCCGCGGCCGCCGAGACGGCCGCCTGTGTGGTCACTACGTCCTACGTCGCCGACCGTCTTAACGATTTTCAGACCGGACTGAAAGTGACTGTGAGCGACGAGAATCCGTCGCATTCGTGCGGTTTTCTCTTTCACGGGTGTTTCGGTGTACCGGGAAGGTAGCGTCGCTCGAGTCAGTCACTGACCGGAGTCAGTCACTGTCGGAAGTTAGTCACGATATCCAGAAAGATTACGTCCCTGCAGTACGCGAGGTCGCATATGATCGAAGCACTGACATCGGGGCCGACGATCCTCCTCGTACTGGCCGGACTGGCTGCCTTCGCCGTCGCCGTCGTCGCAATTAAAATCGCGATCAAACTGGCCGTCCGTATCGGCATCGTCGCCGCCGTCGTCCTCGCCGGGCTCTATGCCGCCGGGTTCACCGACCTGTCGTTTCTGCCGTTCTAGACCGCCGGCGTACTGCGCTGTTCGTTCTCGGAATACCCCTGCCGTCCCACGCAGTCGGTCGCCGCTCAGACCGACTCGAGGAAGTTTTCGATGATATCGTGTCCGACAGCCGTGAGCACGCTTTCCGGATGGAACTGGACGCACTCGAGGGGATGCTCGCGGTGGCGCACGCCCATCACGAGCGTGTGGTCGCCGTGTTCCGCGGTCGCCGACACCTCGAAACAGTCGGGGACCTCGGTCGCGATCAGCGAGTGATACCGGCCGGCGCGAAAGCCCTGCGCTAAGCCCTCGAAGACGCCGTCGCCGTCGTGGTCGACTGCGGAGGCCTTCCCGTGGATCGGTTCGGGAGCACGGCCGATAGTCCCGCCGTACTCGTAGACGGCGGCCTCGAGGCCGAGACAGACGCCGAGCGTCGGTACATCGGGAGACACCTCCCGGAGCACGTCCATCGTGATGCCGACGTCGCGGTCGTTTTTCGGATGCCCTGGCCCCGGGCTGATGATGATCGCGTCGGGATCGACGGCGCGCACGGCCTCGAGCGAGGCCGTATTCTTCAGAACCTCGGTTTCGGTGCCGGGCAGTTGGCTGACGTACTCGACGAGGTTGTACGTAAAGGAGTCGTAGTTATCGACGAACAGGACCGTCAGCGGGTCCGCGTCCCTGTTCTCGTCTCCGCCCCCGTCCGCGTCGGCGTCCATCTCGTCGGTTGTGGTCACGCTCATCGGCTCACCTCCGCCGTCGCATCGAGTTCGTCGTCCGGACTCGAGTCATCGTCATCGGTCGGCAGTTCGATCGCCTCGAGCGCGGCGAGGACGCCGCCCATCTTCTGCTCGGTCTCCTCGTACTCGGCGGTGGGATCGCTGTCAGCGACTAACCCCGCGCCGGCCTGGACCGTGATTCGATCGCGGTCGCCCTCGTCCTCGACCGTCGCAGTCCGAATCACGATCGCGAAGTCCGCGTCGCCGGTCCACGAGTAGTAGCCGACGCCGCCGCCGTAGAGACCGCGGGGGTCGGACTCGAGGTCGTCGATGATCTCCATCGCCCGGATCTTCGGCGCGCCCGAGAGGGTGCCAGCGGGGAAGGACGCTCGCGTCGCGTCGAACGAATCGGCATCGTCGGCCAGCGTCCCCGTCACCGTCGACTCGATGTGCTGGACGTGGCTGTACTTGAGGACGTTCATGAACTCATCGACGCGGACCGATCCTGGCTCCGAAACCCGACGAACGTCGTTTCGCGCGAGATCGACCAACATCGTATGCTCGGCGCGTTCCTTCCCGTCGGCCAGCATCTCGCCCGCGAGGCGGCGGTCCTCGACGGGACTCGAGCCGCGGTCGCAGGTGCCGGCGATGGGGTTAGACATGACCTCGCGCCCGCGGACGGAGATGAGCGTCTCGGGGCTGGCACCGACGACGGTGAGCTCGTCGTGATCGAGCAGGTACATGTACGGCGACGGGTTCACGTCCCGCATCGCCTCGTAGAAGCCGAGCGGGTCGACATCACCGTACAGCTCTCGTGTCCGGGAGATGACGCCCTGATAGATGTCCCCGTCGAGGACGTGCTCTTTGGCTCGGCGGACGCTTTCCTCGTAGTTCGCCTTCGAACCCGCGATCTCGTCGTCGCGGACGAACCCGCCTGTCTCGGGCCGCTCGGCCTCGCGCAGCGTCGCCGCCACCGCAGCGGCTTCGTCCCGGAGCGCGTCGTATACCTCGTCCGGGTCGTCGTCGGCCTCGAGGACGGGCGTAAAGACCAGCGAGAGCGTGCCGTCGCGCTCGTCGAACGCCAGCGTTTTCGTCGTCAGGAGGAACTGCGCGTCCGGGAACCGGGAGTTGGGCCGCTCGCAGCCGACTTCCTCGAGCCAGAGGTCGTAGACCGCGTCGTAGGCCAGAAAGCCGACCAGCCCGCCCTCGAGGTGCTGACGGTCGTGGTCGGGCATGTTCGCGAGACGGACGTCCGGCATCGCGGTTCGGAGCGCGTCGACGGTATCTCCGTCGGCTTCAGATTGCATCGCCGCGAGCGGCGCATCCTCTGAGAGAGCCTCGACGGTCGCCTCGCCGGACTCGACCGTCACGACGGCCTCGGGATCGTATCCGACGTAGGAGTACCGCGCGTGGCGCTCTGCGTCTGCGGCGCTCGGACGGAAGGCTCCGTCCGGGTCGCTCGAGGCGGTCTTCTCGGCGCTCTCGAGCAGGAAGGCGTACGGCGCGCGCTCGCGGTCGCTTGCGGCCGTCCGGCCGGTAAGCGCTGCGTAGGCAGCGAGCGGGGTCGTCTCGACGTCGAGGGTGGCGACGGTGCGAACGACGGTGGGTCGGTCCGAGCGGTCGGCGCTCGACCCCGCGTGCTCGCGGAACGTCTCCCGATCGATGTCGACCGTTGGCGGCTCGGATACGGTGGCGGTAGAATCGTCCATGTGTGTCAGTTACGGCTGTGCCGGTCGGCGGGCGTTTTTCGCTCGGTCGACGAACGATCGCACGGCGTCGATGTCCTTGACGCCGCCGCGTTTCTCGACGCCGCTGGCCACGTCGACGGCAAACGGGTCGACGGTCCGAACCGCGTCGCCGACGTTCTCGGGCGTGAGTCCGCCAGCGAGGATCAGCGGCGACTCGAGGTCCGCGGCGGCCATCCGGGTCTGCTCCCAGTCGTGGGTTCGACCGGTTCCGCCGCCGCCGTCCTCGCCCGCCGTGTCCACGACAAACCCGTCGACGATGTCGTCGTAGGTTTCGGCGGTCGTCGCATCGTCAGCGTCGACCGCGAGCAGGAGCTCGACCTCGAGTTTCGCGCGCAGGTACGCGAGGTCGCCGACCCGGATGTCGCTATGGATCTGAATCGCATCGGGTTCGATCGTCTCGACCAGTTCGATCGCCTCCTCGGGCCCCGCTGGCATCGTTACCAGCACGCTCGTCACGAACGGTGGCGTCGCCGCCGCGAGCGCTGCAGCCCGCTCGAGCGAGACCTCTCGCGGGGTGTCGACCGGGACATCACAGATAATGCCGACCGCGTCCGCGCCCGCGTCGACCGCCGCCTCGAGGTCGGATTCGGTGGTCAGTCCGCAAACCTTGACGCGGGTCATCGCTCCTCCCCAACCGGCTCCGCCGTCGCGCCGCGGAGTCGGTCGAGTTTCCGCGCCGCGGAGCCGGAGTCGATCGCCTCGCGGGCCGCGTCGGCACCTGCCTCGAGCGAGTCCGCTTCGCCGGCGACGTAGATCGCCGCGCCGGCGTTCGCGAGGATGACGTCGCGCTTCGCGCCGGTCACGTCGCCATCGACGATCCCGCGCATGTCAGCCGCGTTTTCCTCGGGCTGGCCACCGGCGATGTCGTCGATATCGTGTTCCGTGAGACCGAGATCCGCGGGCTCGAGCGTGTACTCTTCGACGGAGTCGCCGTCGACCTCGGCGGCGACGGTCTCGCCGTGGATCCCGATCTCGTCGGTGCCCGCGCCGTGGACGACTAGCGCGCGGTCGATGTCCATCCGTGACAGCGCGTCCGCGAGAACGGGGACGAGTTCCGGATCGTAGACGCCGACGATCTGCGCGTCGGCCCCGGCCGGATTCGTCAGCGGCCCGAGCACGTTGAATATCGTCCGCATGCCGAGTTCCTTGCGCGGCCCGATGACGGCCTTCATCGCCGGGTGGAACACCGGTGCGAGCATGAAGCCGATGCCGTCGGCTTCGATGGCTTCCTCGACAGCCGGCGGTTCGGCCTCGACGTGCACGCCAACTTCCTCGAGCACGTCGGCGCTGCCCGACGACGACGAAACCGAGTAGTTGCCGTGCTTGGCGACCGGAACGCCGGCCCCGGCCGCGACGATGGCGCTCGTCGTCGAGACGTTGATTGTGTTGTAGTCGTCGCCACCCGTTCCGCAGGTGTCGACCAGCGGCTCCCGGTCGGGATCGATCGTTCTGGCCGCGTCGCGCATTCCCTCGGCGAACCCGGCGATCTCGGCCTCCGTTTCTCCTTTCGCGCGTAACGCCGCAAGCAGCGCGCCGATCTGTGCTTCCGTCGCACCCTCGAAAACGGCCGTCGAAGCCGCTCGAGCGTCCGATTGCGTGAGATCTTCACCCTCCGTCACTCGTTCGACGTATTCCTGCATAGTGGACACCAATGTACGTAGTTGTCTTACAATGACCAAATGAGTACATAGACTTAAGCGTATCGTCCCGGCGCGTGGGGGCGACTCGCGTACGGCGGTCGATTCGAAACCTTCAATTGTAGCGGCGGGCAACGACTGAGTGCAGACAGCGTGACGACGCACGTCGGGCTGTGTGAACGCGAAACCAGGCGGGTTGGTAGTCTAGTCTGGTTATGACACCTCCTTGACATGGAGGAGATCGGCAGTTCAACTCTGCCCCAACCCATTACGCTTCCTGCGAGCAAATCCTCGAGCGGCTTATTTGTTCTAGTATCAGTAGGTAGGAGTACGATTTCGTTATTCAGGGTACTGCATGAAATTCGCGGCAAGTACAGGCCAAAGAGTGTGCAGTAACCGCGAGCGACCCGACGACCGACCCGGAGAGCGCGGCGCGAAGCGCCGCGGCAAGGTGAGCGGCCAAAGGCCGCGAGCCAGGGGAGGGAAGAGTGTCTTCGTGAGCGGAGCGAACGCAGGCTCGGAAGTCGCAGCCAGCGAGGGATCAGCGATCCCTCGGGCAGTCGGCGCGTAGCGCCGACGACCGCGAACGAAGTAAGCAGGAACGTCTTCCGGTGCGTTTCATCGAAGCTAAGCGGGAGCGAAGCTCCCGCGAGGTCCGAGAGAGCGAAGCTCTCTCGAACGACAGCGCAAACGTTCGGTTTGCAGTGAGCGTCTCGTCTCAGTCAGTCCGCGCTCTCGCTCGGTTGCGGTCGGTTTTCGGAGACGGAACGGTGGGCCACGAAGACGAGCGCTATCACCGTCAGCAGCGTCGCGACCAACAACAGTTCCGTTCCCGCTGAGAGTCCGACGAGGGCCGCGACATCGGCGTAGAACGTAAAGAGGAGAAACGCCGGGAAGAGGGTCCCGATCGCGTATCGCCACGGGACCACCAGTGGACGCGAGAGCTGTCCCGCACCTTCGAGGTACTCTTCGATCGCGGCCGGACCGAGGACCCAGGCCGTATACACCATGAACCCGGTCAGACCGAGCATCAAGAGGAGATCGACGAGGTGGTTCGCGAACAGCGTAAACACCGCGGGGCTAAACGCGTTCACGCCGCCGGTGAGTGCGACCAGCGCGAATAGCCCCCGGGTCGCCGTCGACCGCTCGAGATCGAACTCGTCAACCAGAAACGAGACCGGAATCTCGAGCATACTGATCAGACTCGTCAGGGCTGCGAGGAGGACGACGAGGAAGAAGGCCGCGCCGAGAAGTCGCCCGCCGGGCAGGCTCGCGAACGCGCCGGCGATCCCGACGAACAGGGCACCGGGGCCGCCCTCAGTCGGCCCCGGCGCGAACGAGAACAGCAACGGGAACACCACGAGTCCGGCCAGGATGCCGATACCGAGATTGAACACGGCGATAGCCGAGGCGTCGAGGGGCAGCGAGCGGTCGTCGTCGACGTAGGAGGCGTAGGTAATCATCGTCCCGCTGCCGATGGAGAGGGTGAACAGCGCCTGGCCGGCGGCCGCTCCCAGTACCGAGAGGAAGTTCTCCGCGAGGTAGGCACCGTCGAATTCGAGGTAGAACTCGTATCCCTGCGCGGCGCCGGGTTGTCGGGCCGCCCAGATCGCGAGTCCGACGAGCAACACGACGATGCCGGGTATCATCACCTTCGTCGTCGCCTCGATGCCGCGTCTGATCCCCGCGGCGACGATCAGAGACGTGGCCGCGAGGACGGCGAGTTGGAAGCCGAACGCTTCGGCACCGTAGCTGATCGCCGCGAAGTGGGTTTCGGGATCCGCGAAATAGGCACCCGTCGCGCTCTCGAGGAAGTACCGAAGGATCCAGCCACCGACGACGCTGTAGAACGACATCAGCATGATCGAGGTGACGACACAGAGCACGCCCAACGCCGTCCAGAACCGCGATCCGGCGAGTGATTTGAACGCCCCCACTGGGTTCCGATTCGACCGTCGACCGATCACGAACGTGGCCAGCAATCCCGGAACCCCGACGACGAGGACGATGAGCAGATACAACAGCAAAAAGGCGCTCCCGCCGTTCTCCGCGGTCATCCAGGGAAATCGCCAGATGTTCCCCAGTCCGATCGCGCTTCCGACCGCGGCTATGATGAATCCGGCGCGACTCGCCCAACTCTCACGTACCATCCTGTCTCAGGGAACCGACTCGGCGTGCATAAGAATTGTTTATCAGTGGCTCAGCTCAGTCGCGGTGACAGAATCAGGGGCGTTAAACACGACGCTTACCCCGGCCAGCCATCCGTCCTTACCAAATTGACCGTTTCAGTTTCGGATTCAATTCCGAATAACGGAATCGTTTCTAACTACTCATAGCTCGAGTTCGTCGATACTTCTCTCTCCCAGCCTCGAGCTCACGCGTCGCTCTCCCAGTCGGTGAAACAGTCGGCGGGCTCTACGTCTCGTATCGCGTCCATCCCCTCGCTCGGAATGTGGCGAAAGCAGCGTGGTTCGTCCTCCGTCTCGGCGATCCACGCCGCTTCATCGCCACAGACCGCACAGGTCGGAGCGCCGCCGACTCGCAGCGCGACCCACCAGCGAAGGCGCTGCAGTCGGTTTCGGAGCCCCGCTCTGATTCGGGTCGGAATGTCCGACAGGGTGTTCTCGGTCACTGTGATTCGATCTCCTCGAAGCTTTCCACGTCGTCCAGCGCCATGAACGTTTGATCGTATCGGGCGACGCGGTCATCGCTTTCGGTCTCGAGTCGGCTCGACCGGACGAGTCCGTCCCGCTGACGCTACCGTTCGCGTTCACTCCGTTCGGACGAGCCGCCCGAAGACGAGCGCAACCGCGGCGAACAGGACGAGGACGAGCAACAGCTCCGAAAACGCCTGAACCGTCCGGAGACCGACACGGCCGACGACGATGAACCCGGCGGCGAGAACGACGAGAATCGCTCCGAGCAATAGAGTCGTCGTCGTTCGCCTCGTGCTCCACGCATCGGTCGGTTCTGACAACATGACTAAGGGGTTTCCCGCCCGGTCTCGTTACGTTTCCGAGACGTGTTCCAGGGTGAACAAATCGTTTCCCACAGCGTTCGTGTCGGGGTATATCCCCCGAAACCGTCGCTCGAGATCGAACGGTACAAACCCGCGAGTCGACTCGAGCGGGATATGGAAGTCGTCGGTCGGCTGCTGGCGTTACTCGTCGTGTTGCTGGTCGGTGCCGGATTGCGGACGACCGGGATCCTCGACCGGCGGCGGACCGAACTGTTGAACGCCGTCGCCTACTACGTCGCGCTGCCGGCGCTGATCTTCGTTTCCACCTACGACAGGTCGATCGGGGACCTCCTCTCGCCGGCGCTGCTCGCTGGCCTCCTCGTCGTGCTGTTCACGACTGCCGGACTCGCCGCGCTCGTCCATCGAAATCGCAACTCGAGGGGGCGCCGGAGCGTCGCGATCGTCCAGTCGTATCACTCGAATTTGGGCTATCTCGGACTGCCGCTGGTCGCCGCGACGTTCGACGCGTCGGTGACGGCGATCGCGAGCGTCGTGCTGGGCGTCGTGACGCTGACGCAGTTGCCGCTGACGATCCTCGTCCTCTCGACGCTCAACGGTACCGACGCCTCGATCGCGCGCGAACTCCGCGGACTCGCGACGAACCCCATCCTGGCGACGCTGATCGCCGGCCTCGCGGTCGGTTCCCTCGGGATCTCGATCCCGTCGTCCGCCGCGACTGGCCTCGATGCGGTCGGCTCACTCGCCCTGCCCGTCGCGTTGCTCTGCGTCGGGGCGTCCCTGCAGGTCGACGCGCACTCGATCGACGCCGGGGCGACCGCCGCCGTCGTTGCGCTCAAGATCTGTCTGATGCCCGCACTCGCGTGGGCCGTCTTCTCCGCGCTCGCCGTCGGTCCCGCGACGTTCACCGCCAGCGTCGTGATGCTCGGGACGCCCACCGCCGTCTCGACGTTCGTCTTCGCGAACGAACTCGGCGGCGACCGGGAGTTCGCGTCGTTGAACGTGTTCGTCACGACGCTCGCCTCCGTCGCGACGCTGTTCGTCCTGATCACGCTGGTTAGCTAGCGTTGCGGACGGCTTCGGTCGCCGCCCCTCGAGCGACGACGAAACGGCGACGGATCGGCGAACCGTCTACTATCGCGAGAAGAACCCCTTGAGTCGGCTGAGCAAGCCGGCTCCGTCGTCGGAATCGGCGGCGTCGTCGCTCGTTTCGGCAGCCGCGTCAGGGTCGACCGACCCGGCGAGCGGGCCGGCATCGTCGGGCACGTCGGTATCGCCACCGGAGCCGCCGGCTCCCGACCGTGTCGTCTCGATATCGTCCATGGAGAGGTCGATATCGTCGATCTCGGGAGTCGACTCGCGACCGTCACCGGCCTCGGCCGCGCGAACGTCCGCGCCGGTGACGGTGCCGTCGTCGACGCGGGTCGCGAGGTCCTCGAGCGACGCGTCGTCGGGAAGCGACGATGCGGCCGCGTCGACCGACGCCGGGTCGCTCGCGTCCGCCCCCTCACCGGATCGGGACGCGATGTCGTCGGTCGTCGGTTCGTCGGCCGCCATTCCATTGGTCGTGGCATCGACTTCCTCGTCGGCCGTCGGAACGTCGGCCTCGTCGACTGCGGTCGTGACGGTGTCACTCGGTTCGTTCGTCGTGGTCGGTTCGTCGCTCGAGTCCGTCGACTCGGCTTTCGTCGACTCGGCCTTCGTCGCGTCGAGCGAGTCGAGAATGTCATCGACGCTCTGCTCGGAGACGACGCGCCGGGGGCCGCCGCTCGGCTCGAGGGTCTCGCTCGAGCCATCATCGGCCTCGACGTCGTCGGCCGCGCCGGGGTCGTCGGTCGCGGCGGTGGAGGGTGATCGCTCGTCGCTCATGGTCGTGGTCTGTCGCTGCCGGGGACATAATCTTTCCCCTGTGCGGGCGATACAGAAAATAGGATCAGTGATGCTATTCCCGGCCGCTATTCCGCGATTGCGGGTCGCGATCGGACGACGTTGAGAACGGCACCGACGAGGATGATGATGCCGGCGAAGTAGAGCCAGGTGACGAACAGGAGGACCGCACCGACGGCGCCGTACGCCTCGTACTGGCCGGCGTTCGACGCGTAGAGCTGGAATCCAATCTGGAGGACCGTCCAGCCGACAGCGGCGAAGACCACACCGGGGATGACCTCTGTCAGTTCGACGGGAATCGGCGGCAGCACGTAGTAGATCGGCAGGAAGACGAGGATGAGCCCGCCCAGCAGGACGATCCAACCGAGCAGGCCGGCGAAGGGAACGGAGTCGGCGACGACCTGAAGCATGGCGCCGATTCCGATCATGAGGGTGAGCGCGCCCGCGCCGGCGACGATCACGGTGAGTCCGTCCCTGATCTGGTCGACGATCGAGTCCTCGGCCACCTCGTCGTAGACCTTGTCGAACGCCAGGCTCAGCCCGCGGAAAACCTTGAGCGCACCCCACGTGGCGACGGCGAGCGCGACGATGGTTGCCTCCGCACGCCCGGATTCGGTCGTGAGCGCCGCGGTGACCAGCTCTCCGCCCGACGCCGGGAGAAAGTCACCGGCAACGGTGATCAGGCGCTGGGCCGCTTGCTCGCCGCCGACTAGCGAACCGACGACGAGCGCGAGCAAGATTAGCGGGATCAGCGAGACGAACGCGTAGTAGGCGAAGCCGGCCGCGAGAAAGGTCAGATCGCGGTCGCTCGCCGTTCGATAGATAGTCGTGAGCGTTTCCGGAACCTCCATAGTGAACGTACGTTTTTGCGGTCTATGAACCTGTAAGTCGTTCGCAATTCCTGTGAGCCGATCCGTTTCGCGGTTTTCGTTGCGCCTGTCAACGCTCGGAACGGACCCGCCGGTGAATCGGTTCCCGCTCGAGGCGGAGCGGTCCCGGCCCATCACCACTCCCGACAGAAGTTCTGCCCTGCGTAAACCTCACCGTCATCGGTGATGTAGACACCAACTCCCGCCCGATCCCAGCTGGGCGTGTCGCCTTCCTCGAGGATGGCCTGCCGGTGGGACGTGGAGTTCATCCACTGGTTTACCAGCCCGGTCGCGAGCCCCTCGGCGGTCCGATGGCGAACGGTTCCGTCGCCGCCGGGTCGTTCGACGGGGCGGTCGAGCCACGTCTTGGCGATATTTTCGCCGTATCCCGGACAGTAGTTACTCACGTCCTGAAACCGGTCATAGGGCCCCTCTCTGTCGGGATTTCTGTGGGCAAAGTAGTCGCGATCGTCCATATCCTCGCTGTGGGCGCGCGCGACGGACGCGATCGTTCCATCCCATACGAGCGGCTCGAGGCCGTGTTCGGCCCGGCGTTCGTTGACCTCCGCGTGGACGAAGTCCTCGACGGTCGCAGAGTGAACCGCCTCGACGTCGGTTTCGTAACTCGAGTTCCCCGGATCGTCGGGATCGGTCACGTTCGGGTTCCGTTCGCCGGCCGGCTGCACGTCGGAACTGGGCGACGGCCGTTCCTCGAGGCCGAGCCCGTCGATGAGTTGCGGTGCGAAGAGGGCGGTTCCGAGGGCGAGCGAACAGACGAGTGCGACGGCGACGAGGAAGTTCACCAGACCCCGAAGCAGTGCGCGGTCACCGCTCTCGTCCGCGTCCGTTTCGTCCGTCTCGGTCGTCGCGAACCGACGACTATCCATCGAGTCGACTGACGGTCCGTGCGTACAAGATAGTCGCGGTTGCTTACAGTCAGTGAGAGGCACCTATCGGTGCGCTGATGGCTTCGAGGGCGCCGCCACCTCGTCGGATTCGTCGCCGAAGATCGACTCGTGGATCCCGATGACGAGCCCGGGAACCACCGCCATGAACAGGTGTTCCTCGAGCGGAATGCCAGCGATATCGACGCCGGTCCGCAGTTTGATGTCGAAGACGCCGACGGCGAGGGTGTAGCGGTCCCAGACGTAGGCGATCGGGTACAGTGCGAGGATAGTAACCGCCGCCTTCCGGAGCGCGTTCGCCCGGCACAAGAGAAGCGCGGCGACGAGTCCCCAGACGATTTCGGTGACGAGGTATGTGTATCGGCCGAAGACAGTAATGTCGTACATTGCGAGACGTTTCAACGGCCCGTACAAAAATCCCGGTGCCTGGAGCCACCCCGGCCAAAACGGGCAGTATCTTAAATACCCCCGCGGCACTACGTTCATACAGACAGATGAATATCGCTGATATCGCCACTACGGAGTTTATCGAAGTCGACGTTGGGACGCGAATGGGAAAAGTTCGTTCGATGTTCGAGAACGGTAATCCCAAGGGAATCATCGTCACAAACGACGGGGAGTACGAGGGCGTCATCAGCGAGCGGGAGGTGCTCCAATCGCACGTCGAGGACGACGCCAAGGTCGCGGCGCTCACCAAACCCAGCCGAAGCACGCCGTCGCCCAAGGTCGACCGTCAGGAGGACATTCGGGAGACCGCACGCGTTCTCGTCGAGAGCAACGCCAAGGTCGCCCCCGTCTTCGAAAACGGCGATCTCTGGGGGGTTATCACCGATGACGCGATCCTCGAGGCGGTACTGGAGAACCTCGACGCGCTCACCGTCGAGGACATCTACACCGACGAGCCGATCACCCTCACCGAGGACGATGGGATCGGCAAAGCGATCAACCAGCTGCGTGAACACGGGATCTCGCGACTGCCCGTGATGAACGAGAACGGCTACCTCTCCGGGGTCGTGACCACTCACGATATCGCCGACTTCGTCATCCGAGAGAACCACACGACGACGACCGGCGACCGGGTCGGCGACAGCGACCGCCTGCTCGACGTCCCCATCTACGACATCATGACGAGCCCCGTCGAGACGACGACACTCGACACGAGCGCCAAGGCGGCCGTCGAGGCGATGCTCAAGGACGATTACGCAGGGCTGATGGTCACGCCGAAGGACGACGACCGGGTCGTCATCGGCGTCATCACCAAGACGGACGTCCTGCGCGCGCTGACGTTCACCGAGGAAGATCACATGGACGTCCAGATCACCAACATCTCGATGCTCGACACCATCACCCGGGAGTCGATCGTCGAGAGCATCGAGCAGGTGTCGGACAAGTACGCAGACATGCAGGTGATGCACGCCCACGTCCGCTTCCACGAACACAACGAGAAACTCCGCGGTACGCCGCTCGTGCAGTGCCAGATCCGCCTGCGAACGAACAAGGGCCAGGTCGCCGGCACCGGCGAAGGCTACGGCGCGGAGAACTCGTTCCGGGTCGCACTGGACAAACTCGAGCGCAACGTCCTCGAGGTCAAAGGCGTCACCAGCGACGAGGAGTACCGCGGCCAGTTGCTGCGAAAACTTAACCAACTGTAGTCGGAGACTCATCGAACCGTCGCCGGAGACTCATCGAACCGTCGCCGGAGTTATCCGACTTCAGTGTCACCGCATTCGGTTTTTCGGCAGTCCCGTCACGTCGATCGCTTGAGCGTCACGCTCCACCATCGACGACCCGTCGTCGGGGTCGCAACCAGCCGATGGAGCCACGGAGCCACGGAGCCACGGAGCCGACGGAGCCACAGAAATCAGACGGCGCGATCAGGACCAGGCGGCATCGTCACCGCCCTCGAGTCCGGTGTCAGTGATCCGGAACTGAACCGAGTCCCCGACGGGTTTCGAGCGGTGTTTCTCGAGGGTCGCGCGTCGCTTTCCGCCGCGAAAGCGTTCGAGACGGACGACCGTTCCGGTCCAGTGCTCGAGGGTGTTCCCGCCGAGCCCCCGGGTGCGATCCGAGTCGGGATCGGCGAAGACCTGATTCGTCAGGACGACGGCGAGGTCGTGTTTCCGGGCCAGCGAGAGCAGATGAGTCACCTGTCGGGTGACGCTGCGTAACGCCTCGCCCTCGTCGCCGTCGGCGGTGCGCTCGAGGCGGTAGAATCCGGTCGCGCTGTCGAGGACGATGAGGTCCGCGCGCTCGGCGAACTCCTCGGCGTCGCGGACGGCTTCGGCCTGTTCTTCGAAGTCCAGTGCGTCCTCGATGACGATCCGCGAGGCGACGGCCTCGACATCGTCCGCGTCACCCCCATCCTCGTCTCGAGGCGACTCGGTGTCGACGGTGGCCTCGAGCAGTTGCTGAAAGCGATCGACGGAGACGCCTTCGGTGTCGATGTAGACGACGGTGCCGCCGTCGACCGCCGTTTCGACGGCCGCCAACAGCGCGAGATTCGTCTTTCCGGCGGCCGGCGGGCCGTACAACTGCGTGACGGCCCCGCGTTCGAACCCCCCACCGAGCAACTCGTCGACCGGACTACAGCCGGTTGAAATCGCCTCGTCGGTCACGGTTCGAGTTGGCAGGGGACCCGCAAAAAGGCCCCGGAACGGCTGCCTCCGTCCGCTCGTCGACTCGAGGCGTTCACCGTGGTCTCGAGACTGCCGTCTCCCCGCCCGACAAGTGTGCCGCCGTGCTACTCGTGGATCTTCTCGACGGTGGCATGACACGGACTACTGCGAATCATTTCCGGCGCACCTGCATGATGGGTCATGGGTGCACCGGTACACAGTGACAGCAGGCCGTATGCTACACTGGTACTGCTTCGTCTGCTCTACTCATGATTCGTCTCACCGCTCGAAAAGAGCGTTCGCGCACGTTTATTGCGTTCGGGGCCGAAGCGCAGGTGTGATCGTCGTCGCCACGACAGACTTCGAGGTGTACCACGGCGTCGTCAACGAACTCCGCGAGCGCGGGACGACGTTTACCACGGTCGAACTCGACGACGAGCTGCCGGACCACGCCGACGTGGTCATCACCGGGACCGATCACGCCGACGATTTCGCCAACGTGACGACGATCGTCGCCGATTCCGACGACCCGAGGCGGGCAGTCGACCAGGCGCTGGCCGCGGTTCGCGGCGACGGCGGCCGGACGATCATCGGTGTCGATCCGGGCCGCAAGCCTGGTATCGCCGTCCTCACCGGCGAGACGGTCGTCGCCGCCTTTCAGGTGCCACTGGGCGACGCCGTCGACCTGATTCAACGCGAGGCCGCCGAGGCACCCTCCCCGGTCGTCCGCATCGGCGACGGCTCCCGCCTCGAGAGTGCGAAACTGGTCACCGATCTCGACGACGTCCGCGTCGAACTCGTCGACGAGACGGGGACGACCCCCTACCTCGGCACCGGGACGCGAGGAATGGGTGACGTGCTCGCTGCGGTCAATATCGCTCGGCTCGAGGGGGAGGTCGTCGACGCACGAGAGATCGATCCGACTGAGGGGGAGATTCAGGTTATCAAAGACCGCTCGCGCGAACAGAGCGAGCACAATCGGGCGATCGACGAGGTGCTCGCCCGCCGAGTCGCTGCGGGCGAGTTGACGATCGGGGAAGCGCTCGCCGAGCACCGAGACGATGGGGACACGTCAGCGAATGGGTCCGCGGACACTGACCGTTCCGGGGAGTCGTAGCCCTACTCGTGTCGAAACTCCGCCTCGAGAATGTGGCGATGAGTGATGACCGTTCTCGATACTGAAATTAAAAGAAACGGGAACGGTCAGTCACGTCGGTCGAAAATCGACCGTGTGACGGAACGCAATTACGCTTCGACCCAGACGTTCGCCGAAGAGACTGATGCGAGCTGGATGTTCTCGTTTTCCTGCATGCTCATCTGTGAACTGCTGGCACTGCCGCCGTCTTCGGCGACCGCGACGGACGTGTGCTGCTCGTTCATGTTCTCCTGCGTGACGAACTGCTGCTGTTCGATCGCTGCGCTGGCCTCCTGGTCGATGGCGTTCGTCTGTGTCGCGTTGCCGTCGTAATCGTACGACATACCGGGGTTGGACGCGTCGGCGTCGCCGCCGATGGTCACTGTCGTACTCATGGAGCGCGTGACGTCATCGGAGACGTAGCCCGGGCTCGCGTAGACGTTGAGCGCGTCAGCGTAGGCGATCTGCGCGTTGTAGTTTTGCTGGTACGCTAACTGGGTAGCGCTGGCTTCACTCCCATCGAACGCAATGGCGAGAGCAGTGTTTTGCAGATTAATGTTCTGCTGTTCGACACCCTGCTCTTGGTTCACACCAGTGGTCGCCGTCTGCTCGGAACCGTCGGTAACACCGTCTTTCTTGTCCTTCTTATCGGGTTCGGTGAGTTCGGTTTCGGTCGTCAGGACGTCACCGTTGACATCGCCGGCGGTGGCGATATTCATCCCCGGCGACGACGCCATCAGGTTCGTAGCGTGGGCGTGTCCGATCTGCGTGTTGAGGTTGCTCTGGTCGGTGAACTGAACCGCCGTGGCGGTACTGTTCTCGCCGACTGCGATAGCGATGGCAGCGCCCTGTTCGTTAACGTTCGCCTGCTCGACGTCCTGTTCTTGTGCGAGCGATGCCGTCGCAGTCTGGTCGGCGTACTCGCCATCACCGATGTAGACGTTGGTCGCGTTCGCGGCACCTTCCTGCAGGTTCTCGTTCCGTTGGTAGGACTGCTGGACCGCCGTCGAATCGCTGTCGTTCACGGCGATGGCGAACGCGGTGCTCTGTGCGTTGTAGTTCACCTGTCCGACTGCCTGAGACTGGGTCACACCGACCTTGGACTTCTGAGTGACCGTCTCACCGTCGCCATCCTCGTCGGTGACCGCCCAGCCGTCGAACTGCTGGCCGTCACCGTTTCCGATGATGATGTTGACGTCGTCGACGTTATCGAACTGCGTTTCCGCGGTTCGCACGTCAATGTTCTCGGCGGTTGCCTCACCGGCTTGTTCATTGTCGTTTTGCTGGTTCGCCTCCTGGATGGCAGTCGCCTCTCCGCCGTCGATCGCGATGGACACCGCGGGGCCTCGCTCGTTGATGTTGACCTGGTCGACGTCCTGATGCTGAATGATCTCAGCAGTCGACTCGCTCGAGCTATCCGCGTGTTCTTCGACGTACTCTTCCAGCGACTGATCACCCAGGTCGGCACCGAAGACCAGATACAGGTCTTCGCCGTCCTCGAGTGCGTGTACTGTTCCAGCGTCCAGTTCACCGTCGCCGCCCGCGGTGGCCGCGGGCACACCGGCTGCCACCATCGACAGGGCGACCATACAGGCTATAAGGAGTGTCGTAGTTCGTGAGCGTCTCGTCGTGTTGCTTGTCATTGAACCTTGGATCTGACCAACCAATGACAAAACGTGCAATCGCGATGACACTGGCGGTAGCATTGATCGGGAGCGTACTTTTCGCGGGATCAGCAGCTGCGTTCGAAATCGATACCGAATTCGACCAGGAACAGGACCAGGAACTGGAACAAGAGGCTGAGTCGGAAGTCGAGCAACACCAGCACGTCAATCAGGTGAACGCAAACGCGGGCGGCGGTCAGATCGCGGCCGCTGACGACGGCAGCGAGGCGGAGAACGAAAACGAAGTCGAACAATCGAACGAGAACGAACAGATCGGCGTGTCCGGTGCTGCAAACTACGCTGATCAAGACGCCGAGCAGGATGGTGAAGTCGAGACAGAAACTGAGTTCGACGACTACTTCGACCTCTTCTAACGCTCGAGGTCGATACTTCTCGTAGCGGGTACTCACCCGCTTTCGGTTTCATTTGTTTGGAACGAAGATTCAGGACTAGACCGATCGAAATTTCGAACGAAGTCCGAACCGCTCGTCAACCACGAACCCAGCTAACTCAACACGAATTTATGTGGAAGAGACTCCGCGAATGGCTATCCACGACGGACACGACCGACGGCAAAACGACCGTCTCGAGTCGATCCCGTTCCGAGCAGCGTCCACTCTCAGGAAGCACGGCCGAGGTATCAGATCGAACCGTCTCGATATCGCGATCGATATCCGCAACGGATCGAAACGAGAGTGTAACAGCGGATCACACCGCCTCGATTTCACAGAGCACGTCCGCGACCGCGTCGAATTCGAAATCCACGACAGTCGTAACACGGACCGATAGAAACGTCGAGGTGTCGGTTGGTGATGACGAATCGGGATCGAACGGCGACGCGACCGACTGATCTCGGCTATCCCACGGCGGATACGGTCACGCTCGATCAGACGGGAACGACTCTTCGAACGCACTCTCGGCCTGCCGTCGTATCTTTCGAATCGGAACTCCCGCTTTTCGAGCAACCGCCATCGTATCATCGTACTCCGCACTCACGTCGTACACCTCACCATCGGCATCGCTCGCGACTTTCACGGTGACCTCGTACTCGTCGCCGTCGATCTCGAGCGTCACGGTTTCGAACTCTCGGTTCGCGATCCACCGATGCGTCACGCCCGCATCCCGAACCCCGAGCGTTCCCGTCTCTTCGGCCAGCGCTCGAGCGACGCGCTCCCGATCCGCGGGCTTGCAGATGACCTTCACGAGGTGGCCGGGACGGGACTTCTTCATCGTCGCGGGGAGGATCGAGACGTCTCGAGCGCCCGCGTCCGCGAGGGTCTCCTGGAGCCCGCCCAGCACTTCGGGCGTCGCGTCGTCGAGATTCGTCTCGAGGACCGCGATATCGTCTTTCGCGAGTTCGCCTTGCCCTGCTCCGTCTCCGACCAGTATCCGGAGGACGTTCGGATGGGGATCGAGATCGTAGCCGCCCGCGCCGTAGCCCGACGCCTCGAGTTCGAGCGCGGGCAGCGCGTCGATTCCGTCGGCGACGTGGCCCAGAATCGCCGCGCCGGTGGGCGTGAGCAACTCGGCGTCGACCGGACCGCCGCGCAGCGACCAGTCGGCCCGTTCGGCGATTTCGACCACCGCCGGCGTCGGCACGGGGTACTCGCCGTGACTCATCGAAACCGTCCCGCCGCCGGTCGCAAGCGGGGTGGTGACGACCCGTTCGGGCTCGAGGTCGTGAAGCAAGGCCGTGGCACCGACCACGTCCGCGATCGCGTCGTCGGCTCCCACCTCGTGGAAGTGAATCTCCTCGAGTGCCTCGCCGTGGACGCTCGCCTCCGCCTCGCCGAGCAGTTCGAAGATCGCGAGCGCGTCGCGTTCGACCGGCGGCTCGAGGTCCATCTCGGCGACGATCTCGCGGACCTCGAGATAGCTGCGGTGGGGGCCGTGACCCTCGGCTCGAGTGCCGTCGTGGTCGTGCTCGTGACCCGAATCGCCCTGGTCGTGGTGGTGATCGGTGTCGTGGTGGTGATCGTGGTCGCGTCCGTCTCCGTCGCTCTCCTCCTCGTCCGTCAGCAACACGTCGACCGTCGTTGCGGCGATGCCGCACTTCGTCGTCTCGTCGATCCGATACTCCACCTCGAGGGCGTCGGTCACGGGCTCGAGGACGTCGGGGTCGGCACCGGCGTCGAGGAGCGTGGCGAGGATCATGTCGCCGCTCGCGCCCATGCGACCGTCGAAAGCGAGGATTCGCATGCCTACGTTCCGGAGGGGGAGACGCAAAAAGCCACCTGTCCCGGTCTTCGACGGGCTGTCGATACGGCCAAAACCGACCGGGTCCGGTACATCTTTGTAGCGTCCGGTCGCATCTATCTATGGTAGTGACTAGCACAGAGATGTGGGTTAACACAAAACCTATCCGCTCACGAACCGGAGTAAAAGACATCGCCGTCCATCCCTAAACCATGAACGAAGTCCAACTGGAGGTCGCGAAAGCGTACCCGAACGACTCGGGTCGTGGTATCGCCCGACTCGACCCGGACACGCTGTTGCATCTGAAGCTGAGTCCGGGCGACATCATCGAAATCGAGGGTGCAGACACGACTGCCGCGAAGGTCTGGCGTGCAGACCGGCAGGACTGGAACACGGACACCGTCCGCATCGACGGCTTCACCCGTCAGAACGCCGACGTGGGCATCGGCGAACGGGTGACGATCCGAAAGGCCGAAGCGACGAAAGCTGACAAGCTCACCCTCGCGCCGCCGGAGGAGGCGTCGGTCCAGTTCGGCTCCGACGCCGCCGGCATGGTGAAACGGCAGATCCTCAAGCGTCCGGTCGTCGGCCGCGATATCGTCCCCGTGATGAGCTCGACGAATCATCCATTCATGCGGTCGCCGGGCCAGGCGATCCCACTCATAGCCGTCGAGACCGAACCGGAGGGCGTGGTCCTCATCACCGAAGACACCGACGTCGAACTCCGCGAGGAGCCGATTTCGGGCTTCGAAAAGACCGGCGGCGGGATCACCTACGAGGACATCGGCGGCCTCCAAAGCGAGATCCAGCGGGTCAGGGAGATGGTGGAACTCCCGATGAAGCATCCGCAGATCTTCAAGAAACTCGGCATCGAGCCGCCACAGGGCGTGCTCCTGCACGGTCCGCCGGGCACCGGGAAGACCCTGCTCGCCAAGGCCGTCGCCAACGAGACCTCCGCCAGTTTCTTCTCTATCGCCGGCCCGGAGATTATCTCGAAGTACTACGGCGAGTCCGAACAGCAACTCAGGGAGATCTTCGAGGACGCCACCGAGGAGTCGCCGTCGATCATCTTCATCGACGAACTCGACTCCATCGCACCCAAGCGCGAGGACGTCACGGGCGAGGTCGAACGCCGCGTCGTCGCACAGCTGCTGACCATGATGGACGGCCTCGAGTCGCGAGGCCAGGTTATCGTCATCGCGGCGACCAACCGCGTCGACTCGGTCGATCCCGCGCTGCGCCGGCCCGGCCGGTTCGACCGCGAGATCGAGATCGGCGTCCCCGACGAGACGGGCCGCGAGGAGATTCTGCAGATCCACACCCGCGGCATGCCCCTCTCGGACGACGTCAGCCTCGGCCACCTCGCCGACGAGACCCACGGCTTCGTCGGTGCCGACATCGAGAGCCTGACCAAAGAGGCGGCGATGAAGGCGCTTCGGCGCTACCTCCCCGAGATCGATCTCGACGAGGAGGATATCCCGCCGAGCCTGATCGATCGGATGATCGTCAAGCGGACGGACTTCCGCGGGGCGCTCAACGAGGTCGAACCGAGCGCGATGCGGGAGGTCCTCGTCGAACTTCCGAAGATATCCTGGGACGACGTCGGCGGCTTGCAGGACGCCAAAGACCAGGTCCAGGAGTCCGTCGAGTGGCCGCTCTCGAACCCCGAGCGGTTCGATCGGCTGGGCGTCGACCCGCCCGCCGGCGTCCTGCTGTACGGCCCGCCGGGAACCGGAAAGACGCTGATGGCGAAGGCCGTCGCCAACGAGACCAACGCGAACTTCATCTCCGTGCGCGGCCCGCAACTGCTCTCGAAGTGGGTCGGCGAATCGGAGAAGGCCATCCGACAGACCTTCCGCAAGGCGCGGCAGGTCTCCCCGACGGTCATCTTCTTCGACGAGCTCGACGCGCTCGCGCCGGGCCGGGGCGGTGAGGTCGGCTCGAACGTCTCCGAGCGGGTCGTCAACCAGCTTCTGACCGAGCTCGACGGACTCGAGGAGATGGAGAACGTGATGGTCATCGGCGCGACCAACCGGCCGGACATGATCGACCCCGCATTGCTTCGCTCGGGCCGATTCGACCGGCTCGTCATGATCGGCGAACCCGATGTTGACGGCCGCGAGCGTATCCTCGAGATTCATACCGAGGACACGCCGCTGGCCGCCGATGTCACGCTACGCGAAATCGCCGAGATCACGGACGGCTACGTCGGCAGCGACCTCGAGTCGATCACCCGCGAAGCGGCCATCGAGGCCCTCCGCGAGGACGAGGAAGCCGACATCGTCGAGATGCGCCACTTCCGACAGGCCATGGAGAACGTCCGGCCGACGATCACCGACGACATCCTCGACTACTACGAGCAGATCGAAGAGGAGTTCCAGGGCGGCACGAGCGGCCCCGATCCGTCGGGTCGTCGCGGCAGCCGCATCGGCTTCCAGTAGTCCCGGTCGTCGTCCCGGTTCATCGACGCATTTGCGGATCGATTTTCGGTTTTCGCTGGTAGACCGCGTGAGTATCGGTGACAGATCGGTCTGGTAGCTGACGGTATCTCTGCTTGAGCGGAGCGAATCGTCACTCCACCCGTTCATTCTCATTGCAGGCCACACTGCCGCTCACGGTCGGACTCGTTCCCCCGTGGGGTGTGTCTCGAGGCCGAATCCGGGCAGCGTGGATCGTCTCCGTTGCGTCGTCGATGACGAGGACCTCCCCGGGCGCGTCCGGCAATCGCTCTGCATCGGCCAGCGAGCCGTTCACGTACGTCGGTTGTGCGTGCTCGAGTGCCGCCAGATCGTCTCGAGCGGTCAGTCGGTGTGCACAGAGGATGTCCGACTGTGAGATGCCGACCTCGGGGACGGCACTCGGTCGTTGGGTCGCGGCAACCAGACTGACGCCAGGCGCACGGCCCCGCGTGAGGATCGTCTCGAGGGCGGGTTCGGCCACGCCGTCGAAGAACGCGTGGGCCTCGTCGAGCAACAGCCAGGGGAGCCGATCGATCGATTCGCGGACCCGCGCTCGGTACAGCGCCTCCGCGACGCCGCGACAGACGGCGTTCATCGGTGCGGCCGCGAGCCCCGAGATGTCGACGACCGATATCTCCGGCCCGCCGAGGGCCGTCGCATCGAGTCCGTCGGGGTCGAAGACGCCCCACGAGTCGGCGAGGCGCAAGTGGTTGGTCGCGGCGCGCACTGCAACCCTCGAGGCATCGGTGGACGCGACGTGTGCCAGCATGTCCTCGATCGTCGACTCGTTCTGTGCGGCCCGCCAGAGCAGGCTGCCAGCACCGCGTTCCGGCGAGAGGCCGAGCAGTTCACACCACGATCTGGGATCGAGGGAGGCGGCCGTGACGGTCGGTTCACCGACGACGCTGGCCGGCACTGCCTCGCCGTCGGCCGATTCCGCCAGCGTGTCGAACGCGCCCATCGGATCGACGAGAACGGGCGCAACGCCGCGTGATCGAGCCAGATTTTCCGCGATAACGCCCATCGTGTAGGACTTCCCGTAGCCGCGCTTGCCAACGAGCAACATCGCGTGTGGCCCGTCGAGATCGAGGTGGAGGGGCGCACCGTCGCTGCCGTCGAGCGCTCGGTAGGAACCAAGGCGACCGACGGGGCCAGCCTCGCGATCGCCGTCGCGGCCCAGTACGAAACTCACGGGGGGAACTGCTGCGGCATCGTATTTGAAGCCACGAGCCACCGTTTAAATGCGAAGCCGCGGCCAAGCGAGGCGTGACTTCGAAACGGACCGACTCGGATTCGACGGATGGAACGAACCGGTCGCAGTCGTCGTTCGCTCGAGACGATCGCGCGATCGAAGGACTCCCGATTCGGCTGGTGATCGCGCTGGTCGTCGGCGTCGCGGCGCTGGCGATCATGCTGAACATGCTCGGCGGAATCGGCAGCGTGGGCGATACGGAGGTGACCGTGAAAATCGCCGACGCCGATCAGGTGATCGATGCGGATGCGACCGGCAGCGACGCGAAAGTGGACGTCTACGCGATGGACGAAAACGGGAACAACGTCTCGGACGCGACCATCGTCGCGACCGCTGACTCCGCCCAGCTAGACGGTGTTCTCGACAAACCGACCGGCGATGACAACCACGCAGAACTCGATTTCGACGGCTCGCAGAGCCTTCGAGCGGATCAGGACATGGGAACGATCCAGCTCGAGGTGATCCCGCCGTCCGACAGTAACTACATCGACGAACAGCCGAATCCGAGCATTCGGGTCGTCTCCCGATAGCGATGATCGAGACGAACGATGACCGATACGACCGATGATCGAAACGACGACCGAACTCATCATCGGTATCGCGTTCGGACTGGTCGTCGGGATCGGCCCCGCGATCGCTGCCGGAGCCCTCGGTGCTGTCTTCAGCGCCCGCGGCTCGAGGCTGCCGTTGCCCGCGAGCGTCGCGCTCGGCGTGGCGCTCGCCGCCCTCAACGGCTACTTCGTCGGCGTGCTCGAGCCTGGTCTCGTTCGAACGCAGCTTCCCCGCCTCGCAACCGGGACGCTCGTCGTTGCCATCCTGACGGTGTCCGCGGCCAGTCAGGGCGAGCGCGTCGCGTCGGAACTTCCGTTCGGAGCCGGGCGGCCGACCCAGCGAAACCGGTCGCTCGCCGCTGCGGCCATCGACTCGGTCGATGCGATGGGACAGGTGACGGTCCGAACGACGGGGCGAATTCGTGATATCGACGGCTATCAGTCGCTGTCGCCCGACGTTCGGCAGGCACTCGAGGCGGACACGTGGCGATTCCCCGCCGATCTTCCGTTGTCTGCGCTCGAGACGCGACTCGAGACGCGACTCCGAACCGAGTACGAACTGGCTGCCGTCGCCGTGTCGATCGACGGGCGCGGCCGGGCGACCGTCGCCGCCGCACCGGAATCCGGCGATACCGCGACGGCAGTGCCCGATGGCTGGCGCGCTGTTTCGATTTCGGCGCTCCTTCCGACTGGACTGCGATCGGGTGACGATGTCGCCGTCCACGTTCGAGGCGAGTCGATGACGGCGACCGTTCTGAGCGCCAGTCGACGCGATCAGTCCGGGCACGGACAAGCTGGCCCGTCGCTCTCGGACGATCTCCCAGTATCGAGGCCAGCCACCGATTCCGGAGCCGGGTTCAGCGAGGGAGAGACAATCGAGAACGGGAGCCGTCCAGCAGTTGGGGCGACGAACGCGGTCCCGCGCCCGACCGCCGAAACGGTCGGTGGCGAGGGTCGCGTTACCGTCGCCGTTCCGTCCGCCGACGCCGACTCGCTACTCACTGCTGATCGCGCCCGAATCGCCGTCCCCGCCAGTGGACTGGACGCCGACCGCCAGGCTCTGTCCCGGCTCGAGCGAGCGGATTACTCGGTTCGTCGCGTATCGTTCGGTGCGGTGAGGGAATCCGTCGATACGGGCGACGGAGCGACCGACGAGACGATCCGTGTCCTCGCGGCGAGCCGCCCCAACGCCGACGGCGACGGCACGGGGCCGACGAGCATCGATCCGGTCGCCGAACGGGAGACGTGGTGTCTCGACCCCGATGTGGCGACGCTCGACGACCGGGACGACGTGTTCGTCGTCGGGGAGCGAATCGAGTTACAGCGGCGGATCGACGATGAGTGCGAACCGACGCCGCGTTCGACCGTTATCCCGGCACTGGAGGGTGAATCGTGACCGAATTCGTCGTCTTGCAGACGGCAGTCTCCGAGTGGACCGAAACGGCACTGATCAATATACTCGGGTTCGCACTGATCGCCGGCATCGTCACGACCACAGTTGCGTTCGGGTATCGGGCCGTGAGTACGCGAGGGGCTCCGGTCGGCGTCGGCACGTTCGCCGGACTCGCCGTCGTTGCGGGCTGGCTGAACGCCGCCGGTCTCGAGCAGGCGACGATCATCGACGAAACGCCGCTCGTCCACCACGCGACCGCGACGTACGTCCTCGGCGCGGTCGTCGTCAGTGCGATCGCCGCCGAGATCGGCCGACGAATCGGTGACGAGGTCGCGCGTGACGTCTTCGATATCACCCGGCTGGCGGCCACCGGCGAGATTGCCTCACTCGTCCGATCGGCGCGGCTCTCGATAGCGATCCAGTTACCCGAACGAATCGATGATGCGGCGGGGTATCCGCCGGTTGATCCGTCGATCAAACGAGATCTCGCCGGCAGGACGGTGTTGGTCCCCCAGATCAGCGACGAATCGGCACTTCGCTCTCGACTCGCGACCCGCCTCGAGCGCGATTACGGTCTCGGCCACGTGTCGATCACGGTCGGAGCAGACGGGACCGTCGAGCGGCTCGCGATCGGCGGCACTCGCTCTCGAATCGGGTCGAGCCTTCCGACGGGAACCGTCGCGATGGCGATCCGTACCGATCCGGCACCGACCGCAAGCGTCGGCGATCCGATCGAGGTCTGGACATCCGAAGAGGACTCGAGTCGACTCGCGGCGACCGGAATGGTACGGGCCACTGCTGGGGATGTGGCGACGATCACAGTCGACGCCGACGCCGCCGACCGACTCGCCGATTCCGGCTCGAGCTATCGACTGACGACGCGGTCGGAACCGCCGAACGACGGCGACGGGCTGTGTTCCGTGCTCCGTGCCGCCGACGAGACGGTGCGATCCGTCACGGTCGAAGACGGCGGCACCCTCGACAACGTGTTCGTCGGCTGGCTATCGGGGATCGTTCTCGTCGTGGTCCGCGACGACGAGGTGATTCCGTTTCCGGACGATAACGAGACGCTACGGGACGGCGACGAACTCTCCGTGCTCGGAACGGCCGGTGAACTGGCCTCCCTCCCGCCGAACGAGGCGGGTACCATGCACTGACAGTCCGGCTGTGAGTAACGGCCTGATGACGATCGATTCGGTTCACGTTCGGTCGGTCGAGTCCCGCGCGACCTCGAAGTGTCGTCGCTCGATTCGGACCTCGTCGGCCCGCTCATTGGCCGTTTCGGGGTCTGACTCCGCGGCCACCTCTCGAATCGCCCGCATCGAGGCGTCTCTGACCAGCGCCTCGAGATCCGCGCCGGTGTATCCCTCGAGTTCGGCCGCGAGTTCGTTGACATCGACGTCGTCGGCGAGCGGTTTGCCCTGCGTGTGGACCGCGAGGATCTTCTCGCGGGCGTCCAGGTCGGGCTCGCCGACGAAGACGTGGGTGTCGAGTCGACCGGGTCGGAGCAGCGCCGGGTCAATCTGATCCTTCCGGTTGGTCGCGGCCAGGACCACGAGATTAGGGTTCTCTCGCATTCCGTCGAGTTCGGTCAGGAGCTGCGAGACGACGCGCTCGGTGACCTCGTGGCCGTCGCCTCGAGCGGCCGCGATAGCGTCGAGCTCGTCGAAGAAGACGATCGACGGGGCGGACTGGCGGGCGCGTTCGAACACCTCGCGGATCGCCTTCTCCGACTCGCCGACGTAGCGATCGATGATTTCGGGGCCGTCGACCCGGACGAAGTTGACGTCGGTCTCGCCCGCCAGTGCGCGCGCGAGTAGCGTTTTCCCGGTGCCGGGCGGGCCGTACAGCAAAACGCCGGAGGGCGGATCGGTGTTGGTCTCCTCGAAGAGTCGATCGTAGGTCAGCGGCCACTCGACCGACTCCCGGAGGGTTTGCTTTGCCTCGTCGAGACCGCCGACGTCCGAGAAGTCGGTCGTCGGCGACTCGGCGACGTACTCGCGCATCGCCGACGGTTCGACGGACGCGAGCGCGGCGTCGAAGTGGTTCTTTCGGACGGTCGGATTTCGGTTCCACTCGCGGCGGTCGTCGGTCTCGGTCGGCCGATCGCGGATGGCTGCCATCGCGGCTTCGCTCGCCACCGCATCGAGATCCGCACCGACGAAGCCGTGGGTCCGGCGTGCGATCGCGTCGATATCCACGTCGTCGGCCAGCGGCATCCCACGGGTGTGGACCTCGAGGATCTCCCGGCGGCCCGTCTCGTCGGGGACGCCAATCTGAATCTCGCGGTCGAAGCGGCCGCCGCGCCGGAGCGCGGGATCGATCGCGTCGACGCGGTTGGTCGCGCCGATGACGATCACCTCGCCGCGACCGTCGAGGCCGTCCATCAGCGTTAGTAGCTGGCCGACGATCCGATTTTCGGCGTCCCCGTCGTCGTCGCGCGTGCCGGCGATCGAATCGATCTCGTCGAAGAAGACGATCGTCGGGGCCTCCTCGCGAGCCTTCTCGAACGTCTCTCGGAGCTGTTCTTCCGATTCACCCTTGTATTTCGACATGATCTCCGGCCCCGAGATCGTCACGAACTCGGCGTCAACCTCGTTGGCGACGGCGCGTGCGATCAGCGTCTTCCCGGTGCCGGGTGGGCCGTACAGCAGGACGCCGGAGGGCGGTTCGACGCCGAGGCGTCTGAACAGTTCCGGCTCCGACAGCGGGAGTTCGATCATCTCGCGAACCAACTCGAGTTCCTCGTCCAGGCCGCCGATGTCCTCGTAGGTGACGCCGGATCCCGGCTCGAGTTCGGCCGTTTCGGTCTCGAGTTGGGAGTCGGAACCGGTCGGCGCCCCGGCTGATCCGTCCGACTGTCGGCCGCGACCGGTGGATTCCGTCGTGCTCGAACTCGGAGTGGCGTCCGGTCCAGACTCGAGGTTGGCGAGCCGAACCGTCGTCGTGCTCGTGATTCGAACGTCACCGTCGGGATCCGTGTCGGTGACCCGGAACGGTTGCTGATCGATCCCCTCGATCCGAACCTGCTCCCCCGCACGGACCGGTCGATTGCGGAGTTTCTCCGCCGCGCTGCTCTCGGCGGCTCGTCGCTGACTCTCGGCGAGTCCCGGCGGCGCGACGAGCGTCACCCGATCGGCGTCGGCGATGGTCGACTTGTCTTTCGCCCGGACGGTAACCGTGTCACCGACGTGAACGCCGGTGTTCGCTCGGGTATCACCGTCGACCTGAATGGCGGTGTCGGGGACCGACGGATCCGCGGGCCACATCTTGGCGACCGTGGACTCCTCGCCATCGATCACGACGGCGTCGCCGCTGAGAATGCCGAGCTGTCGCCGCACCGGTTCGGGAATTCGCGCGACGCCCCGGCCGGCGTCCCCCTTTTCGGCAGCGCGAACCGACAACGTGACGCCGTCCGATTCCGACGAACTCATACCCGTTCCTTTCGGGCCGGTCGTCTTGAGAATTGTCCCATCGGACGCCGCTGCATGCACACTGAATCCGAGGCGTTGTCGGTTGCTCCGAGGCGGTGCCGTCGGTCGCTCGCGGCTACAGCGCGTTTTCCAGCAACCGGTCGATTCCGCGCCGGAGTCGCTCGGACGCCGACGGTGCCGAAATCCCCAGTCGATCGCCGATCTCCTCCGTCGATGCCTCTCGCGGGACGTCGAAATAGCCCGCATCGCGGGCTGCGACGAGCGCCTCGTACTGTTCGGGGGTGAGTCCGAACGGCGGATCGTCGCTCGACGATTCCCGAGTAAGTCGCTCGAGTTTGAACGTTCCGCCCCGATCCGTACAGAATATTCGGTACTCCGCGAGCGCCTCCCTGTCCGGGAACCGCGCTCGGGCCCACCAGCCGTCGACGGTCACGATCCCGCCCAGCGGCGTGGTTCCGAGTTCGACGTATTTGCGGTAGATGGGGAGCGGCGGATCGCGTAACCTGATCCGGTGCGTCGATCCGCCGCCCGCACCGTCTACCGCCGTGTGTGTCTCGACGGTGGGATCGTCCTCGAGCGCGGGCCCGAACTCGTCGTCGGCGTCGTCGACCGCTCGGCAGAGGACGACTGGTCGATCGGGATCGTCGACGAGAATGCGGTCGATGTAGACTGTAATCTCCGGGACGGCCGCCACCGCGCCCGTCAGCGGCAGGTCTGGGGAGTTTACCTGAAACTCGGCGATGAGGCCCATACCCTCTCTTCGATCCGTTCCCACTTAAATGCCCTAATACGTGAGATATAGGTTAATCGGACAGCGATGCATCTGTTCGGGTGAGAATGGTCACTAACGAGCCGTCGATGCAACTCGAGACCGGAACCCGATCGCACAACTACTACCGAAATGCGGTTGAGAAGCACTGGGATCCCCACGAGATCGATCTCGCGGCGGACGTAGCGGGAGCGGCCGAGCTCCCCGAGCCGGCCTTTAGGGGGCTCAAGCAGTCGCTCGCGCTGTTCGGCGCGGGAGAGGAGTCGGTGACGGAGGATCTCGCGCCGCTGGCGGTCGTCCTGGAGGATATCGGCGACCAGATGTTCATCACGACGCAGCTCTACGAGGAGTCCAAACACACCGACTTCTTCGATCGGTACTGGCGCGAAGTAATTCACACCGAAGAGGAACGTCGCGGGCAGGAGCTTTCGTCGCCGACCGACGAGAAGTGGTTCAACGAGCCCTACGACGAACTGTTCGAGCGCAACGAGCGGGCGATGGCACTCCTCCTCGAGGCGGACACGCCGGAAAACCGCGCGAAGGCCCACTGTCACTATCACCTGACGATCGAGGGGATTCTGGCCCAGACCGGCTACTACGGACTCACCCTCGCGTACGGTGAGAACGAACCCGAACTCCCAGATCTGCCGGGATTAGTCGAGGGGCTCAAACTGATTCGCAGTGACGAGGGACGCCACGTCGGCTTCGGGATGGCGAAACTCAAGGAACTCGTGAGCGAGGGCGACGTCGATCCCGACCTCCTCCGCGAGACGGTCGACGAACTGGTGCCGCTCGTCCAGGAGAGTCTGACGAGCGACGATGGGGCCAGCTCCGAGGGGGGTCCCGGTCCGAGTCCCTCCGACCTCGCCGACTACGCGTACACGAAACACGAACAGCGAATGCGCCAGATCACCACGGCGAGCGAGCAGATTCCGGACGTCGAGGAACTGACCGAACTCGACGCCTGACGACAGCGGTTCGTGAGGGGGCTATAGTAGCCACTGAAACGAATTACACACTAATCGCAACGTCGTTATGCGATTAGGTGTGCAGTGACCTTCAGTGGCTACTATCGGAAGTATCGTAGACCTTCATCGAGTCGGAATACAGGACCGAGAGACGCGACCGAGTCGAGAATCACGGAACTCCCGGTTGGTGACAATACTCCCTCCCTGTCGTCGTTCGGTCTCGCTGCAGCCACCGGAGAAACGCCTTTTGTCGTTCGTGTTCCATCCTCTACCATGGTAGTCCAGACCGAACGCGACGACACTACCTGGTACGAGTGCGAGACCTGCGGGCTCCTCTTCGACGAGAAGTCGGACGCGACGGAACACGAGTCGCGGTGTGACGACAGCAATCCGTCCTACATCCAGTGACTCAGCCGGGAGCCGGAGCTCCTCACTCGAGGCGCTCGCGGTGCTCGTCGGCGAGTTCGCGGGCCTGCTCGAGCGTATGAGCCTCGGTCCACCGGACGCGGTCGCCGTCGCCGTATGCCAGCACGCTCTTGAGTTCGTCCCGAAGAACGCCATGGTCGACCGCCAGTACCGTTCCTGAGGCGTCGCCGAGTTCGTAGACGCCGGGCCGGTCCGGCGCGGCGGCGACCGTCTCCCGCTCAAGGTCGCGCCAGGGTTTCTGCAGTGGCATCAGTCGGTCGCCTCGACGAGTTCGTAGGCGTGTTCGCTCATCTCGTCCTCGGCGAAGACGAAGACGCGGCCGTCGACGACCGAGAGGTCGGCTTCGACGCGGACCGAGTAGGCTTCCGTCGCGACGGTGACGCCCGGGAACAGTTCCTCCTCGTCGTCACGCTCGAGCATCACGCGGCCGACGCCGGTCGTCTCGAGGATGTCATCGTGCGTGTTGCGATCGTTGACGTACGTCATGACGCCCTCGACTCCGTCGGGGTCAGTGACGAGGACGTGGACTTCCTTCCCCGGCGGCGTCGTCAGCGGTCCGTCGACGGGTTCCGGCGGACCGTGGTAGAACACCTCTCGACCGTCGTGGTACTCGACGACGACGCCACCGTCGACGAGATCGACGCCGATCGTACTGGGGGCGACGTTGTTCCGTGCGCTCATGGTCTCCGCTTCGGTCGGATCGGGGAAAAACGGTGCGTTCTCCGGTCTCATCGCTTCGCAAAGGAGCGGTTTCTCCATCGGTCGGTCTCGAGGATCGTTAGCCGTAAGTACGCCTGCTGAGAGTGTCCGTGTATGGATGGCCGCGCTGTCGCCCCCGCAGCCGGGACGGTACTTAACGCACTCGCGACCGGAACCGGATCGGCGTTCGCGATCGACCTCGAGACGACGGCATCCGTCGAGCTCACGAACGACGGCGAGATCGTCGGTACGATCGCCGGCAAGCCCCAGGCTGACACGACGCTCGTCGAGCGCTGTGCCGCGATGACGATCGTCGAGTACGCCGAGCGGGCCGGGCTGGACGAGACCGACGTGGGTGCGCGCATCGATACCGAGAGCGAGGTCCCGATGGCCTCCGGACTGAAGAGTTCCAGCGCCGCGGCCAACGCGACGGTGCTCGCGACGCTCGACGCCCTCGAGGTCGCGGATTCGGTCGAACGGATCGATGCCTGCCGACTCGGCGTTCAGGCGGCCCGCGAGGCCGGCGTGACGGCGACGGGCGCGTTCGACGACGCCAGCGCGAGCATGCTCGGCGGCGTGACGGTGACCGACAATACGGCCGACGCGCTGCTTGTCCGCGAAGAAGTCGACTGGCACGCACTGGTTTATACGCCGCCCGAACAGTCCTACAGTGCGGACGCCGACGTGTCGGCCTGCGAGCGCGTCGCTCCGATGGCCGACCTCGTCGAAGAACTCGCGCTCGAGGGACGCTACGGCGAGGCCATGACCGTCAACGGCTTCGCTTTCTGTGGCGCACTCGAGTTCTCGACGGGACCGATGATCGACGTCTTACCCGACGTTACCGGGGTTTCGCTCTCCGGAACCGGACCGAGCTACGTCGCCGTCGGCGAGCGGGAGACGCTCGAGAGAGTGAAACCGCGATGGGACGAGCGCGACGGAACGACACGACTACTGCAAACGCGAACGGACGGAACACGAACGACATGACTCGAGAGCACACTGAGACGGTGACGGATGGCGGAATCGACGAGGAGGATCGTACGCCCGAAGAGATGGACCTCGACGAACTTCGCGAGGAGATCCGGACGATCGATCAGGAGATCGTCGAACTGATCGCTCAGCGAACCTACGTCGCGGACACGATCGCTGCGGTCAAGGACGAACAGGGGCTGCCGACGACCGACGAGAAACAGGAACAACAGGTCATGGAGCGGGCCGGCGACAACGCCGAGCAGTTCGACGTCGATGCGAATTTGGTGAAGGCTATCTTCCGGCTGTTGATCGAACTGAACAAGGTCGAGCAGCGGGAGAGCCGGTAGTCGAAAAGCGGTTGTTAGAGCACATCTAGCCGCGCATTAGTGGATTTACGTGTCGGTTTTTGACGCCACCTTGGGAATCTTGGACTCGACGAGCAGCCGGAAGATCGGATACCCGTCCGTATTGAACACTCTACCAACTCCGCTCACGTCTCCCGCCCAGTCTTGGCGAGAGAACCACCGCGAAGCTGGCGGTCAGTTCTTGTTGCTGTATTTTGACCCAAAGACACAATATTCTGTGTATACATAGCTTCTTGTATGCCCAGTATCACCGTCAATGTCGACGACGACCTCAAAGACCGGATGGAGAGACACCCGGAGATCAACTGGAGCGAGGTCACCCGACAGGCCATCCAGGAAAAAGTCGAGACACTCGAGGTGATGGACGAACTCACGTCCGGAAGTGAACTCACCGAGAGCGATGTCGCCGACATCGCCGACAGAATCAACGAGAGCGCACGCGAGCGCGCCGATGAGGAATCGGAGTAGTTTCGACGAATGAAGCTGGTCGTCGATGCCAACGTCGTCATCTCCGCGCTCATCGCTGACTCGAAAACTCGTGAACTCATTGTCACGCTCGAAGCCGACCTTTTGACACCCGAGTTCGTCCACGACGAGATCGAGAACTACACGGAGTTGATCGTCGAGAAGTCCGGCATGAGTCCAGAGCGAGTCGCTAAGTTCGTCGATCTTCTCTCTCAGTACATTGAGGTCGTCCCCGCCGACGAGTTCTATCCGCACATCGAAAAGACCGAAGCAGCGATCAGTGAAACTGATCCGGACGACGTGCTGTACGTCGCCTGTGCTCTTGCCAGTGATGCAGACATCTGGAGCGACGACACTGATTTTGACGAGCAAGATATCGTCGATACCCACTTGACAACCGACGTGACTAGGTCGTTCGACACGCGCTAGCTAACCGGTATTTCCCGATTGTACGCCACGGTGGGTTTGTTTATATATCGTCTAGTGAAGGTCGCTATGTGCTGTACCCGACAGTATGAGTTTGTGACTAGCAGATATTTTCGCTTAAATTACTAGTATATTTAAGTCACCTGAATAAAGTAGAGCAGCGTGAGAAACGGTAACTGAAAACGACTGTTTTAGACCGTGTATCGCCTGTCCGGTTACGGAATTATAGTAACAACTGCAACTATTTATACACTGATCGCACAGCTGTCGTGCGATCAGGTGTGCAGTGACTTGCAATGGCTACGATACCTTCCAGTAGCTGTTCTCCGAATTCGCGGTGGATGACTGATGTTACAGTTCTATCGCTGAGCCGCTCTGCCTCGTCTTTACGGAAATTCGTCGTAGATCGGTGACCTGTGACCGACCATACCGACCTGTATTCGTTGGTTTTCGCGGTCGAACCGAACTATGGCCCGGTAGTCACCGATCCGTAACGACTGCCACGGCTTCACGCTGGTCAACGGTTTGGCGAAGTCGGGCGAGTTGCGGAACTCGTCCGAAACCACGTCGTCGAGTGCTCTGAGTCCGTCCGCCGCTCGGTTCGAGAACTCCCACGTCCACTCCTCACTCATCCGTGCCGGACTGTTTGCGGGCCTCTTCTGCACTCACCGTCTTGCCCTCCTCGAACTGTCATTTACTCTCCAGCAGGTCTTCAAGCGCCTGCTTGGAGAGTACTGTCGCTCTGGGACTGGTACCGTCCAGTTCCCTGTCGAGCGTAGCGTGCTGAACATGGAAAACGAGTTCTGCAGCGCATACTCGGTAGAGCAGAGCTCTAACAGTGGCGACGTATTCTAGAATTCGTTACATAGTCGTGCTGGAGAGAGGGTATGTCGTGGTGAGACCTCCGCTTCAGCCTCGATGAGCTGATCTGAGATTGATCACCGTTCGCCATGGATCTCAGGGTCGAACGAATAGCGCTCTATGTAGAAGAACTCGAGCAGGAAGAGAGAGCCGAAAATACCGACGATCCAGAGCAGTAATTCGGTGTCAGTCCGATAGAGGTGATAGAGGACGATCGGAATCGCGGTTACCGTACCAACTAGGCCGAGTGCGGGAAAGAGACGGTTCGATCCCGTCTCGTCGGCGAGTTGGAGGTTGACGAAGTTCGCGACGGCGTCAGCGATCAGGAAGGCGACTGAGCCGAACTCGGTGATCTGCTTGAGTGTCCCCAGTGCGGCGAAAGCCGCAGTCAGCCCACCCATCAGCAGCAGCGCGTAGACGGGGATTCCCTCGCGGTTGCGGAAGGAGAACAACCGGGGAATGGCACCTTCAGTTGCGATCTCGTGGACGAGCCGAGAGGTACCAAAGAGCGTCGCGTTGATCCCTGAAGATGTGCTCTTCATCGCCGACAGGATCACGAGCACGAATCCGACAGCGCCCAGGAGTGGAATGTTCGAAACAGCAGCCGCGAGTGCCGTCTCCTCGTGGGCGATGAGCTGCTCGGGGGATAGCTGGAGCGTGGCCATGAACGACACCGAGACGTAAATCAGGATGGCAATTGCGATTGAAACGTACATCCCGATTGGAAGCGTCTGCTCGACGTTTTCGATGTCGTCATAGTCGTAGACCAGCAGCTGAAAGCCTTCGTACGAGACAAAGATAATCGCAAAGCCTGTGATGGGACTAAGATGTCCTTTATTGAAAAAGTCAATCGAAATGGGATCACCCCCGTAGAAGGCGATTCCGAGCGTGGCAAGCGAGAGCAGGATGATGATTTTAATGTAGACGGCGATGTCCTCGAACAGGCCGGTCTCGTGAACGCCGGAGAGATTCAGCCCGACGAAGGCCCCGACCACGAGAACCGATATGATTGGACGAAGGAACTGTGGCAGTTCGATTCCGACGATAGCCTGTGCAGCAGTGAGCGTGTACGCACCGAAGGCGAACGCGTACATCGCCATCACACCGACATACCCGACGACGAGAACCCAGCCAACGAAGCCTGCGATATGCACGTTGTCCGTTGCGTGTTCGACGAACGTGAACGCTCCACCGTGTTCCTCGTAGTGCAACGTGAGTTTGAGATACGAGTACGCAGTGAGGAGCGTGATGACGCCCGCAATGAGATACGAGAGCGGAACAGCATTGCCCGCTTGTCTCATCGCGATGCCGAGCACGGCGTAGATTCCACCCGAGACCATGCCCCCGACGCCCATCGCAACGACCTCTACGAGACCAAGTTTTTCTGAACGGTTTCGCCGCAGTAGGGAGCGAAGCGAAGTCATACGATATCGTGGTCAGTAGTTTGGTCTAGTCTTCGGATTGGCTGAACAGATTATATAACCAGGCGAGAAGATACGCGCCGACAAACCCCATCTGCGAACGCCCAGACAGCACCGACTACCAACCCCTGATTGCTCGAGTCATAGCCCAGATACACATCGGAGAGGAGATCGTGCCACTCACCCCATCCTTGACGTGCAGTCAACCCGAGCATAACAACGGCCCTGGCCCAGAGCGAACCCGTTGCTTTTCCAAGTACTTCTCCATCTACACGACGGGTAGTCAGGGCGCTCATAATTTTGGGTCCGTCGGTTCTCCACTTAGTTAGTCACTCTCGTTCCGTTGTTCGGAACAGTAGTCTTGGACTACAGTTAGTGATCTACTTTTTCAATAACCGCAGCAACCGCTTTATGACTCAGAGGGAATCAGAACTCAACAGAGGAACTCAGCAAGTACGACGCGGATCAGGAGACTGCTTCTCGATACAGTCGCCGAATAACTCTAGCCGGCCTATACCGAGTTATACACGGGAATTAGCGTCTACTGTGGCCACTTCTCTCACGGCTTGGTAGAGACGCATCGGGATCGCCTCTGCCCACATGCTATAGTAGCCACTGAAACGATTCACACACTGGTCGTATAGCTGCCATTTTATCAGGCGTGCAATGACTTTCAGTGGCTACTATAGCTACGTATTAGTGAGGTCGGTCGATTCTCGACGCCACCATACGAAATTCAGACTTAATGAGCAACTGGAAGATTCGACGCAGGTCTGTTGCACACGTGGCCACGACAACCACTACGAGTACCACGTTTCGTTCAGCTGTGACTATATCCTCCGTCTGGAGTTATTCCTCGTCGGTCGGTTCGAGTGGGACTTGTTCTACCTCGATATCTTCGTAGTCCTTCTCAGAGGAGAGTACGTCCATCCCTCGCGTTTCTGCAGTCGCCGCGTGGAAGGCGTCGAACGGCGTCATTCCCTCATCGTAGTAGTTGACAGCTTTCAGAACTACTTGTTTCTCTTCCTCGTTCCGCACAGGTACGAGTTCGAGCAGGTTCGCCACCAGCGGAACGTAGTCGAACTCGTAGCGTTCTCGGGCGAGGAGGAGTTCGAGATACGAGAACGGTGACGTTTCGATGTCGTACTCGCCGAGTGCATCCTCAGCGGAGCCCTGTAACCAATCCGTGTCTTTGGCGAGTGCGAGCAGGAAATCCGTTTCGACGTACACCGTCATCTGTCGCCGCCGGCTTCCTCAGCCTCGTCTTTCGCCTCCGCCTCGATGTTCTCTCGAATTTCCTCGACTGATGCATCGTGAAGCTCGCCTGCCGCCTCGCGGATAGCGGCAAGTGGGTCATCCGCGACCGGAATCAACTCGATTCTGTCCTCGTACATGACGATGTGATACTTCTGGCCGTACTTCTCGCGCACCTCTTTTGGGAGATATAGCCGTCCCTGTCCATCCGTCTCTGCTGACATAGCTGCGACTAGGTTACCATGGACAAAAGAATCTTACCACTAGCGTATGGCTGATGGTACTCATCAAAACGTTTCAATCGTATGTATGGTGTATTTCATCCATTTGAATAACGGTGAACAGCGAGAGTCCCGTTACACCAATCCGTTTTCGGCGAGTTCGACTCAGCCAGCGACCGTACTGACAGGAGTCCGTCTCAGTACTCCCAGCGGCGTTCGATCCGCGACTCGAGGTCCGGATACTCCTCCCGGAGCGCGTCGACGTCGGTTTCGCCGTCGACGTTGATGACGTGGACCTCGCCGCGATTGCCCGAGTACACGTCCTGAAAGTCGTAGACGACACCGATAATGTCGACGGTCGCCGGGATATCGTCGCTTTCAGCGAGGAACTCGACCTGTCGATCGACGTTGTACTCGACGAGCCGATTGATGGCCGCCGTTCGGTCGACGTCGTCGGGGAGGAGTTCGACCCCCGGCTCGAGGTGGGGCTTCAGGAGCTCGAGGCAGTGACTGATCCCGTCGGGTTCGGACAGGCCGTCGGTCAGATCGTCGTAGGTCGCTGTCACAGCACCGCAGCCCGTGTGACCCACGACGACGATGGTCTCCGTGCCGGTGTGTGCAACCGGATAGAGGACGTCGCCGGAGACGACGTCGCCCGCGTCCGTGCGCTGGACGACGCGATTGCCGATGTTGCCGCACGTGAAGATCCGGCCCGGTTCGTCGTTGCCCCACATGTGATCCTGGAGGACCCTCGAGTCGGAACAGCAGACGGTGACGACGCCCGGTTCCTGGGACTCCTGAACGTCGTCGAACTGCGATTTGTGCGTTTCGGCGTGGTCGGTGTTTGCCTCGAGCAACTCGATGAATTCGCGGTGCATGGGTAGCCGAAGGACGGTCCGGACTATAATTCCTAGTTTTCCTGTGATACTGGCGGGGTCTCCGATGCCCCGGTCGTAATCGCCACTTGTGTTCCGCAGACCTGACAAACATGGTTCCTCCCACGAGACCTCACGCGAGGGCGGATCGCGCCCCAGTCGAGCGACGCGATCGACGGGGGTAGCATCGGGTTACCATCTCGGTAGAGCGGATTGCTCGAGCGACTATCACTGAAGATGAACTGTTTCGATCGGCCAAAACGTTCTTCGCATTTCGCTACGGCCCCGTCGCAGTCGGGCGGTAATACACTTTTTACACATGTCGCCCTCATAATATGTGAGACAGAAAGCTTATTACGGAGTTGTCTAAAGAACTGATTACCCCTACCCGGTGTGAGTCGACCAAACAGCCCGGTCGGACGGTGCTGGGGTGGACTCGCTCTCCAGGTGAATCGCGCGCTAACTAACACAAACGAAAACTAACAATACATAATGACAAGCGAAACGGACTATCGCAAAAAGGGACGTGCAGTCGTCCTGGCAGCGCTAATGGTCCTCTCCGTTGTGGCAATGACGGCCTCCTTCACTGGTGCCGTCGCAGCAAGCAACCATAACGAACAGACATTCAGCGATAACGATCGCTACTGGCAAGGACAGACAGTTAACGTAACCGCTAATGATACGGATGCAGAATTTAGCGGGACTTATAACGACTCAACCGGTACCTTCGATGGTAGCTACATGTTCGAGATCCTCAACAACGATACGCAGGATCTTGAGCGACAGATTTCCGTCGAAGATACTGATGATTCCTTCCAGATCGATACAACGCGGTTCAACAATGGCCTTTACGACATTACCGAAGATGGCGATGTCGTGGCGCAGTTCCGTGTTGACGAGCAGAGTCTCGACTCGACCGTCCTAACTGACACGCCTGCGACGCTCGGTTCCAACGTCACCGTTGAACTCGACTCCCAGCGCAGTGGATACGATGTCGTCGTAACATCTGACGACCTCGATCAGGACGAGCTCGAGCACGCTTTCCGTCACACCGATAACACGGTGGAGAACGACAGCGCTAACAGCTACCTTGAAAGCGACGAGATCGTCATCAAAGGTGTGAACAGCATTGATGAAGTTGATGTCAACCTCGACAGCAGCCAATTCAATGCAGGTACTTACTCGTTCGATTTCACCGCCGCTGACACCACTGCGAGTGACAGTGTCGAGATCGAATACCAGAGTCCTGCGGACGAAGACGTTGTCTTCGACTCCAACACCTACGAACAGCACATTGGTGACAACGCCGAGTTCACGGTCCAGCCGACCAGCTCGACCGACACCACGTACGTTAACCTCTCAGAAGAGGGTGGCTACTATGACGTCACGCTCGAACTGTCCAACTACGACGACGCTGAAGAAGTGACAGTCGATTTCAACACGTACCGTGCAAACGAGACGACGATGGGTACGAACGGCGGCCCTGACGTGTTCACGTCAGAGGAAGCTGACGTGGAAGTCACGTCGCTTGACAACGGCATCAATAACAACCGACTGGTTGCCTCGGACTTCGAACTGGAATCCTACACCGAGGACCCAGCCACCGGTGCTGACGAGACCGACGCTGCAGTGCTCATCCTGAACGAGCGATCCACGGACGATCTGACCACGTGGACCGCCCCGTCGAGCTACAGTGTCTCTGATGACCTCGACAACATTCTCGAGGATGCAACCCAGACTGATTCCGTCGCTGAGAACGACCTCCTCATCACTGAGGTTGAAGCCTCGGGTGTCTACGGATACCTCACCGACAGTGACGATAACCTGTCGACGGCTGACGGTCTCACGATGAACTTCTCGGACACGGAAGACCCAACTTACGGCGACGCCCCTGAGTTCTCGGTTAACGAACTCATCGACAGCGGCAACGCCAAAATCGTCCCTGATGCCGAGAATGACACGTTCTACGTTGTTGCCGACGTCACCGCGCATGGCGACGTTGGTACCGACGAAACCTGGAATGTTGACTTCACGGTGTCCGAGGACAACGCATACGTCGAAGAAGACAGCGAGGAAAGCCTCGATCAGGACTTCGATGTTGAAGAGCGAAACATTGAGTTCAGCAGTGAACTCAACGAGGACGACCAGCTCCCGATCGAGAACAGTGAGGACTCGGAAGTGGCCGTCGAATCGAACGTTGCACCCGGTACGGAAGTCACCTACCGACTCCGCTTCCCGACGTACGTCGCTGACGGCCAGGCTGTCATCGGTGATGATGGAATGGCCTCCGCGTCCTGGGACTTCAGCGACCGTCAAGCCGGCGAAGAACTCGAATTCGCTCGTGCAGGTGTCAACGGGGCATCCACTGGTGAAGTCGACGCGGTCATCGTCGCTTCCGAACCCGAACCTGAAGCAGACATCTCCGTCGAGGGTGTCGCACCCTCTGAGGTCGAAGTTGGTGAAGACGCCACGCTCGACGTGACCGTCACGAACGACGGCGACGCCGAGGGTACTGTCAACTTCACTGTCACGATGGGCGACGAGACCGTCGTTCAGGAAGAGATCACTGTTGAAGCCGGTGGCACGCACGAAGTCAGCGAAGACTTCGACACCAGCTCCGCAGGCGACATCAGCTGGAGTACCTCCGCTGGCGACGCCAGTGACTCCGGTACGCTGACCGTTAGCGAGTCCGACGGCTCCGACGGTAGTGACGGATCCGATGGCTCCGACGGTGACGACGGCTCCGACGGTAGTGACGGATCCGACGGCTCCGACGGTGACGACGGCTCCGATGGAGACGACAGTGACGATGGTACGCCCGGCTTCGGTGTCGGCGTCGCTCTCGTCGCACTCCTCGGCGCTGCCATGCTGGCACTCCGCCGCCAGAACTAAGCTGTAGAACTACCGGCTTCGGCCGGCCCTAATTTCCGCGGTTTCTTTTATCGGACGTTACACCGACCAGCGACAGCGACCGATGTGGCTCCCCTCGACTCACTAACGCCGCTCGGACACGCGCTCGTATCAGTCCGAAGCGTGGCTCTTTGAGGAGACGAGACACTGGACTCGAGTCACGGACCGATGCTGACGATGCGTTCGATGAGGCGCGGTTTCGACTCGCGATCGATCCGAGTCCGTCTGCGGAAGCGTTGATCGCTGCAAGAACTGATGTGATCGAACCCGCTCGAGCAGAAGACCTCGAAGACGAGTGATCGCTACGTCTCGGCGTACGATGGTATCAGGTATGGAGACTCGAGAACGCAGTCCGTCTGGCGCGAATCGAATTCCCGTTCGACCAAGCGAAGTCCAAAATTAGGTATGACAGAACCGACAGTCGCTCTCCCGCTCGAAGAAGCTCAGTCGTCCGCCGCTGCCGGCTCCACTTCCTCGACGCTCGAGTCGGCTCGCTCGAAATCCTATCTCTGTCTTCCTCGAGTTCATATCGACCAATTACCAGTGGGTACGCACGGAAGTACCATACATCAGGTACAGAGGGTACAACTATATGCTCGGCATCGCTAGTACCCACTATGTCCATCGATATCGACCGTTTCAATGAACGCAGCGAGGAGGAACTCGAGGAGATGAGTAATCCCGAGCGGGTACTCGTGTTCCTCTTCGAAAACGATGATCGTGCCTGGAAGGCAACAGCGATTGCCGACCGGACGGATATCAACCGGAACTCGATCAATACCGTCCTCGCTCGACTCGAAGAGCGGGACCTCGTCCGCCACAAGGGGTCGTACTGGGCGGTCACGAACGACACGGAACGGCTGCGGAAGGCGTACGATATCCACCGAGCGAATCGACTATTTAACGAGCGCTACGGGCCGGAAGATCGCGAGGAGTGGGTCGAACATGCCGCCGAGCGAGACGATCGATGACGTACGGTCGCGGCACGATTGTCTACGGTGACGATCCGTTCAAAGGGCCGGAAATGGCTCGTCCCTGGCTCGTACTCAATACCGCAGAAATGCCGTTTCACGGGGATCAAGACATCTGTCTCACGCTTTCGACGAAGACGTGGTACGACGAACGGATTCCAATCGTCGACGCTGACATGGTCAACGGCGGACTCCCGGACGAGAGTGCGATTCTACCGTGGTCGGTGATGGCGATCGATGCAGCCGCTATCGATCGGGAACTCGGAACGCTGGACGAAGCAGTCGTTGACGACGCTGTCGCTACTCTCGTCTCCTATCTCGGCCTCTACTGACGCGTGGACAACGAAGATGAATCCAGAAACGCGGAGTCAAATGCAGTTCCGATGAAAAACCGTCAGTCGTCCGCCGCCGCCGGCTCCGCTTCCTCGACGCTCGAGCCGGCTCGCTCTAGATCTTCCAGATATTCGTCGGCGTCCAGTGCCGCCTTCGACCCCATCCCCGCCGCAGTCACGGCCTGCTGGTAGTGGTAGTCGACGACGTCGCCGGCGCCGAAGATGCCCTGGACGTGGGTTGCGGTCTGGCCGCCGCCCTCGCCCCCTTTGGTCTTGAGATAGCCGTCGGCGTCCATCTCGACGCCGGTCTCGGTGAGGTAGTCGGTGTTGGGAGTGTGGCCGATGGCGAAGAAGACCGCGCCGACGTCGAACTCGAACTCCTCGGTCTCGGGGTCCTCGAGGCGGTCGGTGGGATGGCCCTTGTCGTTTTCGACGAGTGTGACGTGGTCGACGCCTCCTTCCTGCGAGCCGTGGATCTCGGTCAGTTCGGTGTTTTTCATGATCTCGATCTCGCCGTCTTCAACCTTTTCGTGGACGCGGTCGATCCAGTAGTCCTCCGCGCGGAACTCCTCGCGGCGGTGGGCGATGTAGACGGTGTCGGCGAACTTCGTGAGGAAGGTGGCTTCCTCCATGGCGGCGTCGCCGCCGCCGACGACGAGCATGTCCTCCCCGCGGAAGAACGCGCCGTCACAGGTCGCACACGTCGAGAGCCCGTAGCCCATCAGTTCGTCTTCGCCGGGGATGCCGAGCGTGCGGGCGCTGGCACCCGAAGCGGCGATGACGGCGTCGGCGGTGTAGACGTCGCCGTCCGCGAGCTCGACCCGGAAGGGGCGACTCGAGTCGTTGATCGTTTCGATGATGCCGTTTTTCAGCTCGGCACCGAACTGGGTGGCCTGTTCTTTCATGTTGTTGACCAGCTCCGGGCCGCCGATGCCGTCGGGAAAGCCGGGGTAGTTGGCGACGTCGGTGGTCAGGGTGAGCTGCCCGCCGGGTTCGTCGCCCTCGATGACCAGCGGCTCGTTGTTCGAGCGGCCGGCGTAGATCGCAGCGGTCAGCCCGGCGATGCCGGTCCCGGCGATGATCATCGTGCGGTGTTCGACGATGTCGCTATCAGCTTCATCGGCAATGCCGAGCTTCTCGTCGAGTTCGCCGTTCTCGTTGAGCGCGCTGGTGTCGTCCCAACCGCCGATCAGTTCGTCATCGATGAACACTTCGGGGGCGGTCTTGCGGCCGTCCGTACGCTCGACCATTTCCTCGAACAGTTCGTCGTCACCGGTAACGTTGTACGTGTCGTACTCGATGTCCTTGCTGTCGAAGAGGTCTTTGGCCTTCTCGCAGTACGGACAGTCCATTTTGGTATAGATCTCGACGCGTGGCTGGTCGCTCATATCTCGTGTTTCGAATAGAGTGCCTAAACCGCTTGTGCTCTCAGCAATCGATCCCGCTTACTGTGACGGACTTTCGGTGTCGTCCGCCGTCGTTGCGCCCTCGACGAACTCGACGGAGACCGTGATCTCGCGGTCGGTTCTGTCCTCGAGCGCCGTTTGAACCGATTCCACGAGGGTGGGATACGGTTGGTCCGCGGGCCGCTGGACGACGACCGTGACGCCCGTCTCGTCGCTGACGAGGCCGCCGTCGTTGAACTCGGTCCGCACTTCGACCAGCTCGAGCCCGTCGTACTCCTCGTCGCTCAGGACGGTTCTGATCTCCTCGTTGACCTCGTTGTCGAAGGCGACGTGGTGGCCGAGGACGATACCGGCACCGGCGACGACGACCGCGCCGAGGACGAGCACGACGGCGAGGGTGCCGACGCGGTCCCGGGAGACGTTTCCGCGGAGCGTTCCCGCCGTCCAGTTCAGCGGTCGGTAGCCGAGGTACCAGAACACGACGAGTCCCGCCAGAAGGATCGAGGCGGCGTTGACGGCGACCAGAACGAAGGCGCCGAGCGCGACGGGTGCATGGCCCCAAGCCAGCCCGATGCCGACCGCGGCGGCGGCCGGGATTAACGCGACGGCGATCATCACGCCGACCAGTGAAACGGGGATCGCCGTCGCGAGGCCGAACGCGCCCGCTGCCCCCGCACAGAAGCCGACGATGAGGGCGAGTAGACCCGGTGAGATTCGGTTTTGCACCTGAGTGATGGCGGTGATGTCGATCGTCGAGGGGACGGCTCCGCTGAAGCGCACCAGCCAGGCGAACGCGAAGGCGCTGACGATCGCGACGACGAGTCCGATCGTCAGCGACGAGAGCCCGCCCCGGACCATCTCCCGGTCGTCGAGGACGAGCCCTACGGTGCCGGTGAGGGCCGCGCTGACCTGCGGGGCGATGACCATCGACCCGACGACGATCGCCGGCGAGTCGAGCAACAGGCCCGCCGTCGCGACGATCGCGCTCAGGACCGTCATCGCGTAGTAGGTGAGTCGACTGGGAGTCATGTTCAGCGCCCGCGTCCGAATCTCCTCGCGAGCGATGCTGTCGTCCGCCTCCTCCCCGTTGACGTAGCGCTCCTCGAGTTGTTCTATCTGCGGGGTGCGTGCGGTCTCGATCGAAGAGACGACGATGAAGTCGTCGTCGATGCCGACCTCGCGCAACGACGTAAGCACATGGTCGACGGCCTGGGTCGGGAGCGGAAACGTGACCAGATCGCCGTCTGACCGGTCACTGTTCTCGGCGGTCAACACGTAATCGATGTCTTCGTCTTCCAGTACCCGGAGCGCTTCGTCCCGCGTGTCGTCCGGGACGAACACCTGGAGTAGTCGCACTCTCGAGAGCCACGATGGGCCGGGCCATACGTATACGGTAGTTAACCCGAGCGGCTTCGACGCGGACGCGACGACGCACTTACGGGGCCGAGCGACGAGGATCGACCATGGCTGCCGATCTCGAGGAGAAGACGAACCGGTACGGCGAGTTACTCGCGGAGGCGCTCGAGGCGGCGACGATCGCGCCGCCGGAGGGGACCCCGATGGCGGAAGCGGCCGCCGACTGCTACGAGATGGCGTCGTCGTATCTCGAGGACGGGACCCACTTTCGAGAGCGGGGCGATCTCGTCAATGCGCTGGCGTCGTTTTCCTACGGCCACGCGTGGCTCGATGCGGGGGCCCGCATCGGATTGTTCGATGTGCCGACGGAGGGCCACCTCTTCACCGTCGAGTAGCGGAATTCACTCGACGTGTGGAACCTGTATCCCGCCCCTGCTATCCAACACGATTAATAACTATGTAACCGGAACATATATACCAGTAATTGCGATTAGTTTATAAAGTAGGCGAAACCTTTATATGCCTTACGGCCTAACTCTATGTTAGCTGCGGCGACCGGGTTTCTTCTGGTTACCCCACCCGGGAGCCCCAAGTAACTCACCCGATACACTATGACAGATACCAGCATCCGAACCTATACGAACGACCGAGAGACCGAAACCGAAGCGGAGGAAACCACGGCGGTTTCCGACGAGCAAGAGCACTGTCCGGAGTGTGGCGGCCGATTGGTATCGGACGACGAACACGCCGAGACCGTCTGTACAGACTGCGGCCTCGTCGTCGAGGAAGACGAGATCGATCGCGGCCCCGAATGGCGAGCCTTCGACGCCAGCGAGAAGGACGAGAAGTCCCGCGTCGGCGCGCCGACGACGAACATGATGCACGACCAGGGGCTCTCGACGAACATCGGCTGGCAGGACAAGGACGCCTACGGCCGCGCGCTTTCGAGCCGCCAGCGCCAGAAAATGCAGCGCCTGCGCACCTGGAACGAGCGATTCCGCACTCGCGACTCGAAAGAGCGTAACCTCAAGCAGGCCCTCGGCGAGATCGACCGGATGGCAAGCGCGCTCGGCCTCCCGGAGAACGTCCGCGAGACCGCGTCAGTCATCTACCGCCGCGCGCTCGAGGAGGACCTGCTTCCGGGCCGCTCGATCGAAGGCGTCGCGACTGCGTCGCTGTACGCGTCCGCCCGACAGGCCGGCACGCCGCGCAGCCTCGACGAGATCTCGGCCGTCTCCCGCGTCGAAAAGATGGAACTGACCCGCACCTACCGCTACATCATTCGGGAACTCGGCCTCGAGGTCAAGCCGGCCGACCCCGAACACTACGTGCCCCGGTTCGTCAGCGACCTCGATCTCTCCGACGAGACCGAGCGGATGGCACGGGAGCTGCTCGAGTCGGCTCGTCAGGAAGGCGTCCACAGCGGCAAGTCGCCGGTCGGCCTCGCGGCCGCCGCGGTCTATGCCGCCGCCCTGTTGACCAACGAGAAGGTCACCCAGAACGAGGTCAGCGAGGTCGCCAGCATCTCCGAAGTCACCATCCGGAACCGCTACAAGGAACTGCTCGAGGCGTCGGACACGGCCGCACCCGCGTAAACCCGAAATCGACGACTGAAACGTCGTGTGACGGCTGTCATCTGTCGCGTCGTACCGACGCGGGTGGTGCGTTCGACCGAGCGAGACTGCGACAACGTTTTTGACCCCTCGTGTGCACATATGTAGCATGGATAAAACGACCGTCCAGCTGTTGTGCCCCGAATGTACGAAAGATTGGCAGGTTTCTCCGGACGAACTCCCGACGCCCGCCGAAATGTTTCACTGTCCGAACTGTCACGCCTCTCATCGTACCGCCGAGTTCATGCGGACGGATCGCGATCTCCAGACGTTGAAACAGCTCGGATAGGCCGATCGAAACCGCATTTTCGCCGCCGGTGCTCCGAAGTAGGTATCCGTTACGTTCCGTCGATAGCCTTTCAAAAACTATAGCGAAAGCAGCTATTACGCCCGTAAATACGGTCGTACCGTACTCCCATCGTCTGACTCCGTTCGCGTAGGCACCGCATTCGAATCGTCTCCGCCGATGACACACCACTCGGCCGACACGGGTCGCGTGTTAACGCAACTCAAGATAATAATATAACCCTGCAGTGGGTAGAAGAGGATGGTATGAAGAAGCAGGAGCTCATTCACCTTCACGGACTTCTCGCGGAGGTATCCAATCAGTGTGCAGAGTGGGATAACTGTGAGATCGATCTCGGCGAGTACGAAGCCAAGGGGATTCGACCGACATCGATCCACAAATCGAAAACAGATCATAAAGCCGCCGTTTTTGCGCTTGCTGGGGGAATCACGATGAACATGCGGGAAGGTGAGCAGGAAGAAGCTGTCGCCGCAACTGCGGACTGAGATTCTCGACGTATCCTTGGACCATCGACACCGCCGACTGGCAAGACTCGGCGCATCGCTCTCTGCTCGAGGAGATCATCACCGACAAATAGCGGACCTGTGGATGTGCAATTCGGTAGTAGACGTGGACCAAGCGGCCGGAGTAACCGTTACTCGACCAGGTCCTCGAACTCGGGGAGGATTTCGTCGTCCGCGTCGTCCTCGGTTGTGTCGTTCTCGTCGGCGTCGCCGGTCGAATTCGTGGTGGTCGACTCGTCGTCGGGAGCGGTCGTCTCTTCGTCGGCCGAATCGTTCGCATCCTCATCGTCGTCCAGAACCTCGACGTGCATGACCTCGAGCGGGATGTTCTCGAGGAGTTGGCCGATTTCCTTTCGTGCGATCCGCGAGGCGTGCTCCTCACGCTCGACGTTGAAGACAGTCATCTCCAGTTCGAGCGCGACGAGCGCTTCGTCGGCCGCGATAAACGCGGGGGGAAGCTCCTCTCCCGACGGGGAGGTGCGTTCGCCCATGTTGATCTCGACGTAGTTCAGGTCAGGGTTCAACATCTCACCCGTCTTCGAGATGGCGATTCGGATCGCCTCGTCCGCCGTTTCGACGTCGAAGACCGGCACGGCAGCTTCGACCACAACCCTGCAATCCATACACAGACATTGCATCCCCTCCAGTAAGAAGGTTCGCCCCACGGCGGGACTATCGCCGTGTGGCTGTCGGGCGTGGATCGCGGACCAAGTCGGTCAGAGCGTCGGTTCGAAAGGCAAAGGGCCCGCGGGATCCAAGGTGCGACCGAATGGAAACGGGGACGATCCCAATCGACGAACTCGCTGGCGGACTCGATCTGTACCGAACCCTCGAGAGCGGACAGAGCTACCTCTGGCGGCGAGAAGACGGTGAGATGTATACCGACACGGTGGCCCCCGGCGCGTGGTACTCGACGGTCGTTGGCTCGGACGCCGTATCCGGCGGCTCGGATGCCGCCAACGGGTCCACCGGTGACGTGATCCGCGTCCGGATCCGCGACGGCGACCTCGAGTGGGAGTCGACGATCGATGCCGAATCGCCTGTGCGCCGGTTGTTGCGCCTTGCGGACGATCTCGAGGCGATCGTCGCGGCCGGACCGGACGATCCGCTGCTCCGCGAGGCGTACGAGGCCCACCGCGGAATGCGACTGGTCGCGGATCCGCCCTTCGGCTGCCTGATCTCGTTTATCTGCTCGGCCCAGATGCGCGTCGGACGGATTCACACGATGGTCTCGACGCTGGCCCGCGAGTACGGCGACGAGATCGATTTCGACGGCGAGACGTATCACGCGTTTCCGACGCCGGAACAGCTCGCGACCGCGACCGAGGCTGAACTCCGCGAGCTCGGTTTGGGATACCGCGCTCCCTACGTCGTCCGGACCGCCGAGATGGTCGCCGGCGGCGAGGCTCATCCGGCCGAGGCGCGCGATCTTCCGTACGAGGACGCACGGGAGTACCTGACGCGGTTCGTCGGCGTCGGCGACAAGGTGGCCGACTGCGTACTCCTCTTCTCGCTGGACTTCGACGAGGCCGTCCCGCTTGACACCTGGATCAAGTCGGCGATCGAGGAGTACTATCCCGACTGCGACCGCGGGACCTACGCCGACACCTCTCGAGCCCTTCGCGAACGGCTCGGGGGCGAGTACGCGGGGTACGCCCAGACCTACGTCTTTCATCACCTCCGGACCGGCGCATAGGGACGGTGCCGAACGAGACACCCGGGACGATTTTTATGAATGGATTGTCATTATTGCCGTATGGCGACAGGCACAGTCATCGGCCTCCTTGCATCGGCGGTGTTCATCGCCACACTGGGAATCCTCATCAAGTACTTCGGGATGGTTCGACTGATCGCGGGCTACGACCCGGACCGGGTCGCAGACGAGGACGGACTGGCGAATTTTATCGGTACCAACGCCCTCTACGTCGCCGCGCTCGTCTTGCTTGTCGCGATCGTCGAGTATACGGAGCCGTTCGGCGGCTCCGAGGCGATCTGGATCGCATTCGTCGTCGGTGTCGGACTCCTGACCGCCCGGATGATCCGCGGCGCTCGGCGCTACGAAACCGCCGAGTGAGGGCGAGAGCGAGCGGCGAGGCCCAGCCGTCCACTACTCCTCGTAGTCCTCTCGGCCGGTAACGGCCCAGTAGGCCTGTGAGACCAGCGTGATCGCAAAGATGACGACGAGTCCTCCCGCGACCCACATCGCTAGTTGCTGACCGAGCAGATAGTACGCCAGCGCGCTCGCACCGACGACGAACAGCACTGCACCGACGAGCAACTCGAGCAACTCCCGAACCGACGCATGGCTACTCGAGACGTCGAGATACTCCTCTTCGAAGCGGTCGATGATTCCCATTAGCAGAATTCCCCGAGCGTGGGCTGGTCTCGCTTCAGCGGCCGCGCCCGATAGCCCTCCTCGCTCTCGAAGTGACTGCCGTCTCGATGCCGTACGGTCACTGGACGTGATAGGGGCTCGAGGATCGTCCCGTTGTCGCTTCGCCGCTCGATTCCCTCGACTGTCATCCTTCCCTCGTCTCAGTAGCGAATCTCGAACCCGTCCTCGCCCCGCGGCTCCTCGTAGTCGGCCTCGACGCGCTCGACATCGGCCGCGGGGCTGCCCTCGTGACACCACTCGATCATCGACTCGACCGCGGCCTCGGGGCCCTCGAAGACCGCCTCGACGCGGCCGTCCTCGCGGTTTCGCACCCAGCCGTCGACGCCCTCGTCACGGGCCGTATCGCGGGTATTCGCGCGGTAGTAGACGCCCTGGACGGTTCCGGAGACGAAGACGTGTGCGCGGCTTCGGTCTGTCATGTGCGAGTCATCGACCGCAACCGCCAAAAATCCGGGTCCGCTCGAGCAGCGGCAGGCCCTCACAGCAGCACTCGACGACCGCCGATTCCGTTCAGAACTCGGTGCCGCGTCGCGCCCGCTGTCCGTCGTCGATCGGGTGTTTCACCTTTCGGACGTTCGTGATCAGGTCGGCGCGATCCGTCAGGTACGACGGCTCGGTGTGGCTGCCTGATAACACGAGCTCGAGGCCGTCCGGCTTCGCGTCGATGAGGTCGTGAACGTCCGTCTCGGAGAGCAGGCCGCGATCCGCGGCGTAGAGGACTTCGTCGAGGAGTAGCATGTGGACGCCCGCTTCCGGCTCCGCGTCGAGGTCGATCGGCTTGTCGAGGTCGGTCGCTCCCGCCGCCTCGAGTAGCTCATGGGCGCGCTCGAGGCCGGCCTGCGCTTCGGCCTCGTGGTCCGCCTCGTCGCTGCCGTCTGCCATCCCGTGCCAGCCGTAGTGGCCGAGGTTCTCGTAGCTCAGCCCGGGGAGCATGGCCATCGCGTTGTACTCGCCGCGCACCGCGTCGACGCTCGAGGCCCCGCCCTTCATGAACTGGAGCATGTGAACGCGGTAGCCGTGGCCCGCGGCGCGTAGCCCCATGCCGAGTGTCGCGGTCGTTTTCCCTTTCCCGTCGCCCCACCAGACCTGGACGAGGCCGAACTCCTCGGGTGCGGCCGGCTCGATCCGCTCGGGTTCCGGCGTCCGTCCCTGTCCCGGCGTGTTCTCGATCGGCGAGTCCGATCTCTGGTCGTCGTTCATACGCGATCGGTCGGACCGAGCGTACATGTAGTTGGTCCACTCGGCGCGTGTCGATAGCGTGACACGCCTAACCAAACGTGTCTTTAGGGCTCGCTCCTAACCTGCGGTCAGCCAATGTCTCTCGAATTCTCCTCGTCCGACGATGCACCCGCCTTCGAGCGGGTGATCGCCGCGCTCGACGACGACTCCTGTCGGGAGATCATCGCGGTGCTCGAGGAGCCGATGACCGTCCCCGATATCGCCGAGGCGACGGATCGTCCGCTCTCGACGACGTATCGCAAACTTGACGCGCTGACCGAGGCCGGGCTGGTCGACGAAACCGTCGGCGTCCGTCACGGCGGCCACCAGCGGTCACGGTACGTCGCCAATCTCAATCGGATCTCGATCGGACTCGACGACGACAACGAGCTGTACGCCAATATCGATCGGTCGGCCGAGCTGAGTATCTGGTCCAACGCGAAGCGAGAGTTCTGAACGCGCCGCTTCGTGCGCTCCGCTCACCGGGATCCTCGAGACCGGCGTCTCGGCTTCCTGACCATGAAACCGATCACGACCGACCGACGAGGTCCCCCTTATCGGCCGACGAGATCCTCGTCCGTCGGTCCCTGCCCGTCGAACCGCCGGACGAATTCGTCGAGCCGTGCGGGGTCCGATGCGCTCGGGAGTCGCCGCTCCGCGGTCTCACAATCGGCGTCGACCCCGAGCCGGTCGCAGACGAGATCGGCGGTCGCCTCGGCCATCCGGCGGTAGGTCGTCAGTTTCCCGCCGACGACGCTACAGCAGTTTTCAACGTCCTCGTCGGCGTGTTCGAGCAGGTGGAACCCCCTCGAAATGCCGCGACCGCCGCGAGCGGCCTCGTCGGGTTCGTACAGCGGGCGGACGCCCCACCACGTTCGAACGCGCTCGCTCTCGGCGACTGACGGGAGCATCGCCGCGCACTCCTCGACCGTCCGTTCGATCTCCCAGTCGGCCCGCTCGTAGTCGTCCGGATCGTCGACCGGAACGCTCGTCGTCCCGAGGACGACCTCGCCGTCGTGCGGGACGACGATGTCCCCATCGTCGGGCTCGCGACAGCGATTTACCACCGGCTCGAGGCCGTCGTATTCGACCGAGACCATGACGCCCCGTGTCGGTCGCATCGAAACGGAGACGCCGGCCATCTCCGCGACGCGGCCCGCGTGGGGCCCGGTCGCGTTCACCACGTATCGCGGCCGGAGCGTCTCGCCGGCGTCGCCGCCGAGCGTGACGGCCGTCATCCGGTCGTCCTCGACGGTCATCGACGTGACCGGTGCGTGCGTGCGGACTCGAGCGCCGTGCTCGCTGGCGTCGACCGCGTTGGCGGCGACCAGCCGGGAGGGAGCGACGACCGCGTCCGGGACCCGCATGGCCCGTTCGACGTCCGCGGCGAGGCCCGGGACTGCTTCGCGAGCGCTCTCCCCGTCGATCACGTCGGTCGGAATCCCGACGTCCTCGCAGGCGTCGCGCTTCGCTTCGAAGTAGGCCAGATCGTCGTCGGCCAGTTGCACGAACAACCCTCCCGTCTCTCGGATACAGTCGCCAGCGATGTCCCGGAGGATGCGGTTTTCCTCGAGGCACTCCCGCGCCTCCCTCCCGTCGGCCTCGGCGTAGCGAGCGCCGCTGTGGAGCAGTCCGTGTGACCGCCCCGAGGTGCCCGACGACAGTCCGCCTCGCTCGGCCAGCGTGACATCGACGCCTCGCAGCGCCAGGTCTCTAGCGATTCCCGTTCCGGTCGCACCGCCGCCGATGACGAGAACGTCCGTTCGATCGTCCATATTCGAACGACGCGCCCCGAACGGACGTACCTTTCACTGTTCGACGGACAGCGGGCTCGGTAGCGACGGCCCAGATACGGACGAAAAACGGATGGCAGCGGGCCGATATCGAGGCCGACCCGTGGTTGCTCGAGCCGCCTCCCGACTCGAGGCGTCAGCCCCAACCCATGTCGTCCGATTCCCCCTCGAAATTCGGTGCCAAAACGGGTCTCCTCACCGGTAGCCCAGGACCCGGAGCTTCTCCGTCACCTCCTCCTCGTCCATTCGAGCGGACTCGATCGGCGCGTCCGCGACGATCCGTCGGCGATCGTCCGAGTCGACGACGTGCCACGGCACTCGTCGTAACTGCTCCGCGGCCAGGTACTCGAAGTGGCCGTACTTTCGGCTCGTGAAGGGGAGCAGTCGTTCGCCGAGCAGTTCGCCGTGATCGGCCGAGACGACGGACTTCCCGTCCAGTTCCCGAATCAATCGATCGACGGACGGGAGAACGATCTCGAGGTTCTCTACGTACGCGCGACGCAGATCGGCGACGTCGATATCGAACTCGTCGCTCTCGATGATGTCGTACAGTTGGACGTTCAACGCACCGAAGCGGTCGCCTCGGCCGCCGCGCGAAAGCGCCGAGAGATCGCCCTCGGCGGCGATCCGCTGGTAGATCTCGAGGCCGGTCTCACCGATGAGCGGGACGTGGGGCTGGAGGAAATGGACGATCAACCGCTTATTCGGGTGTTTTTCGTGGGCCTCGAGCGCTCGCTCGACGACCGTTTCCGGAGCGATCGCGTAACTGTCTTCCAGCAACTCGGGATCCAGGACGTCGCTCGCGTCGACGGCCGACGACTCCGCGACCGGCTCCGGCGGTACCGGATAGATCGCATGAAACACGTCGTCTCCGATATCGGCCGTGAAGGCGTTCCCGCTCACGTAGACGGTGTCGTGGTGGGTCTTTCCCGCGAAGTTCGCGTCGATCCACCCCGGGCTGCTCGAGCCGGCGGACAGCCGGGACTCGAGGGTCCCGTCGAGTCGATTCCGGGCGGCGAAGGCGTCGTACCGGCAGGCGTCGAGGACGATGAGCGTGTCCCAGTCTTCGGCCATGATATCGATACCGCTCCCGTGACGAAGCTCGAAGACGGTCCGGTGGGCCGACCAGAGGTACTTGCAGAGTTCCGTCCAGACGAGTTCCGGGTTCCGGATCCCCCTGCGGACGCTCTGTATCGAGTATTTTGTGAACGGCATTCCCACTCTAGAGCGTTGCTGAAAAGTCTCAAATAACGCCGGGGTGGTCGGCTGCCTGTGAGAATACTCGGGGTCGCTCGGAATCCGTGCGCTCGTGAGAATTCGGCGACAGTGTGCTCGTGAGAGCCCGACAGCAGCGTGCTCGTAATAACTCGACAACAGCCCGCGGCGCGCGCCGTTAGCGCGCTTCGCCCGCCGATTTCGTCTTCCGTTCGAACTTTTCGCGAACCTTCTCGACTTTCGGGGCTGCGTGCATCGTACAGTAGGCGTCGTTCGGATTCTTCTCGAAGTAGTCCTGGTGTTTCTCCTCGGCGCGATAGAACGTCTCGAGGGACTCGAGTTCGGTCACAACGTCGTCGTCGTACTCCTCGTCGAGCGCCTCGATGTAGGCTTCGGCCTGCCGCCGCTGGTCTTCGTCGTGAGACAGCACGATAGAGCGGTACTGGGTTCCGACGTCAGGTCCCTGTCTGTTCAGCTGGGTCGGATCGTGGGTGGCGAAGAATACCTCGAGCAGTTCGTCGTAGCCGATCGCGTCGGGATCGTACTCCACCTGCACGACCTCCGCGTGGCCGGTGTTTCCGGAGCAGACCTCGCGGTACGACGGATCCTCGACGTGCCCGCCGGCGTAGCCGGACGTGACTGACTCGACGCCCTCGAGTTCCTTCATCGCCGCCTCGGTACACCAGAAGCAACCGCCGCCGAACGTGGCTCGTTCCATACCTCCCAGTAGAGTGCGAGCGAGGAAAGGTGTGACGGGGGACTGCGGTCGCGGGCAGCGTTCGATCGCCCCGGCCGTGCGAAACGATATGCCGGTGGCAGTCGAACGCCGCGGTATGTCCTGGGACACAGTCCGACTCGAGTGGGACGGAGACGTTGCAACACTGACCGTCGACCGCCCCGACGCGCTCAACGCCTTGAACGTCGAAACGCTCGAGGCGATGGGCGAGGCGCTCGAGACGGCCGCGGACGAAGACGCGCGCGTTCTCGTCCTGACGGGGGCCGGCGACGCGTTCATCGCCGGCGCGGACATCAAATACATGCGGGATCTCTCCGCCGAAGCGGCACAGGAGTGGGGCGAACTCGGCCACGACGTCGCCGACGCGCTCGAGGCGTTTCCCGCGCCGACGGTCGCCGCGGTCAACGGCTACGCGTTCGGCGGCGGCTGCGAGATGGCGCTGGCCTGCGACCTGCGGGTCGCGGCCGAATCGGCGCTGATCGGCAACACCGAAATCGATCTCGGTATCATTCCGGGCTGGGGAGCGACCCAGCGGCTGCCGCGGCTGGTCGGCGACGAGACCGCGCGCCGGATGATCTTCCTCGGCGAACGGCTCGACGCCGACTCCGCGGCAGAGGCGGGGCTGTTCGGCGAGGTCGTCCCCGATGACGACCTCGAGAGCGTCGTCGGCGAACTGGCCGACCGGCTCGCTGCACAGCCAGCGTTCGCCATGCGAACCGCAAAACAGGCACTTAATCAGGGGCTCGAGGGCTCCCAGGAGAGCGGGCTCGCGTACGAGAAACGCGCCTTTGCGAGCCTCTTTGGCACGCACGATCAGCGCGAGGGAATGGCGGCGTTTGTCGAGGATCGCGATCCCGAGTTCGAGTGACTCGAGTCTCTCTATAGTAGCCACTGAAACGATTTACACACTGATCGCAACGTCGTCGTGCGATCATGTGTGCATTGACTTTCAGTGGCTACTATCGCGTTCGTCGACTCGCCAGGTCAGCACGACACCGTCGTCGAGCCGGTCGACGTCCGCGAGCTCGAGCGTCGGAAAGTCGGCGACGAACCCCTCGCCGTCGGCCAGCGTCGGGGCGTCGCGGCCGCCGATGATCGTCGGGCCGACGAACATCCGTAGCTCGTCGACCAGTCCGGCCTCGAACAGCGAGAAGATGAGTTCGCCGCCACCCTCGACCATGATCCGCTCGAGACCCTGCTCTTGCAGCGTCGCGAACGCTCGCAGGAGGTCGACACGCTTCTCACCCGCCGTAACCAACTCGGCGTGGTCGGCGAGGGCCATGCGGCGATCGACGGGTGCCGCCTCGCTCAGACAGACGTAGGTCGTCGCCGCGTCGTCGAGGATCGCCGCGTCTGCCGGGGTTCGACCGCTCGAGTCGACGACCACCCGCGCGGGATTCGCGGGGCGGCCGTCCTCTCGGCGCTGGGAGCGCAACTCCTCGTCCTTGACGGTCAGGTGCGGATCGTCCGCGAGGACGGTTCCGACGCCGACCACGACGGCGTCGCTCGCTGCCCGGAGCCGATCGACGCGTGCGAAGTCCGCCTCGCCGCTGATCGCGATCTGTTCGCGCCGGCGCGAGGAGAGTTTGCCGTCCGCACTCGCGGCGGCGTTGACGACGACGTGCATACCCGTGGTGGGCGGTCGATCGTAAAGAAATCTCGTGTCTCGACGATCTCTGGGCCGCGTCACGATGGCCGCCTCCCGAGAGCCACCCTTCTCCCCGCCTTCGGATACCCCTATAGATCCCTCAATACCACAACTAGCAGTGGCTTTGTGTCGTCGCTCGGATCGCATACACGATCCCTCGAACCCATGAACGGATCCACCAGCGGTCACGACGACCGGTCCGCCCGACGGAGACTCGCCGCGGTCGCACAGCACGAGAGCGACGCGCCTGCACTCGAGTCGATCGTCGTCCGATACGAGGGCCGTCCCGACCGGTGTACGATCGCGCCGCGCGAGTGCTCCGAGGCCGACCAGTTGACGACGTGGATATCGGCGAACGTTCGGGCGTTCGTCGACCTCGCCGACGTGCGATAGCGACGAATCGTCCTGGATCTGCCCCGCGTATCGCTCGCTCGGTTTGCGTCGCCGAGATCAGCGTTTACCCGTCGGTTCCGGAGGATACAATCCGATATGTGGTCTATATAGACCTACGTTTGTCAACTATCTTCGATGGAGCCATACAATCTGATGGGGAGCAAAAATACAGTATAGGGCGGCCAATGCGCCGGTATCCTCACTATCCATATTTCTCTATAGACTGTTAGATTTATATTGTTGCAGTAGAAACGGCTGCGTATGGAGACGCGAAAAGTCCAGGTGACTGGCGGGTCGACGTACACCGTTTCGCTGCCGAAAACGTGGGCGACGGCCAACGACGTGAGCAGCGGGACGACGGTCGAGTTCTATCCCGAGGACGACGAACTACTTCTCACTCCCGAACGCGAAACACGCCGCCAAGAGGGGACGCTGGATGTCTCCGGGCTCGCGGACGAACAGCTCATGCGGGCGGTGATGACGATGTACGTCAGCGGTTTTGACGTCATCTCGCTGGAGGCGGGCCGGATCACGACCGATCAGCGCAGCGCGATCCGCGATGCGACCCAGCGACTCGTCGGTGTCGAGGTGCTCGAGGAAACCAGCGATAGCGTGGTCATCCAGGACCTCCTCGACTCCTCGGAGCTGTCGATCGTCAACGCCATCACGCGGATGCGCCTGATCGCCAAATCGATGCTCGAGGACGCGGTGACCGCACTGATCGAGAACGACGACGACATCGCTCGCGACGTGATCGAGCGCGACGACGACGTCGACCGGCTCTGGCTCGTCGTCTCGCGGATCTTCCGTGCGACGCTGCGATCGCCCCGCGCCGTCGAGGAACTGGGCGTCTCGCGCGAGGCCTGTTTCGACTTTCACTCGAGCGCCCGCCAGCTCGAGCGGATCGCCGACCACGCCGTCAAGATCAGCGACATCGCGCTCAAACTCGACGAGCTTCCCGCCGACGTGGCCGACGCCCTCCACGGACTCCACGCCGAAGCCACAAGCGTCTTCGACCAGTCGATGGACGCGCTGTTCGCCGACGAGTCCGAAGAGGCCACCCGGCTGGGCCACGACGCGCTCGCGGCCGTCCTCGAGATCGACGAACACACCCGCCAGATCGACGACAAGCTCCGCGATCTCGAGCCAGCACAGGCCCAGTCGCTAGGGCTGATCGTCGACTCGCTGTCCAGAAGCGCCGACTACGGCGGCAACATTGCCGAGACGGCGTTACAGAAGGCGGCACCGCGGCCCTAAATCCGCGGCAGCGCCGCTCGAGCACAGTGTGCAAAAACCGACCGAAACCCGTTGATCGCTACTCCTCGAGGAGAACGGCGGTGACCTGACCGGTCTGACCGGGCCGGGACCGGACGCGGGCTCGACCCTCGCTCGTCTCGATGACGGCTCCCTTGGTGATGATGTTACGACGGATGTAGTTCGGGTTAGCGTCGTTCTCGACGACGTCCTCGATATCCGCGGGCACCGTCTCGTCGCCCTTGTTGACGCTCGCGACGTTCGTGGCGAGCGCTCGCGTCTTCGTCCCGTTACCGCGGACGTCGACGGTCCGGAATCGCGGCTCGCCGACCTCGGTCTCAGTCGGCAGTCGACCGAGTTCGTCCTTGCGGCGATTTCGAACGTTCTTCAGTCGGCCACCGGTTCGCTTGCGCGTAGAGCGTCCCTGATCTTGCATACCCAATCAAAATCTTGGCGTCTACTTGAATGCACTGCTACGAAATTCCCGCTGTGAGCGCGCCACGAGGATGTCGACTCCCACCTTTCTGGCGATCATCGGTGGTGGGACGGTTTCTCTATTTGGAGTCAGGAACGGAATCGGTGCTCTCACCAGAACGGTTATCATCGGTCCCACTCTATGTGGGAATATGGCGAAAGTGGATTCAAAGGGACGAATCGTCCTTCCACAGGAGGTTCGAGAGCGCCTCGGTATCACTCCCGGTACCGAAGTCGAGATCCGCGAGGAAGACGGGAAAGCGGTCGTCAAGCCCGAAGACGATCCCGAACGGATTATCGACCGTATGGAACAACTCGTCGAGGAAACGTCTTCTCACGGTGGGGAGACGACTCCGCTCGACGAAGGCTCCGATCCGGTCGCCCAGAAGCACAGAGACGCTGTTCAGCGAGGGGCACAGAAAGACAGCGATGAGTGACGCAGGTGGCCCCTATCTGTTCGATGTCGGAGTGATCGCTCTCGCACACACGGAGACCCCGGTTCGTGATGCTGCGCTCTCGTATATCCGAGATGCCATCGCCGGTGACATAGAAGCCGTTGTGCCGTATCCTGCGCTATTCGGAGCACACACTGTCCTGACGACGTACTACGGACAATCGAACGAGGATGCATCTCGACTTCTAGAGAATTTCATGGATGCAAAGCGAATTCACTGGTACGACCGAATGCCCGACGAGATCGTACGCGGTGGATTCGCTCGAGCGTGCAGTGCGAATATCGGTGGCTGGGACGGATACTCTGCCCAGGTGGCGATCGAAGAAGAAGTGGACACCGTTCTGACAATTGACTATGACTTCGAGCGGTTCGATGCGTTCGCTACCGAAGTCATTCTCTCATCCGACGAATTTAACGAATTGAATAGATTTCTCGAAACCTGATTTCGTTCTTCACTGTAATCGGTCTCCTCCCGGATCTTCAGGGCAGGGCTTTCTCCTTGATTCCCCCACGTACTGAGAAGCGACGGTCGTCAGTCGTCCGGAACCAGACAGTACGCACGGCCGGGCTTCTCGAGCACCGTCTCCTCGTCATCGTCGTAGTAGTTCGAGAAGACGCCGCGCTCGGCGTAGTAAATCCGGCCGTCGCGGGGGATCGCGCCGCTGGTCACGTGGCCGCGGTTTTCGACTCGCCAGCGCCGGTTTCCGGTTTCTCTGTCGAGTGCGTACAGGTGGGTGTCGTAGGAGCCGACGAGTATCGTTTCGGCCGTGGCAGTGATCGAGCCGATGACGTGGCCGTCGACGTCGGTCGACCACAGTTCGTCGCCTGTCGCGGCCTCGAGCGCGTAGACGTAGTGGCTATCGCTACCGACGTAGACGACTCCGCGGTCGGGATCGATCGCCGGATTCGACATGACGACGTCGCCAGTGTCGAACGACCACTCCTCGCTGCCGTCGGCGAGATCGAGGCGGTAGAACCGGCCGTCCCAGGAGCCGACGAACGCCGCGCCGTCGTACGTCGGGATCGTCCCCTTGATCTGCGCACCGAGATTGAATCGACCGCCCGCCATCGATTCCCCGTCGGGGCCACCCTCACCGCCCGCCTGGAACGACCAGGCGAACTCGAGGGAGGGAAACTCCCAGCAGTAGACGACGCCGTCGTTGGAGCCGGTGACGAGGCGGCCCGCCTCGCAGTCGATCGCGGGCGAGGGATGGGGCATTCCCCAGATGCGGTCGTCGCTCCAGGTCGGATTCCCGGTCGCGGCGTCGACCTCCCACAGCGCGCCGCTGGCGGGGTTTTTGTGTTCGGTGAGCAGATAGAGCGAGCCGTCGACGTACGCGGGGCTCGAGCCGATCGCGATCGCATCGCCGAACTCGCGCATTCGGGTGTGCCAGATCGTGCGTCCGGAGTCGATGTCGACGGCGTAGAGTTCGCCGTCGTAGCCGCCGATGTAGGCGGTGCCGTCGGCGATCGCCGGCGTCCCGTGGAAGCCGAGGCTTCTGCCGGCCCCGGTCTCGCGCTTCCAGCGGTGTTCCCCGGTTGGTCTGACGGCGTGAATCCGACCGTCGTCGCCGGCGATCAGCACTGTCTCACCGTCGGGCGTCGGCCGGGGCGTCGATTTGGCCGCGGTATGACCGATACGGTTGACCGGGAACGACCAGTCGACGGTTACCGATGACGGAACGGTTTCCTCGGGGTAGTAGCCGTACCGTCGTAGTCCGCGACGGAACATCGACACGTCGTCGTCCGCCGGCAGCGGCACGTAGCCGTCCGCGTTGCCGGCGGCGCTGGCGACGGCGGAGCAGTCGGGTGGCGACCGGTACTGTCGGCCGACACAACCGGCGAGACCGACTGCTCCGGCAGTTCCCGCGGTACTGAGAAGCTGTCGTCTGGTGAATCGAGCACCGCCGGCCTCGGGGGTGCTCCGATCGGAGTCGGCTCCGGGGACCGCCCGATCAGATTCGGCCTCGTGGATCGCCTGATTGGAGTCAGGCCTATGGATCGCCTGATTGGCGTCTCCGTTCCGACCGGCGTTGTCCCGTGGGTCAGCCGCGTGCTCGCTCACCGTCTCACTCCTGCTGGGCGTCAACGACCGCAACGCCGGCGAGGTTCACGATGTCCTTGACCTCGTCGCCCCGCTGGAGGACGTGAACCGGCTCGTCCATGCCAACCAGCATCGGCCCGATGGCGTCCGCGCCGCCGAGGCGCTGCAGCAGTTTGTAGCCGATGTTGCCCGACTCGAGGTTCGGGAAGACCAGTACGTTCGCGGGCTGCTCGAGGTCCGAAAAGCCGTAGGTCCCCTCGAGGATGTCCTCGACGACGGCGGTGTCGGCCTGCATCTCCCCGTCGACGGGGAAGTCGACGTCAGGGTCGTCTTGCAGCATCGAGGCCGCCTTTCGAGGTTTACGTGTCCCTTCGTTGTCGACGCTGCCGAAGTTCGAGTACGAGAGCAAGGCGGCGCGCGGTTCGACGTTGAACCGCCGCGCGAGTTTCCCGGTCTGTTTGGTAACCTCCGCGAGGACGTCCTCGTTGGGAGCCTGGTTGACCGTTGCGTCGGCCACGAAGATGACGCGGTTCTTGAACGTGAGCAGGTAGACACCGGCGGCGTAGTCGACGTCGTCGGCGGTGCCGATCACCTGCAGTGGCGGTCGGAGCGCCGACGGATAGTGATGGGACAGGCCGGTCAGGAGCGCGTCAGCGTCGCCCTGCTCGACCATCACGCTGCCGAAGTAGTTGGTATCGTGTTCGATGAGTTCGCCGGCTTCGCTCCGCGTGATCCCCTTGCGCGCGCGGAGTTCGTGAAGCCGGTCGGCGTACTCCTCGTAGTCGCCGACGGTCGGATCGGCCACGGTCGGATCGAAGTCGAGACCCAGGTTCGCGGACGTCTGTTTGATCTCGTCCTCGTCCCCGATGAGGATCGGGAGGGCGATCCCTTGCTCCTGGATCTGGTAGGCCGCCCGGATCATCTTCTCGTTTTCGCCCTCCGCGAGCGCGACCGTCTTGGGGTCGCTCTTGGCCTTGTTGAGGACGACGCGCATCATCTCGCGCGATTTCCCGAGGCGGGCCTCGAGTTCCTCCTCGTACGCCTCGAGGTCGATCTCGGTGCGCGCGGCACCGGACTCCATCGCGGCCTCAGCGATCGCCGGTGCGACGCGGAAGAGCACCCGCGGGTCGACGGGTTTGGGAATGATGTAGTTCGGGCCGTACTGAATCGCCTCGTCGCCGTAGGCCTTGACGACCGCGTCGGGAACGTCCTGACGAGCGAGTTCGGCCAGCGCCTCGGCGCAGGCAACCTTCATTTCCTCGTTGATCTCGGTCGCACGTACGTCGAGCGCGCCGCGGAAGATGAAGGGGAACCCGAGGACGTTGTTGACCTGATTCGGATAGTCGGAGCGGCCGGTCGCCATGATGACGGTGTCGTCGCGGGCGTCTTTGGCGTCCTCGTAACCGATCTCCGGATCGGGGTTGGCCATCGCGAAGACGATCGGGTTGTCGGCCATGGACTGGACCATCTCCTGGGAGACGATCCCGCCGATCGAGAGGCCGACGAAGACGTCTGCCTCCTCCATCGCGTCCGCGAGCCCCCCTTCGGGCACGTCGCGGGCGAACTGTTGTTTGTACTCGTTGACGTCGCCCGCCGCCGCGCGCTCCTCGGTGATGATCCCCGAGGAATCACACATCGTGATGTTCTCCTTCTTACAGCCCAGCGAGACGTAGAACCGCGCCGTCGCGATCGCGCTCGCGCCGGCTCCCGAGAACACGATCTCGAGTTCCTCGAGCGACTTCCCCGCGACGTCGGCGGCATTGATGAGCGCCGCGCCGGAGATGATGGCGGTGCCGTGCTGGTCGTCGTGGAAGACCGGGATGTCGATCTCCTCGCGCAGGCGCTCCTCGACGGTGAAACACTCGGGCGCTTTGATGTCCTCGAGATTGACGCCACCGAAGGTGGGTTCCATCATCTTGACGGCCTCGACGAGTTTGTCGGGATCGGCTTCGTCGAGTTCGATGTCGAAGACGTCGATGTCGGCGAAGCGCTTGAACAGGACGCCCTTCCCTTCCATGACCGGTTTCGACGCTTGCGCGCCGATGTCGCCCAGTCCGAGCACGGCGGAGCCGTTCGAGACGACGCCGACGAGATTGCCCTTGGCCGTGTACTGGTACGCGTCGGTTTCGTCCGCGTCGATCTCGAGACACGGCGCGGCGACGCCCGGCGAGTACGCGAGCGAGAGATCGCGCTGCGTATTCGTCGGTTTCGTGGTCGAAATCTCTATTTTTCCGGGTGGATCGGTGCGGTGATACTCCAGTGAATCCTCATCTAATCCCATACCGGGGACACTGCGGGGGACTACTAAAAACAATGCGAAGGCGAGTTTCGACAGCTGTCGAAACCCCCGGTTGTGCGGGGGACATAAATTCCTCGCAAGCAGATGCGCTGATTCGACCGTTTTATACGCACCGCGCAAGTGAGGTGGGGTATGGACGTCGCGCTTGGTGGGACCTTCGACCCCGTTCATGACGGCCATCGACGGCTGTTCGAACGGGCGTTCGAACTCGGGGACGTGACGGTCGGATTGACCAGCGACGAACTCGCACCGAAGTCGCGAGATGTCGATCGACACGTCCGATCGTTCGACGAACGCAAGGACGCACTCGCTGCCGAACTCGATTCGATCGCGGCTGACCACAACCGCGAGTTCGAGATTCGAATGCTCGAGTCCCCGACGGGAATCGCGACCGAACCGCAGTTCGATTATCTCGTTGTCTCCCCCGAAACCCGCGAGGGCGGCAAACGGATCAACGAGATCCGCCGCGAGAACGGGCACGACCCGCTCGAGGTGGTCGTCGTTCCACACCTCGTCGCGGACGACGGCGACATCATCTCGAGCACCCGGATCGTCACGGGCGAGATCGACGAGCACGGGACCGTCATCGACGACTGAGTGGCCCGATTATCGGCTCCCGTTGAGCGAGCGGACGAATTGTCTCCTGTCACGTGAACCGTCTCCTGTCACGTGAACCGATTGTCCGGAAAACCCGCGTCGGATCGCGCTCGTAGTATCAGCTTATGCCGAATCAGTCCACCACTGCGCCGGGAAACGGTGATTGTACGAGAGCGCTACCAGCGGGGCGGTTCGAGCCCGGCCGACTCGAGCAGTTCCTTCCAGCGGGACTGGATCGACAGTCGGGAGACATCGGCAGCGTCGGCGACTGCGCCCTGAGTGCGACCGTCACCGGCGACGAGCGAGCCGGCGTAGAGACTGGCAGCGAGCACCGCTCGCTTTGAGCGATCGGCGTCTGGAACGTCTGCGAGGAAGAGATCGGCGGCACACGAACGGGCCTCCGTCGTCAGCTCGAGCCGGTCGGCAACGGTCTCGAGTTCCTCGAGCCACGGTTCGTATTCGATGCGATCCCGGGCGCTGTGCATACGTCGGAGTATCGGATCGGACGGGATAAACGTGTGGTCCGACCGCGCGATTTCGCCGGCCGGCCGATACGATCCCGGCACGATCCCCGTCGCCGCCCAATGGAGTACTACGGATGGCAACGGTTCGCTACGAATATCCCGGAAAACCGGCCGTTCTCAGACGTTTTCACTAGGTGACAACTACTAAACCAGCCGTCAACCGAAGCGGTACTCGACGCCAGCCGTCGGTGTCGGTTCACGACGCCCCATGAAAGAGCCAACCTGCAAACTCGTCTGTACCGGTTGCGGACTCGAGATGCCGTATCGGGAGCGGTCGCTGGCCGAGCAGGCCGCGGAGCTCCACCAGCTTCGGGATCCGGAGCACGTGACGTTTATCGTCCCGCCGGACTGGTCGCCGGAAGAGCCGGTGAAGCGCCCTTGACGTGGACCGACAGCTACTTACTCGACTCGAGAAAAGTCGGGACCGGGCGCGGGTAGCCAAGCTAGGCCAACGGCGCAGCGCTTAGGACGCTGTCCCGTAGGGGTCCGCCGGTTCGAATCCGGTCCCGCGCACTGCGAGACGCGATCGTAGTGAGCGTCTCGGTTTTGCGAACGGTGAGCGAAGTGAGCCGTGAGCACTGAACGAGTTTTCGAACGAAGTGAGAAAACGAGTGAGGGAGCAGGAGCGGATTCGAATCCTGCAAGTCGCAGCGCTCGAGCGAAGCGAGAGCGATCGTCTTGCTCCGGTTCGAATCCGGTCCCGCGCATTCTCCGCGAACAACTTCGTGAGCGGAGAATGCAGCCAGCGGATTCGTGGCCCAGGGGACGAGCGAAGCGAAGTCCTCGCGGTTCGAATCCGGTCTCGCGAATGCTTCTCCGAGCAATTTCGCGAGGAGACGCATCGCGACGACGATTCAAATCAGGGAGCAGCTTTGCTGCGACCGTGGTCCGATCCGGTCTCGCGCACTGCGAGACGCGAGCACAGTGAGGTCTCGAGTTCGCGACCAGTGACCGAAGCGAGCCGTGCGCACTGAACGGATCGTGGAGCGGAGTGGGAACACGGAGACCGTGACGGTTGATACCGTTGCTCGAGGCCGAATTCGGCGAGGTGAGCCGACGCTGATATCGATCGAAACTCTTCTCGCGAACCGAGAACCGGGTGAAGGACGACGACGGGGTGCGATCAGTCGCCTCCCGTGGGCTGTCCCGAATCGAATGGCGAAGTAATGACAGATGTTTTGAATTCGGCAGGATTCGGATAGAATCGGCAGACGAGCGTCAGACGCCCCATAACGCTTATTCGCGCAGGACCGAGTTGTAGTATCAATGGCCGGGATAGACGACGTGTTCGGGGATCTCTTCGCGAGTGTCGATGCCGTCGTACTCTTTTCACCGAGCGGTTCGTACTACGAGCGGTTCGTGGCCGTCGAAGACCTCGATGTGGTCGTCGTCGGCACCGAAAACGCCGTGAGTGCGGAGACGTTCGTCGAACTCCCCCTCGAGTTCGAGGACATCTCCGAGCGGATCCGATTCGGACTCGAGGGTGCGCTCGAACAGGGCGTGATCGAAGACGGTGACGAACTCGCCTGTGCGACGAGCGTCTTCGGGGACGGAATCGATACGGTCTCTCGCGTCCGTGCTGACGTGGAAAACCACACCGGGATCTACGACATCTTCGCCAAGTCCCGCGCGGACCCCGAAGTGGTCAAGGCGGTCCTCGAGCTGGCGATCGAACTGGGGCAGAAGGGCCAGAAGGGGAAACCCGTCGGCGCGCTGTTCATCGTCGGCGACGCGGGGAAGGTGATGAACAAGTCCCGCCCGCTTTCATACAACCCCTTCGAGAAATCTCACGTCCACGTCGGCGATCCAATCGTGAACGTCATGTTAAAGGAGTTCTCGCGGCTCGACGGGGCGTTTATCATCTCTGATGCGGGCAAGATCGTTTCGGCGTATCGCTACCTCGAGCCGTCGGCAGAGGGGGTCGACATTCCGAAAGGACTGGGCGCACGGCACATGGCCGGCGGCGCGATCACGCGGGACACCAACGCGATCGCGATCGTGCTGTCCGAAAGCGACGGGCTTGTCCGGGCGTTCAAGGGCGGTGAACTCATTCTGGAGGTCGATCCGGAGGCGTACTGATATGGTGGACTGGCAGCCGTTCGTCAACGAGCCGGCCGTCATCGCCGCGGCGGTGCTCGCGCTCGGGCTCGTCGTCGGCTATCTCGTCGGCAGGCTCAACGAGGAGTTGCTCTCGGCCTCGGGCGTCCCGGAAGCCGTCGAAGGAACACCGTTCGAGCGGACGGCCCAGTCGATCGGGACCTCGACGGTCGAGATCGTCGCCCGGTTGAGTTCCTGGTTCATCTACGGTATCGCGGTGCTCACCGCGATCCACATCGCACAGTTGCTGGACACCGATGCGTTCTGGCTCCGCGTCACCGAGTTCATCCCGCAGCTGTTCATCGCCGTGCTCGTGCTCATTCTGGGATTCATCGTCGCGGACAAGTCGGAACTGATCGTCAGCGAGTATCTGCGGGGCGTCAAGCTCCCCGAGGTGTCGGTCATCCCGAAACTGGTCAAGTACTCCGTGCTGTACGTCACGTTCATCATCGCGCTCGGCCAGATCGGCGTTCACGTGCTGGCGCTGTTGATCCTGCTGACGGTGTACGCCATTGGGATCGTCATCGTCGGTACCGTCGCCTTCAAAGACTTCCTCGTCTCGAGCGCCGCCGGTATCTATCTCCTTCTCAACCAGCCCTACGGGATCGGCGACGAGGTCCGAATCGGCGACCAGACGGGCATCGTTCAGGAGGTCGACCTGTTCGTCACCAAGATCGAGGACGACTCGGAGGAGTACATCGTCCCGAACCGCAAGATCTTCGAGAACGGCATCATCCGGATGCGAGATTGACACGGTGAACTCGTCGATTCCGGACGGCTATTCGATTCCGAAGTGCTACTCGAGCGAGAGGCCGGCGTGCCAGCGGTCGACGCCTTTCTCCCGTTTGACGGCATCCATTTTCGCCAGCAGATGGGTCGCGAGCGTCGCGGTTTCGGCGGCGCGGGACTCTCCTTCGGTCCGGAACTCGCCGGTTTCGCGGTTGGCGTAGACGGTACAGACGGCGCCGGCCCGGAGCCCGTACAGACTCGCGAGCGTGAGGATGGCGCTGGCCTCCATCTCGATGTTGGTGACGTTCGCCGCTTTGAGTTCATCGACCAGGTCGTCGGCGCCGGCGGCTTCGAAGCCGTCGAACCCCGGCCGGCCCTGGCCGGCGTAGAACGAGTCCGCGCTCATCGTCACGCCGGTGTGATACTCGTAGCCCAGCCGTTCGGCGGCGGCGACGAGTGCGGAGACCACCTCGTAATCCGCGGCGGCCGGGTAGTCCTCGCGCACGTACTCGTCGCTGGTCCCCTCCTGGCGGACCGCGCCGGTCGTGATCACCAGGTCGCCGACGGCCATCTCGGGCTGGATCGCACCGCAGGAGCCGACCCGGATGAACGTCTCGACGCCGACTCGAGCCAGTTCCTCGACGGCGATCGCAGCGGAGGGGCTGCCGATGCCGGTCGAGGTGACCGAGATGGGCGTTCCGTCGGCCTCACCCGTCGCCGTTCGGTACTCGCGGTGGTGGGCCCGCATCTCGTAGTCGTCCCAGAACGCGACGATCTTCTCGAGGCGCTCGGGGTTTCCCGGGAGGAGCACGGTCTCGGCCACGTCGTCGGGACCGACCTCGAGGTGATACTGAACGTCGGCGTTCGGGTCTTCGCTGTCGTGAGACATTGAATAGCCTCGATTCGAGGCGACGCTGTATATAAATGCGGGGCGCGCGTACCGGTCCGGCATGGTCCGAGGGACGCTGACGGACACCTACGTCGCTGCGATCCAGCACAAACTGGTCGAGTTGCCGCCGGACGCGACGCGCGTGGGCGTCGTTCGACGGCCGACGTCGTGGTTTCACGCGACCGTCGACGAGAATCGGCCCGAACTCGGCCCACCGGTCGACCTGCTCGAGTCCATGCACGACGCCGAGGAGGACATGAAAATGCAGGGCCTCTGTGAGGAAGGGGCTCACAACGCCGCGTGGGACCAGGTCGGGTTCGGTGAGGCGTATCGCGAGTACCTCGAGACCGACGACGACGCGCGAGCAGCGCTCACAGCGCTGGACGACCGGCTGGCGTCCGGCGAGTCGCTGGCGCTGGTCTGTTACGAGAACACCGAGAAGAAGCGGTGTCACCGGACGATTCTCGGGGAGTTCCTCGAGACGCAGACTTGAGTAGCCGGGCCGCGTATCGACGAGTCGATGCACGAATTCGCGCCCGCGAACCGAACGGACGGCGAGATCGCACGGCTCGTCAAAACCGTCGTCACCCCGCGACCGATCGCCTGGATCAGTACGGTGAGCGACGCGGGCGTCGATACCCTCGCGCCGTTCAGTTCCTACAACTACGTCTCACTGAAGGAGCCCACTGTGCTGTTCAACACGCCGAACGGAGAGCGAAGCGAACTGAAGGATACGGCTCGCAATGCTCTCGAGAGCGGCGAATTCGTCGTCAACATCGTCACCGAAGCCGATATCGAGCGGATGGACCACACCTCCGCGGCCCTTCCGGAAGACGAGAGCGAGTTCGGTCTCGTCGATATCGAACGCGGCGAGTCGCGAACGGTTTCAGCGCCGCGCGTCGCGGACGCGACCGTCTCGATGGAGTGTCGACTCCACGATTCGATCGAGGTCCACGACAAGCTGATGATTCTCGGCGACGTTCAGTACGTCCACGTCGACGACGACCTCCTGACCGACAGCCAGATCGATATGCGCGATCTCGATACCGTCGGACGGCTCGGCGGGCCGTACTACACTGTCTCCGGTCCGCTGGCGTTCGAACGGCAGTACTGAGCAACGAACAGATCGCCGCTACTCGAGCGTTTCCTGACTGATCGTGTTCGGCAGCAGTTCGCCGAGCGTGTACTCGGTCGGCTCCTCCCCCTCGCCCTCGTCGCAGTAGACGACGAGGTCGTCGTCGCAGAACTCTGTAAGCGTCTGCCGGCACATTCCGCAGGGCGTGACGCCGTCGCGGCGGCCCGAACTCACGGCCAGCCGGGCGAACTCCCGATGGCCGTTCTTGACCGCTTCCGCGATCGCGACCTCTTCCGCGTGGAGGCTGTTGCTGAAGTTTGCGTTCTCGAGGTTGCAGCCCACGAATATCTCGCCGGCGGCCGTCTCGAGGGCAGCACCGACCCGGTACTCGGAGTAGGGAACGTGTGCTCGGTCTTGGACGTCGCGAGCGGCGGTGATAAGCTCGTCCATGCCGACGGGTTCGGCGGGCGGCTACCAAAAAATGTCGACCGGTTACCGGCGCTTCTCGACGGCCGTTTCGATGACCGAACGCGCGTCGTCGACGAGGGCGTCGACGGAATCGCTCTCCGCGTAGAGGCGGACGTACGGCTCCGTTCCGCTCGGTCGAACGAGCAGCCACGACGCGTCCGCGAACTCGAGGCGGACGCCGTAGTCCGTGTCGACCGTCGCCTCCGGAAACGCCGCGGGGAGCTCGGTCTCGAGGGCGGTCATCACGTCGGCTTTGGCCGCGTCCGGGCACTCGATGCTGACCTTTCGGTAGGGGCGTTCGGTAACGGGGTCCCGGAGTCGATCGGTATCGCCGGCGTCGGCGACGAGCGCCGCGACGACCGCGGCACTGACCACGCCGTCGATCCAGCCGCCGAAGGCGGTGTGGATGTGTTTCCAGGGTTCGGCGGCGAAGACGAGCTCGGTGTCCTCGCCTCCTCGAGAGCGTTCGCGCGCGATTCCCTCGTGGAGCGACCCCAGTCGGACGCGTTCGACCCTGCCGCCGGCCGCGCGAACCCGTTCATCGATGCGCGCGGAGGCGTTGGGCGTGGTGACGACGACGGGATCATCGGCGTCGCTGTCGGCCGTGTAGCGTGCTGCGACGACGGCGAGGACGGTGTCCTCGTGAATCACCGACCCGTCGGGACCGAGGACGACGAGGCGGTCGGCGTCGCCGTCGTGAGCAAGTCCGAGATCGAAGCTGCCATCGTCGAGAAACGCGGTAAACTCCGAGAGCGTCTCCGGCGTGGGTTTGCTCTCGCGGCCCGGGAAGTGGCCGTCGACGGACGCGTTGATCGCGACGATATCCGCGCCGAGTCGCTCGAGGACCTGTGGCGTCGCGAGCGCGCCCACGCCGTTGCCGCAGTCGACGGCGATCCGAAGCCCCGCGAGCGGTTCGTCCGGCGGTGCGTCCTCGGCGTTCGGAGTCCGGTCACCGAAGCGCTCGCGGATGTAGCCCTCGACGGCATCGAGATACCGATCGAGCACGGCGAGGCGTTCGGATTCGCCCCACTCGTCCCAGCGAGCGAGTCGCGTGCCCTCGCTCGCGACGCGGTCGTCGACTGTCCGCTCCGCGTCGCCGTCGTACTCGACACCGTCGGCGAAGAGTTTGATGCCGTTGTCGGCGGGCGGGTTGTGACTCGCCGTGAGCATCACGCCGCGTCGCCCGCGCGAGGCGAAGGCGAGCGTCGGGGTCGGTACCTGTCCGAGCCGGCGAACATCGGCCCCGGCGCTCTCGAGGCCGGCCTCCATCGCCGCCGCGAGCGCGGGTCCCGTCTCCCGGCCGTCGCGACCGACGACGAACGTTTCGCCGGGGTCACCGGCAGCCTGACCGACGGCGAGCGCGAGCGAGGGCGAAACGTCCTCGACCGGGCCGCGAATTCCTGCAGTTCCGAAGAGGCTCATGCCCGGCCGTTCCGCGAGGAGCTACTTAGCAGCACTGCTGTCAGCCGGTTTGCTGTCACTGTGTCCCGGCACACCCGCATGGCGGGTCGCGGGTACGCCGGAACTGACTGACAGGAGTCCGTCTCAGTGTATCGCAGAAAACGCTGGCTCGAACCGATGAAAAACGCTACTCCGCGGGCAGGTCGTCAATCAGCACGACGGCCTCGCCGTCGATCACGGTCGCGTCGTCGTCCTCGTCGCGGACGACCGTCTCGAGGCGGTACTGCTCGTTCCCCAGGTCTTCGACGATCTCGACGCGGGCTGACACCCGGTCGCCGACGCCGACGGGGCCGCTGAACTCGAGGTCCTGTGAGAGGTAGATGGTGAGTCCGGGGAGCCGAGCGAGGGCGGCGCTGATGAGCCCGGAGACGAGTGTTCCGTGGACGATGCGCTCGCCGAAGCGGGTATCGGCGGCGAACTCGTCGTCGAGGTGGAGGCGGTTCGTGTCGCCGCTGACCGCGGCGAACGCGCGGACATCCGCGTCGGTGAGCGCCTTCTCGAACGTGACGGTGTCGCCGACGCTGATGTGATCGGGATCGTCGACGGTGCGATCGAACTGCCAGTCGAGATCGGAGTACTCGACCGACGGGATCGGCGGGGCGGTCCTGTTCGTTTCCGAGCCGCTCTCGCCGTCGATGGTTGGAAGCATCGCGGAGACGGCGGCACGATTCGCCGCAGTCGCAGTTCGAAGAAACCCTCGCGTCATCGCCGACCACGCGTTCGTCATGGCAGCGAGGTTGTCTTCGCCAGCGTTCTGGTGTGACATCTACGGGCGGCTAGGCGTGGCGCATATATGACTTCTTTGGCTGTTTCAACTGAAGCGGTAGCGCGGAGTCCCCTTCCTCAAGGAACGAGCGAACCCGTCAGGGTGAGCGAAGTAGGGTGGGGTCGTTGACCACCGTTTTACTGACTTGAATCTGCAGTAACCCTTTCTTGATGGCGCGATTCCGTCCGATTTCGGTGTTTGAGTTGGATCGCTACGGTCTGGTTCTGATCGCGGCCGTCGCTCGTTCGAGTCAGTAATCGGTGGACCAATCCAGCCAAAACCACTCTCTACCATTAGATGGTATCTAGTGGAAAGCCTTATGGTGTCTGCGATCCAATATACTGTTGATGACGGACGACTCCGACCGATCGCCCTGGTTCCCACCCGCGATGTTTACGGAGGGAATGCAGGAGATGCAGGAAGCCGGCGAGCAGGTCGCCGAATCCCAGCAGGAGATGATGAAACAGTTGTTGCAGGCCACGTCAGCGAACCCGCTCGAGAACGCCTCGGCGTTCGGTCCCATGAACATGGGCACGGCGACGTTCAAGGCCCGCGTCCAGAGCGGCGGTCGGATCAGCATTCCCGGCCCTGAACGGGAAGCCCTCGACATCAAAGAGGGCGATATCGTCCAGACGATCGTCGTTCCCGTCAAACGCAACCGAGAGGATCAATCATGACACAGAACCCATTCACCGCAGTCTTCGACGCACAGCGCACCGCAATCGAACAGAGCCAGTCCCTCACCCACGACGCCCTCGAGGCCCAGAAGACCTCGATCAGCGCCTTCGCCGACGCCGTTGAGACCTCGAGTTCGCTCGCCGAGTCCAACGCCGAACTGACCAAGGGCGCAATTCACGCCTACTTCGACGCCCTCGAGGCGTCGCTGCCCGAGGAGGCCGCCGACTTCGGCGAACTCCGCGAACTCGTCGACGACGGCTTCGACTCGGCCACCGAGGCCCAGTCGCAGTCGATCGACGCCTACCTCGAAGCGCTCGAGGAGTCCGAGGTCGCCTACGAGGAGTTCGCCCAGAGCTACTCCGAGGTCGTCGACACGTCGTTCGACGCCTACCTCGAGGCCCACGAGCAGGTCGAGGAGAACGTCGGTGCCGTCGCCGAAAACGTCGAAGAGGCCGCCGACGAGTTCGACGTCTCGGCGTAGATCCGGGCGCAGTTTTTTACCGTACAACCGTCAATTTTCACCCCATGTCAGACTCACAACCCCCGATGCAAGACTGGAACGCGTTCGCGGAACAGTGGAACGAGCAGTTCCTCGAGGCCCTCGAGGACAATATGGAAGCGCAGGCGCAGTTCGTCGAGAGCTGGTCGGAGACCGTCGGCGAGGCCAGCGACGACACCGAGATCTCCGACGGCGTCGAGGGCTACGCTCGCGCCTACGAGACGTGGATGACCGCCTCCCAGCAGATGGTCGAGCGGGCGAACGATCAGCTCGAGGGCGAGGACGTCGATATCGAGGAGTTCCGCGACATCTGGCTCAACACGGCGAACGAGGCGTTCAAGGAGGTCATGTCGACGACCGCCTTCGCCAAGATGACCGGCGAGACCGTCGGCGACGTCCTCGAGCTTCAGGAACAGGCCGACGAGGCCGCCCAGGAGACGCTCAACTCGCTGGGCTTTGCGACCGAAGGCGATGTCGTCGAAATCGGTGACCGCCTCGTCGAACTCGAGCGCCGCCAGCACGCCGTCGAGCAGAAACTCGACCGCGTGCTCGAGCACGTCGAAGACAAGCAATGAACAACCCCTTCGCAACCGCACTGAACGTGCAACGGCAGGCCTGGGAGGCGACCGCCAATCTGGCCGAGAAGACGAAGGTCGTGCCCGAGCGCACCGAAACCGTCGAGAACATCGACGTCGGGCAGACGCCCAGCGAGGTCGTTTACGAGGAGAACAAACTCGAGCTCCTCCACTACGAGCCGATGACGGATGAGCAACACGGCGTTCCCATCCTCATCGTCTACGCGCTGATCAACAAGCCGTACATCCTCGATCTCCAGCCCGACCGCTCCGTGGTCCAGACGCTGCTCGAGGCCGGCTTCGATGTCTACCTGATCGACTGGGGCGAGCCCTCCAAGCTGGATCGCTCGCTGTCCATCGACGACTACGTCAACCGCTACATCGACAACTGCGTCGACGTCGTCCGCGAGCGCTCCGGGCGGGATTCGATCAATATCCTCGGCTACTGCATGGGCGGCACGAAGTCGGCCATGTACGCCTCGCTGTACCCCGAGAAAGTCGAGAACCTTGCGCTGATGGCCGCCGGCCTCTGTTTCGACGGCGACGGCGGCGTCCTCGAACTCTGGGGTGGCGAGGACTACTACGACCCCGAACGGGTCACCGATACCTTCGGCAACGTTCCCGCGGAGTTCCTCGATATCGGGTTCGCACTGATGGATCCCGTCGCGAACAACGTGACGAAGTACGTCCGGTTCTACGACAACATGGACGACGAGGACTTCGTCGAGAACTTCGCTCGCATGGAGCGCTGGCTCGACGAGGGTATCGACATGGCCGGCGTCGCCTACGAGGAGTTCATCCGGGATATCTACCAGGAGAACAAGCTCTACGAGAACGAACTCGAGCTGGGCGGCGAACACGTCGATATCACGAATATCGACATGCCCGTCCTCCAGATCGTCGCGGAGTACGACCACCTCATCCCGCCGGAGGCGTCCAAGCCGTTCAACGACACGGTCTCCTCGACCGACACCGAGATCCTCGAGTTCGCGACGGGTCACATCGGGATGTCCGTTTCCTCGCGGAGCCACGAGGAACTCTGGCCGGAGGTCTGTGACTGGTTCGAAGCCCGGTCGACCGACACCGACGTGGAGTCCGAACCCGAGACGCTAGAATCCGAGGACACTGACGCCGCTGCCGACACTGCTCTCGAGTCCGAGACGAGCGACCGCTCGGACGACGAGATCGTCGAGCGCGCCGAAGAAGACGTTCAGGCGGAGCCCGCGGAGCCGGGCGAGATGACTGTCGATGAGGATGTCGTCGAGGAAGTCGCCGGCGAGGAGGCCGCTTCCAAGATCGAGTCCGAAACCGACGATCTCACCGATCTGACGGGCGTCGGGCAAGCGTACGCGGAGGACCTCGCCGCGGCCGAGATCGAGACGTTCGATCAGCTCGCAGCCGCCGACGTCGCCGAACTCGCCGCCGAAACGGGGATCTCGCCCAGCCGGATCGAGGACTGGATCGACCAGGCTCGAGACGAGTAGCTCACCCCGTTTCCCTCTCCACGGGTTCCCGTTTCGATTTTCCTGCCCGTAGAGTCTCCAGAGATCGAACTCCGTAGCGGTCGGTCACTCACGTCTGCGACTCACTCGACAGCACAACTGGATCGGCGGTGAACTACGCCCGATTCGGCACTGCTCGACGGGGCTATACAGCGTTGCCACCAGCTCCGAGTCGGATTTGTTTCAGCCACGATATCTTGATAACTAACGGGTCGTTATTTACCATCGGACGTTGAATGTTCGACTCATGTCCATGGATGGTCGTACCTGTGTGATTACGGGCTCGGCGAAGGGAATCGGTCGGGGTATCGCGGAGTATCTCGGTCAGGAAGGTGCGAACGTCGTCATTAACTACCGATCATCGGAAGGGGCAGCACACGACGCCGTCGATGCGATCGAATCGGCGGGCGGGTCTGCCGTCGCGGCCAGGGCCGACGTCTCCAATCGCGCCGAGGTCGAACACATGGTCGAGATCTGTCACGAGGCGTTCGGCCCGGCCGACGTGCTCGTGAACAACGCCGGGATCACGGCCGACAAGCAGTTCACGGAGATGTCCCGCGAGGAGTGGGACCGCGTCATGGACGTTAACCTCGGCGGCATGTTCAACTGTACTCAACTGTTCTACGACGATATCTGGAACGCCGAGGAGGGCCGACTGATCAACATCTCGAGCGTCGTCGGCAAACAGGGCAACTTCGGCCAGGCCAACTACGCCGCCGCGAAAAGCGGCATGTTCGGCTTCACCCGAACGATCGCCCTCGAGCTCGCCCAGGGCGGCTCGACGGCCAACTGCGTCGCGCCCGGCTTCACCGCGACCGACATGCTCGAGAGCGTCCCGGACGAAGTGCTCGACCGGATCATCGCCGGCATCCCGCTCGCGCGGTTGGCCGACGTCGAGGACATCGCGGCCGTCGTTCGGTTTCTCGCCAGCGAGGACTCCTCGTACGTGACGGGGGAAGTGATCGATGTCAACGGTGGGATGGACCTGTGAATCCTCCTCGCCGTAAACGGAGAGGGAGCGTTGCTCCCTCAAGCAGTCGAGCGTAGCCTGACGACGGCTAGGCTTCCCGTACCGCGGGTTGGGATAGTTGCCGGTTTATACAGAATCGAGGAGAATACCGACCCTTTAGGGTCAGGATGAATCTGACAACACCTCCACAACCCACCATCAATGGCAGGGCCGGATATTCCATCGTTCTTAATCCGAATCTTTACAAGAAAAGCTATTATAACCGATTATACAGGCGTTCCGTGATGTTGGAAATCCACCGCACTCACCGAGCGAACATCCTCAACCACTCACAGGTAGAGGAACCGCTTGACCGGCACGGGTAGAGCGCCAGCAAACTCTGGAACGTCGCCAACTACCACTCCCATCAAGTATGGGAGGAGACGGGCGAGATCCCCGACCATGGCGACCTCAAAGACGAGTTGAAAGGTCATACCAAATACAAAGGACTGCATAGCCAGTCCAGTCAGCGCGTTCTGGAGGAACTCGCTGAAGCCTTCAACTCGTGGTACGGGAAGAGGAAGTCTGATAATCGAGCGAATCCGCCCGGCTACCGCAAGAAAAACTACTACGACCAAGACGGCAACCGCGTCCACGAGGAACACCCTCGTTCAACGGTCACGTGGAAGCAGAACGGCATTCGTCACGACACGGAGAATAATCGCGTCCGACTCTCGAAGGGCGCGAACCACAAGGAACATCCCAAAGCGTGGGAATACATCCTTGTCGAATACGAAACACGACCCGGCGTCACCGTCGAGAACCTGCAACAGGTTCGCGCCGTCTACGACAAGGCAAAGAGACGATGGGAACTCCACCTCGTCTGCAAAGACGAAATCGGGACGCCCAACGCTCCCGGCAACGAGACGGCGGGCATCGACCTTGGCATCTATAACTTCGCGGCTGTTGCGTACAGTACCGAGGAAGCCGACTTGTGCCCCGGAAACCGCTTGAAACAGGACGGGTACTACTTCCCGAAAGAAATAGCCAAATGTGACGATTCAGACGGGGAGAGGGCAACTCGTCTCCACGCGAAGTGGTCGGAGCGCCGCACGCACTTCTTCCACAGTCTTGCCAAACACATCGTTGAACGGTGTGTCGAGAAAGAAGTTGGCCGAATCAACGTCGGGAATCTCGCTGGTGTCCGTGAGGACGAGAACAGCGAGGCGAAGAACTGGGGGAAGCACGGAAACCTCGACCTGCACGGGTGGGCATTCGACCGATTCACAAACATCCTCGAATACAAAGCCAAGGTCGAGGGCATCGAAGTCGTAGAAGTGTCAGAGCGCGACACGAGCAAGACGTGTTGCACCTGTGGTAGAGAAGACGATAATCAGCGTGTTGAACGTGGTCTGTACGTCTGTGAGGACTGTGACGCCGCATTTAACGCTGACGTGAATGGGGCGGAGAACATCCGTCTCAACATCAACGACGAAAGTAACTCTGAGTCAGCGTCCAGTTTGGACGCGGATAGGAGTACCGGCTGGTTGGCACAGCCCGGCGTCTACCTTCATGACCTCTCCCGAGGATTCCAACCTCGGGAAGCGGTGGTAGACTGCAAACCCTAATATCCCAATCCAGCGGTGCGGTGCCGTGGGATTCCCGCGTCTTTAGGCGCGGGAGGATGTCAATTCAGATCACAGATGTCCAGGAGCATCGGATCGTTATCGAACTTCTCGACTCTGGGGAGAAGCGTCCACTCCAACGCGAGCAGTTCGAGACGCTTGCCCGTCGAATCGGCGATGCAACCGATGCGTTCGACCTCGAGCGCTTACCGTCCGACGCAGACCCCTATCCAGCCGTTCTGAGTCTGCATCCCCGCTTTGAGATCGATGAGCGTGAGGGATTGATCCACGAGAGTGACGAACCGGGCCCTTCTCGGCTCGTCCAGGCGCCGGAGACTGAGACCGAACGTGAACGGACTGAACCAGACCTTGCTGTCTATGCCGATACTTTGCTCCTCACTGATGCGCTCGAGCGCCACGATGTGACCGATCTCAGTGGACTCGAGACAGCCACACTGGTGAACCTCTATACGCTGCTCTCTGACGTGCAACGCAATGCCGACGATCTCCGACAGGACGTGGCCGACATTTTACTCGAGCGGATCCACCACGATCAGCCCATTCACGCCCAGTTCGGCTCGGTGCAGCGGACCAGCCGTGAATATCGATCGTTACGGGATGAAGAGGATGTGCTCACTACCCTCGAGGACGCTGGCATTCCTCGCGAGCGCGTTACCAGCGTTGATTCCAGTAAGGTCGACGAGGCCCTCGAGGTCACGGAACTCAGGCCAAGTGACGTCTATGAGATCGAAGACCGCGAATACGTCCGGAAAACGGATGTCGACGAAGAGCACAAGGAAACGCGATTGCAGGGACTCAAGGATCAATTGGCGGCCAGTGACGACCCTGAAGCTGCTGAACTACGCGAGGAAATTGACGAACTCGAGGCTCGTATTGAGGATCTTACCGAGTTCAGTTCTCCCCAGGAGTTCCACGCCGAGTAGTCTGTGACTGTTCGTAATTGGACTCGAGAACGTGGAGAACAACTCCGCTGGGTACTGCACTCAGTCTTCGCCAAGCACCTCATAGAGGTGTTTCCGGAGTCTCAGATCTTCGTTCGCGAACTCAGCAAGCACGGTCCGAAGCTCTTCAGCGGACGCCGCTTCGAGGAGGGTGTCGAGCGATTGACTATCGCCGACGGATTCAACGTCGCCACTAGCTAACACGGCGGCGACGATATGCTTACAGGGCACCGCATCATCGGGGCAGCTACATTGGCCACTGACATAGCTTCCCTGTGAGAGTGTGACCTGGACATCGTATGGCCGGCTCCCTTGGACTGTCGCCTGGAGGGAATCGTCGACGTACTCGATATCCGTCACCGATCCACGTTCGTAGTAGCGGGTTCCTCGGTCATAGCGGCCTGGCTCGGTTACCTGTCGAATCGTCTCGAGGTCAACTGAGTTAGCTGGTGTCTGTGTCTGAAGGCGGGGAAAGGCATCCACAACGGGCTCGTCACCAGGGATAGAGGGATCCGCTGATCGGCGGTGGATCCATCCCTGCTCTGGCCACCCGATCGGGAACCACTTGGTCGGATCGCTCACGATGTCCCAACACGTTCCGATCACTGACGAACTATCCTCGGGGAATATCCCCTTGATCGTTACCGTACGTGGAGTCATACCGATTTCTAGCGTGACATCCGTCTGGTGGGTATCGTTGTCAGCAACTTGGTCGGCGTAGTTCGAGCGAATCTGTTCAAGTGCAGCGATCCCCTCGGCTGAGAACGCGTGGCCAGTCCGCTCGAGTTCGAATACCAGCTCAGCATATTTGTGCTTGTCGCGGTATTTGATCAGCGGCCGATTGCTCCCCACCAGCCCGGTGGGGTCGTAGTCTGGGAGTGATGTTCCGAACACGATCGGTTCAACCGGCTCAGTTGGAGTATCCGGTAAGCGGGTAGCTTTTGGCTGATTCTCGGCAGTTGGCTCACCAAGTGGTGTCTCGAAGAGTCGGCCACAGGCTGGACAGACTGTACAGCTGAGCTCATCACTGTGCCAGGTGGTGAATTCATGGGCCCGACACCAATTACAGGGGCGTCTGGTATCTTGCTCGACTGGGTTCCAGCCACCGTCGCGAATCGGCGTTACTCGCTTGAGCTGAGTGATGACCCGTGATCGCCGTTTCTGATGGTGGTCTAGTTGTAAGCGGCATGAACGACACATTTCAGAACTGCTCTCGCGAACGTCACTCGGGAAGACAATTCGTTGATTATCGTTCTGGCTCTGTAGAAGAGAGTCTCCTCTCGAAGAGAGCGATCTCGAACGAGATTGACTGTTGTCTGGTGATCCGGGTGGTTCGTATGTGACAATATCTGTTGCTGTAACCGACTTGTCGGGCGCGTCCTCAGTCTCGTCAGTAAACGCTCGCCCATATCGGCACCCATCAGGACCGACGATGTGCCACTTCCCAGATTCTGTTCGGCCAAACGTTGGCACGGTTGTTCGAGAGAACGAGACGATTCCCTATAGAGTCTTCCAAGCGCCCTTAGGACAGTGACATCCTCACCCGCCCTACAGGGCGGGGCTTCCTACAAGGGAAGCCTCGCGTCGGAGGTTTCAGGATTCGAAGGCCGCAAGCGTCGTCTGTCGGGATTGCTGACTCGGCGTGCGGTGTCCTGTGGCCGTGTCACAACGGCTCCCATTCCGTGGCGAGTCATCGCGCTCTGGTTTCCAAGGAACGCTCTCCCCCCATGGATCTACAGGCGGTCCGAGGCGAGTGCCTCGGGGCTTGACCCCGAGACAGTTCACGCGTCCGGCGATATTCGCGGCCGCGTTGATATCTGCTTGGTACTCCGTAACCCAACACTCCAGGGGAACGACCAATGTGACCTCCTCCTCGCCGTAAACGGAGAGGGAGCTTCGCTCCCTCAAGCAGTCGGGCGGAGCCCGACGACGGCGAGGCTTCCCACGGCACCGCACCGCTGGGTTGGGATATTTGCTGGTTTGTAACCCGGTCGGCATGACTGGACTACTGGCGGGGCCACACCGCCGTTACTCCTATCCCGGTAGGGGACTCGGAGTTATCTTGCTGACCGCGACACCACAGCGGTTCGAGAGGGCATCTCGAACGTTCTGGGTCTCAGAGTCCCGATATTGTGCAATTGGGTGGGCGGTGTGACCGCCTCGGTGTATGTCATGTTATGAACCAGTACCGCTTAAATATCCGCATAAGCGTCGATACGTGGTTCGTGAAGGAACTGTCGGATTCACGCCCGCCGTAAACGGAGTGATTCTCTCCTCGTAGAAAAATAGTAGACTGCTCAGCGGATTACAACACTCACTCGGAGATGGAATAGAGGCGCTGACGAGCATCTTGGATGGATATTCGTTCATTAACTAGATCTTCGTCTTTGAGCTGGGTGGCCGCATTTCGAATAGTCCATGTTACTATAGTAGAAATTAGAAATAATTACTCACTTCTGGTACAGAGATTCGATTAAGAGCTGTATCAATCGCTGTTGTGAGGTCGTTAAGTGAGTCAAAGAAGCGGTTGCTGAGTGCCGCTTGGAGTTGTCTCCAGCACTCTTCGACGGGATTTAGCTCTGGCGAGTACGCTGGTAATGTCACGAAGGCGAGGTCGTCACGGGCCGCCAGGTCCGTGACGGCCGACGCCCGAAAATACGGCGCTCCATCCAACACAATAATCAGGTCATCTTCGAACTCTTTGCATAATGCGAGAATGAAATGTTTGGCGTGATCGGCGGTAACGTACTCTTCAAATCGAGAGAAGAAGCGATCACCGTCCTCAGTGATCGCGCCTAAGAGACACGTCCAGTCGCGTTGTCCGGACAATTCAACAGACGGTCGCGTGCCGCGAGGAAACCACGCGGCACGCGGCTCAACTTGGACGGATTTCTTGGTTTGATCGATACAGACTACTGTGGCGTCCATTTCCCGCCGCTTTTTTTGAGTTCCTCGCGGAACGCTTCTTGTTCCTCAGCTTCAGATTCAGCGGCTGTCCGGCGTGGTTTTTGGAAGCTCAATCCCGCTTCTTTGAGCAACCGCCGACAACTCGGGATTGAGTACTCGACACCGTACGTCTCGTCAAGATACTGTTGAACGAGAGACGGCGTCCACGCCGGCGCATCAAAGTCAACTTCCTCGGGAGATTCGTGGACTGTTTCCTCAAACTCTTTTTGCTCTTCTTCTGAAAGCTTCCGTTTTCTCCCAGATCGTTGAGCATCAGTAACAGCCTGCTCAAGCGACTCGTCGGTGTCGAGTCGCTTGAGCCAGCTATAGATTGTTCGTCGCTGAACGCCGTACCACTCGGCTAGTTCAGTCTGTGTGAGGCCATTTTTGAATGCTATTGCTGCTAATAGCCGTTGTGTCGGCTTCTTCCCTTCCACATTGTCGAGGGTATCTTGTAATTCCTCGACAGAGATTTCGTCGAGATGATCCACTACACATAGCAATAACGCCTGAGTAAAAAGTTCTAACGGTCACTATAGATGAGTCTTCTTGGCGAGTTCCTTTTGAGTGCACTCGCCTTCGTGTTCCAAGGCGATGTGTAAGTCACGTGTGAAGGTTGTCGACGCGGGCGTACCGCGCCGCACGCCAGCCGGCGACGACGGCACCGAGCGTGCCGATGCCGACTGCGATCAGAAGCCCGGCCGCGTAGATACTCGGCGGCGTTCGCAGCAGATTCTCGAACCCGACGACTGAGGTGGCCAGGCGGTCGAGTGCGAACGCGGCCACCGGCGTGGCGAGGAGGCCGAGGAGCCCGCCGATCGCACCAAGTGCGAACCCCTGACCGCCGACCACGCCGGCGATCAGTCCGCGCGAGAGACCAAGTGCCCGCAAGGCCGCGATCTCCTCGCGCTGCTGGACGGCCACGAGAACGAGGGTGTTCGTCGTCAGTGCGATTCCGGCGACCAGTGCCAGCACGACGAGCGTCGCGCCGCTGGCCAGCACCAGCAGGTACTCTCGGAGCATTGACTCGAACTGTTCGTCGCTCGTCCGCACGTCGTACTCCGGATAGGACCGCTGGATGTCCTCACTGACGGTGGCTCGGTCTACACCGTCCGCCGTCGTGACGGTCACGAACGTCGCCCGGTCAGAGCCCGTCGTGCCGGCGATCTCCTGTAACTCGCTGAGCGGCATCGTCACCGTCGACGTCCCGAGAAACTGCGAGTACTCTGACGAGACTCCCACGACCTCGAACTCACGGTCCGCAGCGTTCGCTTGACTCGTCCCGACGTAGAGCGCGTCGCCGACGCCGATGTCGAACAGCTCAGCTGTCTGCGGGTCGATGACGATCTCCTGACTCATCGGCCCGTCGTAGCTGCCATTCGCATAGTGGCTATCTCCCTCGGAGAAACCCTCACCGTCCTCGGTAGTATCACTCCCCGTCCCCGGAACGCCGACGCTCGTCACGAGCTCGAGGTCGTCCGGCTCTGTCCCGACATAGACCGCGTGGAACGCGAGCGGCGTCGCCGCCTCGACGTCGTCTCGCTCCTCGAGGTCGCTGGCGAGGTCGTGGGAATCAGTGATCGGGTTTTCGACACTCCCGGTCGCCGTCAGTTCGACGGCCTCACCCGAGATCCAGACGTCCTGTTCGGCCTGGTCGAACCGTTCTTCACCGGTCTGCAGGACACCGAGCCCGAGACTCGCCAGTAGCGTGACGGCGAGGACGGCCAGCGCGATGGCAAGGACGACGAGCACGGTCCGGCCGCGTTCATGACGCACTTGGCTGATCGCGAGCCGCGCGACCGCGCGTCCTTTGGTAAAGAGCCCGCACATGGCTATCGACCCAGTTCGGTGACGACGTTCGTTCGAGCGACGAGGTACAGCGGATATGGGAGCGCGAGGATGCCAGCAACCAGGGCGACCGCGATGGCGTAGGGACCGAATGCTGGTCGGGACATCGCAATCGGCCCCGGTGCGACGGTCGCCGTCGCCACGTAGTTCGTGAACGAAATACCGGCCATACCGAGGACGACGCCGGCAACCGCGCCAGCCAGCGTCAGACTGAGCGTCGTGATCGCGACGATGGCCAGCCGCGAGCGGACCGAGAAGCCGACCGCTGCGAGCACCGCGATGGTTCGTCGGTCGCGGTCGATCGTCAGCGCCGACGAGGTCGCAACGAACAACGCACAGATCACGACCGCGACGACGAGGGCGACGAGACTCGTCGCGAGCGCAAAGTCGTCGCTCCGGATTGACGTGACCCCACCCTCGTCCCCAGACTGAATCGTCGCGTTCGGGTATGCATCTGCGGCCGCGGATTCGGCGACCGCCGTCGACGCACCCGACTCGGTTTCGACGAGCACTTGATCGGCAAGATCGGCGTCATCGGCGCCCGTCATTGCCTGGAGTTCGCTCAGGTGGAGTACGACGAGCGGAAGCTCGCCGCTGAGGTCGCTGGCCGCTGTGTCTTCGACCGTGGTCACGGTGTATGCAGGGGATCGATTGTCGGTGCCTGAGCGGAGCATTGTATCGACCGTTGGACTCCGAACCGCGAGGTCGTCTCCCGCCGACGCGTTGACCGTGTCGGCTGCAGCATCCGTCAGTACGATTTCGCCTGTTTGTGGCCCGTCGTAGCTGCCGTTCGCGTAATGGGGATCTCCCGGCTCGAGCGAGGCGGTCGAGATACCGTTGATCGTCGTCGGTTCGTCCGGCGGTACGACACCCATCGCGAAGACGGTTTCAGATTCGTTTTCCCCCGCGGTGGTGACCTGGACGACTTCCGTGAGTACTGGGGTCGCATATGCAATCCCGTCACGGCGTTCGATTGTTGCCGTCGTATTGTGGACGGTTCCGAGTCGCGCACTCTCGACGTTGACGACCGACGAGAGCGTGCCGCCGCCCTCGGGGATAACGCGGACATCGGCCTCCTCGTCAGCCGTCGAATCGACGGCGAGACCCGCAGCGATTCCGGTTACGATTACCAGTAACGCGATCGTGAGTGCGACGAGGGCGACCGTCACCGCGGTCTGTCTCGGCAGGCGGCGGAGTTGCTCGACTTGGCGGCCCACCGAAAGCCGGACGAGCCCGATCCACCGTCGAAGTCGGTCACTGCGAGCCCGTTTCTGATCCCGCTCCGGCGTCTCCTCAGCCATCCAATCTCACCGGGCTATCGTCGCTCATCGGTCGTCACTCCCCCGTCACGCAGTCTGAGGACGCGGTCGGTCACCTCTATCGCCCGCTCATCGTGGGTCGCTACCAGTACCGTCCGATCGTCCGCGACGTCGGCGAGCAGTTCGAGAACACGGTCGCCCGTTTCGGTGTCGAGTTCGCCCGTCGGCTCGTCGGCGAGAACGATCTCAGGATCAGTCACCAGCGCCCGTGCGATACCGACGCGCTGTTGTTCGCCGCCGCTGAGTTCGCCCGGCTTGTGTGTCATTCGATCTCCGAGACCGACCTGCTCGAGTAACGTGGCCGCCCGCTGCTGGCGCTCGCGTCGTCCGACGCCGCGTTCGATCAGTGGGAGGGCAACGTTGTCACGGGCCGACAGCGACGGCAGCAGGTGGAACTGCTGGAAGACGAAGCTAATGTGATCGCGGCGCAGTCGGGTCCGCTGGGCGTCGGAAAGCGACGGAAGATCCGTGTCGAGCACGTGGACGATCCCCTCGCTGGGCTTGAGCAGCCCCCCGACGATGTGCAGCGCTGTCGACTTGCCACTACCACTCGGACCAACGAGACCGACGACCTCGCCGGCGCGGACCGAAAACGAGATATCCTGAAGCGCGGTGACGGTTCGCGACGACGTGGACCGGATCCCGGAGTCGTCGTACTTGTGGGTGACCCCTTCACAGCGGACGGTGACCGGCGGCGAGGCGGTTGCTCGCTCGAGGTCGCTGCTACTCACCCGTCCCTGAGCGGCGTCGTCCGTACTCGGCAATGAATCGTGCGCCATGCTCCAGACTCGTTCGAGGGGTATCGTCGGGTGATCATTGTTTCGAGTCACCTACTAGAGCCTGCTTTCGACTTCATGCCGACAACGGAGACCGTCCGACGGATCACAAGACAGTGACCAGCGGCTGTCCGACCCGCTGTACCGTGGTTACTGACTCGAAAGGACGAGTTACTGGCAGTTTATCTGTGAATTCGGATCGGGGCGTTTCCAACTCACTGCCCAGTCACGCTGCAGTTTGGATCGTCGCTCGAGGCCACGTCGGAGGCGGCCGAGACCGAGCGTCCGTCGCGATACCAGACGAGCACGACGAGGACGAGTGTGAACTTGCCTCACTCGAACCACCTGTCGAATACCGCAGGAAGCTGGCGAGGATGCTATCGACCGGTTCGTACGGCGCTCGAGGACAAGCCAGAGAGGATTGCGGACGGCGGAACATTGGCGAGCAGATGCGATATGTGTCCGATGGCGACCGCTGTCCCGACGTGCTCCTCTTTGTGAACCGCCTCGGGGTCAAGCCCCGAGGCTTCTATCTTCCCGCAGTTTAATCGGACACTCCCACCATCCTCGACGCCACACCCCGAGATGGGTCACGGTCGTCTCGAACGGACGAGTGGGTTGCGGTCGGGGCGTCCACAGCCTCCGATGCCCGCCGTCGCACCTTCCGAACTTGGGGAAGGCTGTTGAGAGCGGGCACATTCCAATTCTGATGCTTCTCGATGCCTTTCACGGCGATGTTGACGCTTGCACCACGGTCGCTGTGGTCTTGATGCTCACAGTCTTTGCACTTGAACCGCTTCTTGTTGCGGTTCGCTCGCTCCGTGTGTCCGCACATCGGACACCGCTGGCTGGTGTACTCAGGGTTAATCCAACCAGTCGGTATGCCCTCGAACGACGCCTTGTACGACGTATAGAACTGAAGGGCACGGAACGGGAGGTGGTGCAAGCGCCGGTTCATCCGCGTGCCATAGTCGATACTATCGCGCATCTCTTTGAGGTCTTCAAAGACAATGCACGGTTTCTCGAACTGCTGGCTCCACTCCACGATGTGCCGAGACACCTTGTGGAGTCGGTCGCGGACGAACCGTTCCTCACGCCCTTCGAGCGTGTCGTGAATGCTGTCCTTCCCCGCGTTCTGCAAGCGCTTTCGCATCGTGAAGTAGCGGTGGCGCTCGAACTTGATTTCGGGAAAGTCGATAACCAGCGAGTCATCGACGCCATCCTTTGAGAGCGCGGTGAGCGCCACATTGTCCTCGTTCACATCCACACCGACGACCGTCCGCGAGTCCTGCTTGTCTCGGACGGTTTGCTCGGTGTTGCGGATGTTGACGTGGAGTTCTGGCTTCCCGTCATTCCACAGCGTCTCCGATGTTGAGACCTTCCACTCGTCGCCTTGGAGTGCGGTCTTGAGGAGGTCGAGGTGGGCGTCACTTCCTTCGAGGATGCCCTTGACGTGGTTGTAGGGTTTCGCGCTGATGCGGAACACCACGTCGCCGTCGTCGGTGAGCGACAGGTTATACCCCTCCGTGAAGTTCGCTCGGAGAGGGTAGGTGCCGTCCTTGGTGTGGCTGGGTTTGCCGTAGTCGTCGTACTCGTAGTAGTTCTCTATCGCCTCGAGTGCCTTGGCGACGATGCGTTGAGTCGTGTTCTTCACGAGGTCGGCGTCGTCTTCGAGACGAGGGGAAATCGAGTTCCAGTCAACACCTTCCTTGGCGAGACGAATAGTCTCGTTGTGAACTGGCCCCGAGGTCAAGCCTCGGGA
>NZ_JBHDYC010000014.1:0-113622 GCF_041894845.1 Natrinema sp. H-ect4
CAGTCACGAAAGCGCGCTGAGCGCTTTCGAACGACACCGCCGGAACGGGCGAAGCCCGTGAAGGCGGCCTTTTTAGCGTAAAAAGGTACGTCTACAGCGTCCGTTCGTACAGTGGCACCACGACGGTCCAGAAGAGGACGAACGCGACGCCGACGCCGATCAGCGCCAGCCACGGATCGCCCCGGCCGGTCGGCACGCCACTCGAGAGGAGCACGAACGTTCCCGCGAACAGTAGACAGCAGACGAGGACGCTGCCCAGCTCGAGGGCCGTGGCGACGGGGTGAGCGCGGAACTGGGCGACGATGCCGGCGATGGTCATACGCGAGGCTCACGCGCGGAGAGTAAAAACGTCACGGCACCCTCGAGCTGCGCCGTTCACCGATCGAATCGTACGGACTGCTGTCAGTCAGTTCCGGAGCAACCGCGAACCGTCCTGCGGTTGCTCCGGGACATCGGTACAGCAGACCGTCTCAGGCTCGAGACTCGATCTCGTCGGCGATGTCGTCGAGTTCGTCGTCCTCGAGATCGGCCGGGCCACCGAACATGGCGTGAATGGGGCCGCCGCCGTCGCCCTCGAACCGGGGGACGATGTGACAGTGGACGTGTGGAACCTCCTGTCCGGACTCCTCGCCGTTGTTGAACGCGACGGTGGTCGCGTCGGCGTCGACAGCCTCCTCAACGGCGGGGACCATGCGATGGATCGTCGCGTAGAGATCCGTCGCAATGTCTTCGGGAACGTCGTTCAGCCGCTCGTACTCGTCTTTGGGGATCACCAGCGTGTGGCCCGGTGCCAGTGGGTTGGCGTCGAGGAAGGCGATCGTCGTCTCGTCCTCGTACACGATGCGCGCGGGGATCTCCCCCTCCACGATCTGACTGAAGATCGTACTCATGCTCGAGTGTGTGTTGGCTCGCCGTATGAAGGTTACCCGACTACTCGAATCGATCGCCGGGTTCCGTCGAGCGCTGGACGGCGAAAGCGGTACTGTGACGGGAATAGCATCCGCAGCCGGAAGCTTGTTTTTGCAGCGTATTCACCCGCTACCGCTTGCCGGAGGGTCCACACAGTTCGTCGAGCGTCTCGCCGATCGCCTCGAGGTACTCATCGGGCTCGAACCCGAGCCGGCCGATCCAGACGTCCTGATAGGACGGATGCAGGATCGGAACGAGCCACACGTCGAGGCGCTCGCAGCGGACCGGCTCGAGCACGCTGTCGATAAAGCCCTCGAGCGTCCGATCTTCGGCCGCTAACACGGTCTTCGTCGCGTGCTTTCCCGTCGCGAGGACGACCGTCGGATCGACCTCCTCGAGTTCAGTCAGGAGATGAGTCCGACAGTTCGCGCGCTCTTCGGGGGTGGGTTCGCGATTACTCGTCGGGTCCTCGGGATCCTGGCTCACGGTTTCACTGTTCGCCGACTCCGAGGAGCGTGGCTCCTCGCTCGCTGGAAAACACTTCACCGCGTTCGTGTAATAGGCGTCGTCGCCGTAGCCGATCTGCTCGACCATCCGACGGATGCGCCGACCGGAGTGTCTCGAGGTGTAGGCCTTGCCGGTCCAGTTGCCGCCCCGCCAGCGGTCGGCGTCGGGGTTGCCGTATCCCGGCGCTTCGCCGACGACGACCACGTCGGCCTCGAGCGGGCCGGTTCCCCACGAGATGCACTCGCGGGACTCGACGAGTGCCGAACAGCGTGTGCAGTCGGGCTCGAGGACGTTTCGGTCGCTCGGATAGGCCGGGGATTCTGCGGTTGCCGAGTCGGGTTCGGCATCGGTATCGGGGTCGGTCGCGGGCACATACCGAGATACGACCGCAGGCGCTTAGACCGGTCGATTCGATGCGGCTTCCGTCCATGTGGTCGTGTCGCACTCGAGGGGACAGGTTTACCTTCTGTGGGTGGGTACCAGCAGGGTAATGCCAACGCTCGATCCTGAACTACTCGTGGAATCACTCACACTGGTCGTCTACACCGTCGTCGCCGGTGTATTGACGGTCGGCGGCGTCCTCGTCGAACAGGCGAGCCTCCAGCACCTCGGGGGTGGCGAGGCGATGATCGCAATGTGGATGGCTCTCCTCGGCGGCGTCATGCTCTACGCTGGCGCGTATGGACTGGGCTATCAGAAGGTCCTCTCGAAGTACATCTGAGCGGCCGAAAACGCCGTTCGATTTCTCGAGACATCGACGCGAGCGACCTGCAATATCGATTCCTCTTTACTACCGGAGGCGATTAGGTCGAGTATGAGCAGGTTCGGCGAGGTCGACGACCAGTACGACCCACACGAACTCGAGCAGCGGGTCTTCGAGTACTGGGACGACGTCGACGCCTACGAGCAGACGGTCGAGCACCGAGCGGACGGTGAGTCCTATTTCTTCGTCGACGGCCCGCCGTACACGTCGGGATCGGCGCACATGGGAACTACCTGGAACAAGTCGCTGAAGGACGTCTACATCCGCTTCCTGCGAATGCAGGGGTACGACGTCACCGATCGCCCCGGCTACGACATGCACGGCCTTCCCATCGAGACCCGCGTCGAGGAGCGACTGGGCTTCGAGAACAAGAAGGACATCGAGGAGTTCGGCGAGGAGAACTTCATCCAGGAGTGCAAGGACTACGCCGACGAGCAGCTCGAGGGCCTCCAGTCGGACTTTCAGGACTTTGGCGTCTGGATGGACTGGGACGATCCCTACCGAACGGTCGAGCCGGAGTACATGGAGGCGGCCTGGTGGGGCTTTGCGAACGCTGCCGACCGCGGCTTAGTCGAGAAGGGCCACCGCTCCATCTCGCAGTGTCCGCGCTGTGAGACCGCCATCGCGAACAACGAGGTCGAGTACGAGGACGTTGAGGATCCCTCGATTTACGTCAAATTCGACCTCGAGGACCGAGAGGGGTCGCTCGTCATCTGGACGACGACCCCATGGACGATCCCGGCGAACACCTTTGTCGCGGTCGACGAGGACGGCGATTACGTCGGGGTTCGTGCGGAGAGAGACGGCGAGGAGGAACTGCTCTACCTCGCCGAGGCGAAACACGAGGAGGTCCTGCGGGAGGGCCGCTACGACGACTACGAGGTGGAGGAGGAAGTCACCGGCGAGGACTTGCTCGGCTGGGCCTACGAGCATCCGCTCAGCGAGGAGGTGCCCGATCATCCGGACCACGAAGGCGCGCTCGAGGTCTACGCCGCCGACTACGTCGACACCGACGGCGACGGGACCGGGCTGGTTCACTCCGCGCCCGGCCACGGTGAGGTGGACTTCGAGCGCGGCCGCGAACTCGGCTTCCCGATCTTCTGTCCAGTCGGTGGCGACGGCGTCTACACCGCGGAAGCGGGCAAATACGAGGGGCAGTTCGTCACGGACGCGGACGACGAGATCACGGCCGACCTCGAGGACGAGGGCGCGCTGCTCGCTTCGGGCACCGTCCACCACAGTTACGGCCACTGCTGGCGCTGTGACACGGGAATCCTCCAGATCGTCACCGACCAGTGGTTCATCACGATCACGGATATCAAAGACGACCTCCTCGAGAACATCGAGGACAGCGAGTGGCACCCCGAGTGGGCTCGCGACAACCGCTTCCGCGACTTCGTCGAGGAGGCACCGGACTGGAACGTCTCCCGACAGCGCTACTGGGGCATTCCGCTGCCGATCTGGACGCCGGAAGACCGGGACGATGATGAGGACATGATCGTCGTCTCCACGCGCGAGGAACTCGTCGAGCGCGTCGATCAGGACATCGACCCCGAGGAAGTCGACCTCCACAAGGACACGGTCGACGACCTGACGATCACCGACGGGGACACCACCTACACTCGCGTTCCCGACGTGTTCGACGTCTGGCTCGACTCCTCCGTCGCGTCGTGGGGGACGCTGAACTACCCCGCGGACGACAGCCGGTTCGACGAGCTCTGGCCCGCCGACCTCATCCTCGAGGCCCACGATCAGACTCGAGGCTGGTTCTGGTCCCAGCTGGGGATGGGCACCGCCGCGCTCGGCGAGAGCCCCTACACGGAGGTCCTGATGCACGGCCACGCGCTCATGCCCGACGGCCGCGCGATGAGCAAGTCCAAGGACATCCTGGTCGACCCCCACGAGGCGATCGATCGCCACGGCCGGGATACCATGCGGCTGTTCTTGCTGTCGAACAACCCGCAGGGCGAGGACATGCGCTTCGACTGGGACGGGATGCAGACGATGGAGAACCACCTCCGGACGCTGTGGAACGTCTTCCGGTTCCCGCTGCCGTACATGCGCTTAGACGAGTTTGATCCACAGGAAACTACCCTCGAGGACGCGGACGAAGATCTCGAGCTGATCGACGAGTGGGTGCTCGCGCGGCTGCAGTCCACGAAGGCCGAGATGACCGACCATCTCGAGGAGTTCCGCCAGGACAGGGCGGTCGACGCGCTCCTCGAGTTCGTCGTCGAGGACGTCTCGCGCTTTTACGTGCAGGCGGTCCGCGAGCGCATGTGGGCCGAGGAGGACAGCGGTTCGAAGACTGCGGCCTACGCGACGATCTATCAGGTGCTCCGGGAGGGCGTCGCCCTGCTCGCGCCGTACGCGCCCTTCATCAGTGAGGAGATTTACGGGACGCTCACCGGCGATGACGGCCACCCAACGGTCCACATGGAGGACTGGCCCGCGGTCGACGAGTACTGGCAGGACGAACAGCTCGAGGAGGACGTCGCCCTCCTCCGCGCGATCGAGGAGGCCGGCGCGAATGCCCGCCAGCAGGCCGGCCGCAAGCTGCGCTGGCCGGTTCCGCGCGTCGTCGTTGCCGCGGACGACCAGCGCGTCGTCGCTGCCGTCGAGCGCCACACCGAACTGCTCGAGGATCGGCTCAACGCCCGCGAAATCGAACTCGTCTCGCCCGAGGAGCGCTGGGAGGAACTCCAGTACAGCGCCGAAGCGGACATGAGCGAACTCGGCCCGGCCTTCGGCGACCGCGCCGGCCAGGTCATGAACGCGCTCAATGAGGCCCGTATCGATGAACCGAGCCTCGAGGCGATCGACGACGCCGTCGCGGACACACTGGACGCGGGCGAGGAGATCACCGACGAGATGGTTTCCTTTGTCACTCAGACGCCTGACGGCGTCGCCGGCACCGCGTTCAGCACCGACGGCGACGACCGAGGCGTCGCCTACGTCGACGCCTCGCTGACCGACGATATCGAGAGCGAGGGCTACGCCCGTGAGGTCATCCGCCGGGTCCAGGAGATGCGCAAGGATCTCGATCTCGATGTCGAAGAGCGGATCGCGCTTGATCTCGAGATTGACGACGACCGCGTCGCCGACCTCGTCGCGGACCACGAGGACCTGATCAGCGAGGAGGTTCGCGCGGACGAGCGCCGCGCGGTCGAGGACGGCCACCGCAAGGAGTGGGATGTCGAGGGTGTGACGATGGAGATCGCGATCGAGCCGCTGGCGGCTGCGGAAGCGTCGGACTAGCGCTGTTGGGACGTATAAGGTGTTTTTCGGAACGGGAGGCGAAGCCGACCGTTCCGCTTTTTGGTCCAGATTTTTGCGCCAGCGCGGGACCTTTGGTCCCGCGGACCATGCGAATAGTGCGAGACCGGAGGTCTCGCATACCATGCGAACGGCGGCGGAGCCGCCGTGAGCAGAGAGCGGTCGCGAGCACTGTGAGCGACCCGAGCGGAAAACGGTGGATGTCCGAGATCGCAATCGAGCCGCTGGCGACGGCTGAGGCGTCGGAGTAGCCGGTTACGAGGCTGCCGTTCGCAGGACCGTTCTCGCTCCCGTTTGCTTCTTCAGGAAGTGACAGTATCGCTGCCATAAATGTCTTGAGCGCTGACTGACCAGCAACGGGTAGTGAAATCTCGGCTCGCCGTCTTCGTGTTCGTCGTCTTACTCGTCGGCAGTCTTCCGGCCGGCGTCGGTGCCCTCGAGCCCGCGGGGGCGGCCGATTCGGCGTCGACCGCCGACTTCGGGTCGGGAAGCGCTCCCAGCGGATCGCTCGCAGCCGTCGGAACGAGTACCGAATCGGTGGCGGCGACGAGCAGTTCTGACGACGTGCTCCACCGGACGACGGTCCTCCGGCACCTGCCGGCGGAGCCCGATCGCTTCGAGGCGGCGTTGACCCTCCGCGTGCCGGATCCCGTCACGGAACTCGAGATCACGTTACAGCCCGGTGCGACCGTCGAGTCGACGACGGGGTTCGAACGGACGGGCGAGCAGACCTACGAGTGGACCGAATCGACCGACGAGCCGACGATTCGGTACACGATGCCGGCCGATCGGACAGGGGACGAGGGGACCGTCGGCTCGTCGAGCGACGGCTACACGTTCGTCGACACCGGTGACTGGGGCGTGGTGCAGGTACCCGACGTTTCGATCCGGTACAGTCAGACCGATCCGGTCGGCATCGAAAAATCGGTGCGCGTCGACGGGCCGGGTGCGACCGGCGGCGACATCGCGTTCTTCGGTGCGGTTCAAGAGCACCGGCGGACCGTCGACGGGGAGACGTTCAGGCTTGTCGTTCCCGAGGCCGCGACCCTTCGGGAGTCACCCGAGGCGGTCCTGTCGGCACTGGCGGCGGCCAGCGGCCGACTCGACGTCGGGATGCGAAGCGACGAGGTGTTCGTCGTCGCGGTCCCGAACGATGTCGACTGGGGGCCGCCGGGGCTCAAGTACGGCCGATCGGACGCGTGGGTCGTCGCCGACGAACGTCTCGAGAAGTCGAACCCGGTCTGGTTCCACGAGTACGTTCACGTTCGCCAGCGCTTCTCCAATTCGAACGACGACACCGCCGCCGAAGTGGAGTGGCTGGTCGAGGCCCAGGCAGACTACTACGCGGGTCTGCTCGCCCTCGAGACCGGTCGCACCGACTTCGGGGACTTCAGCGACCTCCTCGAGCGAGGGGAACGGTCACGGTACGCCGACGGAGTATTGATCGACCGATCGACGTGGGACGACCCGGACACCGACTACGCGAAGGGGGCGCTCGTCTACGGCGAGATCGACCGCCGACTGCGGCTCGCGACCGACGGCGATCGAACGCTCGAGGATGTCTTCCGCACGCTGAACGCCCGGGAGGGGGAGATAACCGAGGCGGACTTCCTCCGCCTGCTCGAGGAGTACGGCGGAACGGACGTTCGGGCCGCCGCCGAGCGGTACACTCGGACCGAAGCGACTCCCGAGATGTGGAGTCGGAGCCAGCACGGAGCGGCATTCGACCAGCCGGTCGCGGTTTTCGAGTACGGGCTGGGAACCGAGTCGATCGACGTGGGAGACCGGGAGTGGCCGCGCTGGAACTCATCGACGATCGGTGCGACCGGCGGCGAGAACGGCGACGTAATCGCAGTTCCGGTCGGTGAATCCGTGTCGATCCCGGTCACGGTCGATAACGTCGGCGATCGCGACGGGACCTACGACGCGACCCTGCAGGTCGATGGCCGAGTGGCCGATCACGAGCAGGGGACGCTCGCGCCCGGCAAGGGGACGAACCACCGTCTCTCGTGGACGCCGTCGAAGCCCGGCGAGTACACGGTTCGCGTCGGCTCCGAGCGGCTGACCGCCGTCGTCCGGTCGGCTCCGAGCGTGACTGTTTCCGACCTCCGACTCTCCTCCGAGACGATCGATCCCGGCGAGTCGGTGACGGCGACCGCGACAGTCGAATCCGCTGATGACCGACCGGCGGCGGCCGTCATCGCGTTCCGGACCGCCGAAGGCGTCGTCGCCGAGCGATCGGTGGCGCTCCGACCCGGCGAGTCGACGACGGTCGAGGCGTCCCTCCAGTTCGACGAGAGTGGGCGATACGAGATCGGCGTCGGTGAGCGGACCGTCACCGTTCGCGTCGGCGGCGGGCCGGCCGCGGCGCTCGAGGAGGTCCCCGGCTTCGGCGTCCCGGCGGCCCTCGTTGCCCTTGTGATGGTCGTCGCCGGGTCGTTGTTGGCCCGCCGTCGCTGACCGTGAGCGGAATCGCGGCCGTGGCTCAGACGGATCCCGCGTTCGACGCTCGGGGTGACTGCGATCCGTTGTGCACGACCGCACCTGCGGCGTTCGCGCTCATCGCTACCGACGAATTCGATTCGAGATGAAAACGGGTGACGGCTGACTCACCGCAGGGGTCTCACGCCTCGAGGTCGACGCGGAACTGACACGCGTCGGCACCGTCGCCGGCGCAGGCCGTTTCCGCGACGGTCGCGTCGGCGTCGAACGCGGTGACGATCCCCTCGAGAATCCCGTGGGCAAGGCCGCAGTATCGGGTGTCGCGGCCCGACTCGTACGTGACGACCGCGGCGTCGGACTCGCGGTGACAGGAGAGTGCAGGCAGCACGGTCCCCTCGGTGGCAGCTTCGACGTCGTCGGTGACCGTCTCGAGTGACTCGAGCAGTTCCGGCAGCTCCCAGTCGCGGCGCAAGTGGGCGCTGAACGTCGACAGCAGTTCCGGCGCCAGGGTCCGACCGAAGTCGCGTTCGATCGCGCGCCTGTTCTGGGTGGCCATCGTCGACAGGGTCTCGAGGACGGCGTCGATCTCGCCGTCCTCGTAGTGGGTGACGGGCAGGTACAGCTTCGGCTCGAGGCCGGAGCGCTCGACGATCGTATCCCACGTGTCGTCGTCGGTCCGGGCGACGACGTACTCTTTGAGGGTTTTGTGGACGATTCCGTGCATCGAGTCAATGTAGTTCGGTATCCGCGGCGTCTCGTGTGGCCGAGCAAGCCTCGTGCCACGCGCTAACAACTAGGTGACTGGACGGGGACTACTTAATCGTTTGCTTACAGGTGTCTTGCGAGGGTCGGTGCGACCGAGACGGTGCTAACCCCGCGCTCGATGGTGTCGGTGCCATAGATCGCTTCGACGCCGGCCCGCGAGAGCTTCGTGACGGCGTTGCGGGCCAGCAGCGGGTGGACGCAGGTGACGAACACGCGCCCCACGTTTCGCTGCTGCAGGACGTCGACGGCCTCGCTCATCGTGGACCCCGTCGCGATGATATCGTCGACCACGACGACGTCTCGGTCGGCTACGTCGACATCGCTCGGGGATATCTCGACGTCGGTTCCGGAGTGTCGGGTCTTCTCGAAGTAGTCGGTCTCACCCGCGCCGGCGGTGTCCCGGACTGTCTCCGCGAGATCGATTGCGCCGGCGTCGGGGGAGAGAAAGACCGGCTCTACGAGGTCGTCGGGCAGTGGCTCGGCCAGTCGACCCGCAGCGTCGACGGCCGTCGCCGTCGGCTCGAAAAACTCACAGACTGCCGTTTCGTGGGGGTTGACGGTGAGGAGGCGGTCCGCGCCGGTCGAAATCGAACGGGCGACCGCCCGCGCGGAAACGGGATGACCCGCCTCGAAAGCCGCGTCCTGTCGAGCGTAGCCCATGTACGGCAAAACGGTGACGACCTCCTCGACGCCCGCCTCGCGAGCGGCGTCCTGTAACTGGAGTACCTCGAGGTGGGCGTCGCTCGAGACGGTCGAGGCGACGATCACCGCCCGGTCCGGGTCGGCGTCGGCCAGTCCCGGGACGGCCGCGAGCAGTTCGCCATCGGGAAAGCGGTCGTATTCGACGGCGGCGAGCGATTCCTCGAGCTCTCGAGCGAGCGTCGCGGCGAGAGCCTGCGACGCCGATCCGCTGACGATCATAGTCGGTGGGACAGGCCGGGGGGTAAACCAGTTTTCGTTCTCGGACCGAGAGAGTCGACTCGCACCGTCCGCAAAAAACGCGTCGTCGCGATCGGTGTGACAAAATGGACGCAACTACCCGTTCGACTCGGCACGCGATCCGATCGCTCGCTCACGACCCGTTCGATCACGCCTCGGCGTCGTCAACCGTCGCATCGCCGTCGCCGCACGCGCCGCCGTCGGTGTCGCTCAGAATCTTCAGTTCGCCGTTTCGGGTGACCAGCGCGAAGACGTTGATGCAGTCTGGATCGTTCCACTTCGCCGGCGTGACCTGGGTCGGTTCCCCTCCGTCGAGCCGGAACACGATGTTGAACGCACCCGGTTCTGTCGACCAGTTTCGCTCGAGTTCCGCGCCGCTGTCGGCCGCGAGTTCGTGGGTCGACCAGTGTTCGGGATCGCCGCCGAACTCGACGATGACGTCGACCGTATGCGATTCGTCGTTTAGATTCTCGACGGAGATTTCCCCGAGGAGCGTGCCGCTCGGTCCGCCGGATTCGTCTCCCGTCTCGTTCCCGTCCCCGTTTCCGCTCCCGTCACCGTTCCCGTTACCGTTCCCCGCGTCCTCGTCGCTGCCCGTGCAGCCGGCGACCGCACCCGTGAGTGCGGTGCCGGTCACGGCCAGTAGTCGTCGGCGTGGTAGTTCGCTCATATACTCACAGAGAATAATCCCGTATAGTTAAACGTCCGTCAGACATCGCGCCCGACCGGCGGTCTCAGACGCACACTCACCGACATCGCTGGGTCGCAAATCTCACTCCCGTTGTGGGATCGCAATCCCCGTCACGTCCCTGACACCGAGCGTTCGCGTCCGCCACTCCCCGTCGCTCCCAACGTGGGCCGTCCCTCCGGGACGCCCCACGCCCGCGAGGAAGGCCCCCTGCTCCGTCACGGCGTAGGTCGTCTCACCGTAGCTAAAGCCGATCACGGAATCGGTCGATCGATCGGATTCGCGCCACGCGTCGTCGTCGGGCACGTACTCGTAGATCGTCTCGTCCGTGACCGCGTGCGCGCGGACAAGCCGTCCCGGCTCCGAGCGGGGATCGGCTCCAACGGTGTCGAACCCCCCCTCGAGGACCGCCATCCAGCCGTTGCCGAGCTTGTAGAGTCCGTCCGTGGTGGCGGCGAGCGGGACGCCGGCCGCCGAGACGTCACGCACATCGGTCAGTCCGGCGTGATTAAGTCCGCCGTCCTGAACGCGGTAGACGCCGTCCGCTGTCCCGACGAGATCACCGTCGATCGCCCGAACCGGCGCGACGGTCTCGTCCGCGAGCGTGGTCCACTCGCTCGAGTCCGCGGCTTGACACGCGACGCGACCGTCCGGGTCGGCCGCGAGGAGGTCGCCGTCATCGTCGTAGCCGACGGCGACCGCCGGGCCGAACCCCGTCCCGACGAACGTCTCCTCCTCGGTCGCGAGTGACGCGTCGCCAACGTTCTCATCGTCACCGCCGTCGCCGCCGCTGCGGTTCGTTCCGGCTCCGTCCTCGAGGGCGAGTACTCGGACGTCTTCGTCGGTCGCGATGGCGACCGCGGCGGGGCCCGCCGCGATGTCTCGAGTCGAACAGCGTTCACAGAGGCCGAATTCGCCGACGGTGTCGCCGGCGACGCGCACGCGAACGATGCCCATTGCGCTCGCGACGTACGCGGTGACTGCCCCTGCGCGGTCGCCGTAGACGCGCTTTTCCTCGATCGAATCCATACGGGAATGTCGTGGGGGCGGGACGAAAACGTTCCGTCCTGCGCTGGCACACGGGGCGACGACGGCCGCCGCGTCGGAATCAGTTTGCGGAATCCCTTTGGGGGGTCCGGTTAGAGTACCACGTGATGCAAGTCTTCGGATCGAGCGGGACGCGGGGCGTCGCCAACGAGGAGTTGACGCCCGCGTTCGTCCTGCGCGTCGCGAAAGCGGCGGGGACGACCTGGGGTGGTGGTCGCGGTGGGGACCGGGTTGCCATCGCTCGTGACACCCGTCACACGGGGCAGATGCTGGCCGATGCGGCCGCCAGCGGGCTGGCGAGTACGGGTACCGATGTCGATCGCCTTGGGATCGTTCCGACGCCGGGGGCACAGGCCTACGCCGAACGCGAAGGGGTGCCGGTCATGGTCATCACGGCCTCGCACAACCCGCCGCCGTACAACGGCGTCAAACTCGTCGGGAGCGATGGCGTCGAACTCTCGATCTCGGCCCTCGAGGATATCGAGGAGACGCTACTCGCGGAGTCGTTTACCGTCGCCTCCTGGGACGAGACGGGTCGCGTCCGCGAGATCGACGGGGTCAAACGGGAGTACGTCGACGGGCTGCTCGCGGCAGCGGATCGGGAGGTGATCGCCGACGCTGACCTCACCGTCGCGCTCGATCCGGGCCACGGCGCGGGATCGTTGACCAGCCCGGAGTTCTTCCGGGAACTGGGCTGTCGCGTGGTCACCGTTAATGCTCAGCCCGACGGTCATTTCCCGGGTCGCGACCCCGAACCAGTTCCGGACAACCTCGCGGACCTCGGTCGGCTCGTCCGGGCGACCGACGCCGACGTCGGCATCGCCCACGACGGCGATGCCGACCGCGCGATCTTCTTCGACGAGAACGGCGACTACGTCGAGGGCGACGCCACGCTCGCCGCGCTCGCCGCCGCCGAACTCGAGGCCGGCGACACCACCGTCTCCGCGGTCAACGTCTCCCAGCGACTCGTCGACGTGGTCACCGCGGTCGGGGCCGAACTCGAGTTAACCCCCATCGGCTCGACCAACATCATCACCCGCATCGAGGAACTCGAGGCCAACGGCGAGCGGGTACCGGTCGCCGGCGAGGGCAACGGTGGCATCTTCTTCCCCGAATACCGGCTCTCGCGGGACGGGGCGTTCACTGCAGCGCGCTTTCTCGAGTTAGTCGCCGAGCGCCCGGTCAGCGAGATCGTCGCCCCCTACGACGGCTACGTCAACGTCCGGCGCAACGTCGAATACGAGTCGACGGCCGAGCGCGACGCGATGCTCGACGCGGCTGCCAACCACGCCCAGGCGTCCGACGCCGAACTCAACACCCGCGACGGCTACCGGCTGGATCACGGCGATGCGTGGGTGCTCGCCCGCCCGTCGGGCACCGAACCGCTCGTCCGGATCTACGCCGAGGCCCGCGAGGGCGACCGCGCCGAGGAACTCGTCGACGACATGTACGAGGCGCTGGCCGACGCGAAGGCCGACGCCTAAATTCGGTTTCTACCGCCGCTCGTTCAGCACCCACGAACGCTCAGTGACGGGAGCAACGTCTCGCTCCAGACCGACCATCCGGCATGCTGTGGCGCGCGCTGTCGACCGGCCGAGCGTCGCGAGGCGCGAACACAGTGAGTGCCTCGGAAAGCGAGCGGTGACCGCAGGGAACCGTGAGCACAGTGAGGGCGGTCGATGGACACTGCGCGAGGGATGAGTGAGCGCCGTGAGGCGCGAACGTTAGCGCGGAACCTCCGGTTCCGCGAACCATACGAACGGCGGCTCCGCCGCCGTGAGTAGAAATCGGCTGGGGAGGGCGTGGCGATTCCCTGTTGCCACGATAGTAGGACGCTTCTTTCGCTGTTTCTCATTAGAATCGGCGATTCCATTCATAGCTCTCTCGACCGACTCCGACTGTCCGTCACGGAACGATCGTCACCGGAATCTCCGCGCGCCGCGTGACCGCCTCCGCGACGCTGCCGAGCAGCATCCGCGAGACGCCGGCTTTCCCCTCGCTGCCCATGACGATCGCGTCGACGTCCGCCTCGCCGACGTACTCGAGGATGGCGTCCGCCACTCCCGTCCCGTCGACGACGGTCGCTTCGACCGCCCTGTCGTGCTCGTCGGCGATCGCCCGGATCTCGGCGAAAAAATCGGGTTCGTCGTCCCCCGAGACGACGCTGCCGTAGTCCGCCTCGAGGTCGTCGACCGCGAAAACGACCGTCACTCGATCGGCTGGAACCCACTCGAGGGCGTGCTCGAGGGCCGCCCGCGCCGGCTCGGAGTCGTCCATCGGGACGAGGACGTGTCTGCTCATGCGAGTGAAATCGGGCTCCGACGGCTAAAGTGCGGGGCCCAAACGAACCGAGCCGCTCGGACCATGAGCCGCTCGAACTGCGACCGCTCAGACCAGGTCGTCGGCCTCGAGCGCCGCCTCGAGTCGCTCCCGTTCGGCCCGCAGAGCCTCGAGTTCGTCCGCGACGCGACCGTCGGTCAGCCGTTCGCGTTCGGCGGGGTCGAGCCGGGCGACGGCCTGCGCCGCGGTCTGGAGGCGGTCGTAGTCGCTGTCGGTCGTGAGGAGGCGGACCTCGCGAAGGCTCGCGACCACGTCTTCGTCGGCGACGCGAGCGACGAAGGGTCGGTACTCCCGGACGCGTCGACGCAGCGTGCCGGCCGACTCCGGTGGCCAGTCGACCGTCAGCGGCTCGGCGTCGATGCCGTCGAGGTACGTCTGCTGGGTCGCGACGTTGCGCTTGAGTTCGTCCGCGCTGTCGACGTAGTGAGAGAGCTTCGATCGAGAGTAGTCGGCATACTCGAGCAATTCCGGAATCGTGTACTCGCCCGCCGGATTCTCGCGGACGTACTCCAGCAGATCGTCGGGCGGCTGCTCGTAGTTCACGAACGGGTACCACGCGCTCCGCTCGAGCAGGTCGAACACTTCGCGTGCGCTGGCCGCGAGCCGGTACTCCTGTACGGCCTCGCGGATGGCCTCGTTGTAGTGCTCGATCGGCTCCCGAAGCCGCTCGACCGGCGCGTCGAGATCGGCGGTCGCGAGTTCGAGTAGCCGTTCGCGCTCAGTGATTTCGTCGTCGAGCGCTCGCGAGCGCTTGTTGGCTGCCTTGCGCGCCTCCGCGACCTCCTCGCGGGCGGCCTCGCGTTCCTCGAGCAGGTCGGCGTACTCGGCGGCCGGCTCGAGGGCCTCGCGAGCGCGCTCGAAGTCCGATTCGCTGAGCCGGCGCTTGTCGATCGCCTCGAGGGAGTCCTCGAAGGCCTCGTACGCGACGAGGTCGTCGGAGAGACTCGAGACGAGCCCGTCGAATTTCCCCTCGAGTTCGATGTAGGCCTGGAAGTTCTCCTTGCCGGTTCCGGTCGCTCGGTCGACGTAGTCGTCCAGTAATTTCGTCGCGTCGCGATAGGCCGTCGCGACTTCGTCGACGGTCTCCTCGCCGTGGTCTGCGATGCGGTCCTCGACCGTCTCACGGCGATTTCGAGCAGCTTCGAGGGTCTCGAGCGGGGTTGGTTCGCCGTCGTTAGTGCTGACGCTGGCGTCCGAGCCGGCGTCAGTGGAGGGGACGCGCTCGCTCATTTCACTCGTAGACGGCGTCGGGGTCAAACACTTTCTCGCCGACGTGCTCTCCCTCTATCGTCCGGTAAAAACAGGATCGGTGGCCGGTGTGGCACGCGCCACCCTCCTGGTCGACCAGATAGAGGAGGGTGTCGGCGTCGCAGTCGACCCGGACCTCCGCGACGTCCTGGACGTGGCCGCTCGTCGCCCCCTTCTCCCAGAGTTCCTCCCGGCTCCGGGAGTAGTAGTGTGCGCGGCCGGTCTCGCGGGTCCGCTCGAGGGCCTCCGGTGAGACGTACGCGAGCATGAGCACCTCGCCGGAGTCGGCGTCCTGTGCCACGGCGGGGACGAGTCCGTCCTCGCCGAAGTCGACCGAAACGTCGTCGTCCATACGCGCAATATCGTTCGTCCGAGCGATAGGTCTTTTGCCGCGCGCGCCTCATGCAGAAACCTATACAAAATATTATGCATCTGAAGAGTATCAACAAAAAGACTGGAAAATAATGGCTGTATTCTATAATGTAATCTGTGAATCAAACCACTCTATCAAGAAATTGTACTCATAAATTGTTCCTAACGTGAATATAGAGAAGCAAGCCAAGAGCGCCTGGAATCACTCCCCTCAAGAATAAAATGAAAATAACTGAACTTACTATAATTGGACGATTAATATCGTTTTTACGTGCATCATTATACGACCATATAGAAATAAGCGCCACAAATGAAATTATGATGGCTATTTCTACCGGCCCTAGTGGTATATTTAACATATCCATTATAGAAAGTAATATCTAATCGGACTAAACAGTTATGGTCTCTTTTTCAGAAGTACGTTATAAATATAACAATTAAATTTGTCATGAAGGCTGTCTATGACAAGTCGCTGCCTACGCAGTTTTCATGTCTCGATCCCGGAATCAACACACCATGACTGTGGTCCATCTGCTCCTCGAAGTTCTGAGTACGGATGTCCTTCATAGGCCGATACACCTATTGATGGAGCACCTTGTTCCATATGGCCCATAATATAAGAATGGTATGCTTCCTGGTATACATCATCCTCTGGTGAGGATTTTCCATTAGTTTCAATCGCCTCCCATTCGTCTGTTTTACCTTGGTAGGACATGAAATATGTCGTATGCTTAGGTCCATGCTGATTCCGTGTATTAAAAACACGTCCACCACCGTCTGATATCCTCCAGTCCCAGTGGATCTTATGTTCCCACCGATACGTAGTTGCACCCATAGGACTATTTTCTTCAATAATATGGGAATATGTATCGCTACCGGAGTCTACAACACCTGTGGTTCTAATAGCCTGAGTAGGTGTTTGTGAATTTGGCTCGTGAGCCCCCTCTTTCAATTTATGATGAAGAGCAAGTGATTCTTGCTCGTCTTCTCGGATAATTTTTTCCACAGTGTCTTTGTTCCATTTTCGGATGACGGCGGGCTCTACACTATCGCGTCGTTGAGAACTTTGTACGTTCACACTAGACGTACTGATCCTTCCACTCTCTAAAGTCTCTACTGTGTCTAGTGATTCTAACTCCTTACGGGGACCAGAAGCATTGATCTCATATACTACCGTTTCTACAGGCACATTAAAGGCCTTGACTGCCTTATACTCTTCTTCAGTAAGATCTTCTTCCATCTTCTTTCTTTCATCATTTTCAGCCTTCTTGTATTCGGTTATGAAATCATACACCTCTTCGAACCTACTTGGATTGAAGTTGTGCCCTCCGTTCCTATCAGCTACAACCCCTCCAGAAAATGCGACCGAAGTCGTCATTATCGATGCGAGTGCAGACATGGTACCTCTCCGGGTGGGTTTTCTCACCATACTACAAGTTGGAAATCTATACTATTAAAAATTCCGTCTAAATAGAATTTAAATCTACTAATAATATCTTATAAATAATACCATTTTGGGAAAACCTGTCCCTACACACTGTATATTTAAACAAAGATAGAGAATTGATCGACGCTCGATCAGCTCTGGCCGTTCAGCGTGATGTCGCTGACGCCGATGACCCGCTCGTCTTCCTCGAGCTCCGCCTTCGCTTCCGCGGGGACCTCGCTATCGACGTTGTAGACGGTCAGCGCTTCGCCGCCGATGGTCTCGCGGGCGTTGAACATGCCGGCGATGTTGACGCCGTGTTTGCCCATCACGGAGCCGATGAGACCGATGACGCCGGGCTCGTCGGTGTTTCGCGTGATGACCATCCGGCCGTGGGGGATGGCGTCGACGCGGTAGCCGTCGATGCGGACGATGCGCGGGTCGTCGCCGGCGAAGAGCGTTCCGTCGACGGAAACTTCATCGTCGTCGTTGCTGACGGTTACGGAGATCAGGCTCTGGAAGTCCTCGGCCTGTCGCGTCTTGGACTCGGTGACGTCGACGCCGCGATCCTCGGCGATCTGGGGGGCGTTGACGGCGTTGACCTGCCACTCGAGGGGCTGGAAGACGCCCTTGAGCGCGCTGGCGGTGACGAACTCGACGTCCTCGCCGGCGATGTCGCCCTCGTAGACGACTTCCACATCCTCGATGCGGCCCTCGAGCAGCTGCGCGGCGACCTTGCCGGCGGTTTCGGCGAGTTCGATGTAGGGCTCGACGCGGGGGAACGCGCTCTCGTCGATCGACGGCGCGTTCAGTGCGTTCGCGACCGGCTCGCCGACCAGCGCGGCGTTGACCTGTGTGGCCGTCGAGGTCGCGACGTTCTCCTGGGCGGCCTCCGTCGAGGCACCGAGGTGGGGCGTGACGAGGATGTCGTCGTGCTCGAGCAGCGGCGAGTCCGCCGGGAGCGGCTCCTCGGCGAAGACGTCGATCGCCGCGCCGGCGAGGGTGCCGTCCTCGACCTTGGCGGCCAGCGCGTCCTCATCGACGACGCCGCCGCGGGCGCAGTTGACGAGGTAGCCGTCGCCGAGTTGATCGAGTTCGGGCTCGCTGATCAGGCCCTCCGTTTCCGGCGTGAGCGGGGTGTGGACGGTCAGGACGTCGGCGCGCTCGAGGCACGGATCGAACTCGACGAGTTCGGCACCGATGCGCTCGGCGCGCTCCTCGCTGATGTAGGGGTCGTAGGCGACGATGTCCATCCCCAGCGAGTCGAGTTTCTTGGCGACCTCCTGGCCGACGCGGCCGAGGCCGACGACGCCGAGCGTCTTGCCGTCGAGTTCGGTGCCGAGGTAGTCGCTTTTCGCCCACTCGCCGTTTTTCAGGCGGATGTGGGCCTGCGGGATCGAGCGAGCGCTCGCGAACGTCATCGCGACGGTGTGTTCGGCGGCCGCGCGAACGTTCCCCTCGGGGGCGTTGGCGACGATGACGCCGCTGTCTGTCGCGGCGTCGATGTCGATGTTGTCGACGCCGATGCCGGCTCGGCCGACGATCGCGAGTTCGTCGGCGGCTGCGAGGACTTCCTCGGTGACCTCGGTGCCCGAGCGGACGATCAGTCCGTTCGCGTCCGAAACCGCCTCGAGGAGGTCGTCGCCCTCGAGTTCGTAGCCCGTTTCGACGTCGTGGCCGGCGTCTCTGAGTACGTCCAGACCCGCGTCTGCGATCGGATCCGTGACGAGAACCTTCATGCGCGAGATAACCGGGTGGAGAACGTAAACCCTTCCGTTGTCGCGAGGGGCGGCAAAAAATACCGCCACTTCCGAAGCGAAATCGGGGCGATGCGACCGTCGACGGCCAACTCTGCGCTGGTACCGACGCCGTTCCTCGTTCGGTTGATGCCCGATCGACCACTGGCAGCCGTCCGGACGATATTCCCGCGAACGTGAAATAGCCGGTCCAACTTATCCCGTCGAGCGCGTACCATTGACTATGTACGATCGAATTCTATTACCGACAGACGCGGCGGAGGGGACGGAACTGGCAACTGAACACGCCATCGCCGTCGCCGAACGGACCGGTGCGGAACTCCACCTGTTGTACGTCGTCGACAGCGATGTCTATGACTCCTACAGCGGCGACGAGTACGTCCACGAGTTCGAGGGCCTCGAGGCAGCGCTCGAACACGTCGGCGAGGACGCCCTCGAGTCGGCGGCCGAAGCGGCCCGGAACGCGGGGCTGAAGCCGACGACTGTCGTCAGGCACGGTTCTCCTCACGAGCAGATTCTCGCGTACGCGGATGAAGCCGACGTCGACTTGCTCGTCATGGGATCGAAGGAACGGCCCGGTGACTACCGCCAGCTGCTGGGGAGCGTCACCGACCGCGTCGCACGATTGGCCTCGCGACCGGTAACGATCGTCAAGACGCCGGTCGAGGACGGCGAGTAGAACGGCTCGTTACTGCGCTCGGGGGAAGTGGACGGTGACGCAACTCCCCTCGCCGTCGGACCGGGGCTCGTAGTCGAGAGAGCCGCCGTAGTCGTCGACGATCAGGCTGGCCAGCCACAGTCCCAGCCCGTTCCCGTGTCTGACCTGCGTGACCGGTTCGTCGTTGAAGATCCCGGCCCGCTCGGTCACGGGGATTCCGGGGCCGGTGTCGAGGACCCGAACGTCGACCGTGTCGGCGCCTTCCTCGATGTCGATTTCGACGGTCGGCTCGGCCGCGTCGGTGTGGGTGATCGCGTTCTGGACGAGTTCCTCGAAAACGGTCGCGAGCCGATCGTCGCCGGCGACGACCGCGTCCGTGGCCCCGGCGACCGTGATCGTACTCGCGGAATACCGGTCGCGGAGGTCGGCGAGGACCGTCTCGAGGACGTCGCCGACCGCCACCGGCCGCCGCGGGAGGCCGTCCTCGAGGGTCACGTCGGCGAGTTCCTTCGTCGACTCGTTGAGTTCGATCAACGACGCGGCAGCCGCCGCGATTTCGGCCGCGTTCTCGCGGTGAGTCTCGTCCTCGAGTTCCGCGACCAACGTTTCCGCAAACCCGCCGATGACGTTGAGTTCGTTCCGGAGGTTGTGCCGGAGCAACCGGTGGAGGACCCGCAGGTGCTGTTCCCGGAGTTTGAGCGCCGTAATGTCTCGTCCCTCGACGACGAGCAACTGGACCGCCCCCTGCTGATCGGTGATCGGGCGAACGGAGAAATCGATGACGGCCGTCCGGTCGTCGCCCTGAATACGGATTTCGCCACCGAACAGTTCCCCGTCGCCGGCGCGCTTGACGGCCTCGAGAGCGGTCTCGCGCGCAGTCTCTCCCAACTGGAACCAGTAGGTGTCCCAGACCGGCTTTCCGACGACATCGGCTCGGTCGATCCCGGCGAAGGCAAGCGCCGTCCGGTTGGCCTCGAGGACGGTTCCGTCGGGATCGAGGAGGCCGGTGAACTGGTAGGTGTTGTTGAAGACGGCCTCGAAGCGGCGCTGACGCGCCTTCTGATCGGAGATATCTCGGAACAATCCCGTGAACAGCCGCCGTCCTTCGTGGGTGTGCTCTCGAAGGCTCACTAGCACGGGAACCTCGTGTCCGTCCTTGTGCAAGGCGGGGAGTTCGATCCCGTCCCAGTTAATGTGTTTGTCGCCCGTTCGCAGGTACTTCTCGAGGCCGGCGGCGTGGGCCGACTGGAGCCGCTCGGGGATCAGCGTCATCTTCGAGGAACCGATGAGATCTTCTGGACTGTAGCCGAGAATGTCCTCGATTGCGGGGTTCGCGAACACGATGGTGCTCTCCTCGTCGATGGTCAGCAACCCCTCGGAGGTGTTCGCCACGAGCTGTCGGAAGAACTCGCTCTCGTCGAACGCAAAGAGCGGCGACTCGAGGGGCTCGCTCGCGTCCGTTCCGGTCCGTTCGCCGTCGGTCACGCATCAGTGACGGAACGCCCGATGTATATAGACAGTGGCCACTCACACCCGTTCGCCGGTGACGACCGATCGGTCCGCTCGACGACGGGAAACCTGAACTGGTTTATCCGGGGACCCACAACCGGGGCACAATGACAGTCGTCGCTTTCGACTTCGATGGGACGCTTTCGGACTCCGAGATGACAGTCCTGCTGGGCGACCGCCGCGGCGTCGCCGCCGATATGGATGAGATTACCGAGCGCGCGATGAACAATGAAATCGAGTACGCCGAGAGTCTGCGCAAGCGCGCGGCCCTGCTCGAGGGGCTCCCCCGGGCCGAGGCCGACGCGGCCTTCGATGAGGTCGTCCTCCGCGAGGGGGCCGCCGACCTCATCGAGGAACTGAATGCGGCTGGCGTCACAACTGCTATTCTCACGGGCGGGTTCGAACGCGGCGTCGCGGCCGCCCTCGAGCGCGAGGGCGTCTCCGTCGATCACATCGTCTCGAACTGGCTCCCGATGGAGGGAGACGAGCTCACCGGTACGGTCGACGGTCCGCTGATCGAGGGCACCAAGGACGACGCCCTTGCGGCCCTCGCCGACGACGTCGGCGTCGACCTCGCAGAAACCGTCGCGATGGGCGACGGTGCCAACGACTTGCCGATGCTCGAGGTCGCCGGACTGGCGATCGGGTTCGAACCCAAACCGGCGGTCGAGCCCCACTGTGACGTCGTCGTTACGTCGATGGCTGAGGCCCGCGAGACGCTGCTCGACGAGGCCGTTCTCACCGAGCGCTGATCCGTCGGGGACGCGTTCTATTGTGATCGCGTAATCGCTAATTGCGGTCCTGCGATGTCGGATCGGTCTGCGGATTCCGGCGTTTTTCGTCCTCCTGGCGTCGGTTTCGACACTCCGTCAGTACTCGGTGAGTGTCCGTGATAACTGCCGATTTCCGGACCGAGAGATCTTTAACTCACACTCGAGTAAGTACTTTTGATGATGTGGCAAGATCTCGTATTCATGTTCGGAAGCGGCCTTTCGATTATCTTCCTCGCGCCGACGCTGCGCGACTCGAGCGCGCGGGTTCCGCTCGGCACGAGCCTCCCGTCGATGGGGATCGGGTTCGTCTACGGCACGACGTTTTTCACACTCGGGATGAGTTTCTCCGCGATGGGCGCGTTCGCCGCCGGGTCGATGTGGTCGCTGATCGCCCTGTTCCGCTCGCCGCAAGGCGTCTCGATGAAACTGCTCGCCCGCGAAAACCTCGCGCTGTTCATCTCCGATCTGCAGTACTGGATCGACCGCCGACGCTCCGACCGCTCGACCGCAGACCAGTACGTTTCGTTCGACCACGGTCACAAACAGCAGTACTGATACTCGACAGTTCCCGTCCGAAACCGTTCCATTCCTCGTGTTTCCGCCGCCGTGCTCGCGTCGTCGCTATCGTCCGTCGACCGTTTCGACAGTGGGGACTCGAGCGCAGCAGCTCTCGGTGCAGTGATCAGTTCGGAAAAATCAGTTGAGACACTGATCTATATCTGTGCTGGGTAGTTCGATCGGTGATCGCAGTTCCCTTACTGGACCTTCGCCATCACGGTCTCGAGGGCGTCACGCGGCTGGGTGAGCAGGCCGCCGACGGCGCCGAGGATTGCCGGAACGATGATGCCGGCGAAGAGGACCGCATCGGTCATCGACGGAGCGAACTCGACGTCGGTGCTGACCGAATCTCCCGCGTCGTTGATGTAGTCGCCGGCGGAGAGTCCGAGAACGCCGCCGTCCTCAGCACCGATGAGGTTCAGGACAGTGGGAACCTCGGAGTACGTTTGCGTCATCACGAACGCCGCGATTGCGGCGAACGCGAGGTACGGGATGGCGACGGTGACGCCGGCTTTCGCGGCGTCGACGGGGCTGTTTGCCTCGGTGTATTTGGCAATCGCGTATCCAGAGACGACGATACCACCGACCGTCACGAGAAACAGGACCAGCGTCGACAAACTGAACGCGCCGGTAGCGAACGCGGCACCGTGGTTCGGCGCGTCACTGAGCGTTGCGGCTTCGCCGTCGGCCTCGAATCCGGTCCCGAACACGCTGAGGTAGCTCCAGCCAGCGGCCTTCCAGGAGGCGACCATTTCGGTGACGACCACGTCGCCATCCGCCCCGACGGATGCAGCGATGGGGGACGATTGTGCCGTCGCAATCGCCGTCAGAAGCAGGTGCGTCAGATACGTGGCGACCACGGCGATGGCCCCGAACACCGCCCCCTCTTTGATCGGTAGATCGCTCCCGTCGTCCCGCGGTACGCGTTGGTGTTCTTCCGTCGATTCCTCGGTTTCGTAATCCAGTTGCTTCCCGTCTGACATCACTAACACATCAGACAGAGTGGTATTATACTTTACGACACTGTTTATATGGCATGATTTTCAGTTTATCGTGAGTATACTCGTGGCCTCCTTTCGAGCGGAAATTTCCGTTCGTATCGGTTGGAAGAGTATATCACTTCGAAAACAGACTCGTGTGAACCGGGGCGAAGTCGCTGGTCTCGTCGGCCGCCGGTGCCGTATCGGTGATCGCACGGCCCTCGAGTCCGGTCTCGAGCAGGTCCGAGAGCGGCGGGCCGACGGTTTCGGGTTCGACGAGGAATGCGTCGTGGCCGTGATCGGACTCGATCACGTGGTGGGCGACATCGACGCTCGCGTCGCGACAGGCCTCGGCCAGCGCTTCGGCCTGTTCGACGGTGAAGTGCCAGTCACCGGTAAACGACAGCAAGAGGAGTTCGCCCTCGAAGGCCGCCAGCGCGTCGGCGTCGGACTCGTACCCCGCCGAGAGATCGAAATCGTCCATCGCGCGAGTCATGTAGAGGTAGCTGTTGGCGTCGAACCGGTCGGTGAACTTGTCGGCCTGGTAGTCCAGATAGGACTCGACCTCCCGGTAGGGGAAGAAGGCGGCCGCGGAGTCCGGCGGGTCCCCGCGAACCGCTTCCCGACCCGCCGAGCGGCGGCCGAACTTCCGCCCCATCGATGCCTTCGAGAGGTACATGATGTGGCCGATCTGGCGGGCTCGAGCGAGGCCGTCCCGGGGTTCCGGGCCGCCGTAGTAGTGACCGCCGTTCCAGTTGGGATCGCTGGTGATCGCTCGGCGGGCGACGGTATCGAGCGCGAGACACTGCGGGTCGAGCCGAGCGGCGGTGGCGACCGCGCCGGCGCGTTCGACGTCGTCGGGGAACCGGCGGAGCCAGTCGAGGACGTTCATCCCGCCGACGCTGCCGCCGACGACGGCGTGGAGCCGGCCGACGCCGAGGGCGTCGAGCAGCTCCCGCTGAGCGCGGGTCCAGTCGCCGACCGTGACCGGCGGGAAGTCGGTGCCGTAGGGCTCGCCCGTCTCCGGGTTCTCGCTGGCAGGGCCGGTCGTCCCGTAACACGACCCGGGTGCGTTCGCACAGACCACGTAGTACTCGCTCGTGTCGATCGCCTTTCCGGGACCGACGACGTCGCCCCACCAGGCGCGGGCCTGTCCCGCTGTCTCGCCGCCCGCGTCCGGTCGACGGGCGACGTGGGCGCTGCCGGTCAGCGCGTGACAGACGAGGACCGCGTTATCGCCGGTGAAATCGCCGTAGGTCTCGTAGGCGACCTCGAGGTTCGGGATCGATTCCCCCGACTCGAACTGAAACTCCCCCAGATCGACCGTCTCCTTCGTCGTCACGCTGTCTCACCCGTCCCTCGACTGGCCCGCGTCGCCGTCTCGATCGCCTGCTCGAGGTCGGCCAAGATGTCCTCGGGATCCTCGATCCCGACCGACATCCGGATCAGATCAGCCGTCACGCCCGCTTCTTCGCGCTCTTCCGGCGAGAGTTGACCGTGGGTCGTGCTTGCCGGGTGAATGACGAGCGTCTTCGCGTCGCCGATGTTCGCGAGGAACTGGGCGAGGTCGACGCTCTCGCAGAACGTCTTCCCGGCTTCGAACCCTTCCTCGAGCCCGAACGCGACCATCCCGCCGAAGTCCGCGAGATACCGCGTGGCGTTGCCGTGAGTGGGGTGGTCTTCGAGCCCCGGGTGTGTGACCCAGGCGACGTCATCGTGGTCGTCCAGATACTCCGCGACGATCGCGGCGTTCTCGCTGTGCGTTTCGACGCGCAGGGGCATCGACTCGAGTCCCTGAAGGGTCTGCCAGGCGTCGAACGGCGACTGCTGGTTGCCGAGACTGCGCAGCGAGCGGAATCTGGCCGTGGCCGCGAACGGTGCGTCCGAAAAGTCCCGCGAGAAGTCGACGTCGTGGTAGGCGTGATTCTGCCCCGCGATCTCGTCGTAGCCGTGTTCACCCCAGGGGAACGAGCCGCCGTCGACCAGCACGCCGCCGACCGTGGTGCCGGAGCCGTGGAGCCACTTGGTCGTCGACTCCCAGACGACGTCGGCCCCGTGCTCGAGCGGTCGACACAGCGCCGGCGTCGCGAAGGTGTTGTCCACGACGAGCGGGACGCCGTTGTTGTGGGCGACCTCGGCGACGCGCTCGAAGTCGGGCGTCACCAGCGACGGGTTGCCGATCGTCTCGACGTGGACGAACGCGGTATCCTCGTCGATGGCCTCCTCGTAGGCGTCGTACTCGAGCGTGGGGACGAACTTCGGTTCGATGTCTCTCCGGGTTGCGGTCTTCGAGAAGTAGGTGGTCGTCCCGCCGTAGGTGTCGGTCGAACAGACCACGTTGTCGCCCGCCTCGGCGAGAATCAGCACTGCGGAATCCAGTGCGGCCATGCCGCTTCCGGTCGCGACCGCGCCGGCACCGCCCTCGAGGTCGGCCAGGCGGTCCTCGAGCGTCGTGACGGTCGGATTGGCGATACGAGAGTAGATGTAGCCGTCGTCCTCGAGGGCGTAGCGGGCGGCGGCCGTGTCGGCGTCCTCGAAGACGTAGGAGGTCGTCTGGTAGATCGGCGGTGCCATCGCGCCGGTTTCCGGATCGGGAGACTGGCCGGCGTGGACGCTGCGCGTGCCGAGCCCGCGCCCGCCGTCCTCGGCGTCGGCGGTTTCACCGCCTCTGTCTCGAGACGTCGCTGACGTCTCGCGATCGGCGTCGTGCCCGTCGCTCGCGTCGTCGCTCATGTTTAGTATGCATACTACTCCACGTTCATATGCGTGGCAGTAACGGCAAAAACCGCAGACTAGAGAATGTCACGCACGAACGGGGCGAACGCGTTCGCGTCAGAGACGGACGCACGAACGCTTGCTTCGATGAGGTGCACACACGGCCGCCTCGAGCCTCCGAGCCGACCGTTTCACACGGAGCGCTTCGCTTGCAGGCTCAAACGCTTTCCCTAGCCGGCCGCCCTATCGAGATATGCAGACGGTCTTCCACCTCATCGCCGACGAACCGGCACAACAACAGACCGCGCTCACGATCGCAGAAAATCTCACGAAAGACGACTCCGTCGAGATCGACGACATCGCCATCGTCGCACAGGCCGACGGGATCGAGCCGCTGACGGCCGGTGGGGAGGGCAGCGACACGGTCGAATCGCTCCTCGAGACGGGAATCTCGGTCAAGGCCTGTGGCAACACGCTCGACCTCAAAGACCTCGCGGAATCGGATCTCGTCGAAGGTGTCGAAACCGTCCCCTCCGGCGGCGGTGAACTCACCCGACTGCAGAGCGAGGGCTACGCCTACATCCGTCCGTAGGTTCAGCCGCTCCCGTCGATCCTTACGCGTGCTCGAGCGACGTGAACATCGTCCGAACGGTATCGGACTCCGTCTCGAGTCCTCCTGCCTGCGGAGAGACCGCGATACAGAGCACAAAGTCGTCACCGTGGGCGACAGGCTCGCTGACCTGCAGGTCGACGTCGAGCCTGCTCCTCTCGGAAATCAGCCGCGCACGCGCTTCGTACCGGGCGAGCGTCGTCTCGGTCCCCAGGATCGAGATCGATTCTTCGCCGACGGACTGGACGTCCTCGAGCCGGTCGTATCGGCTCTGGATCAGCGCGACGAGTTCGTTCGTCGAGAAGTCACCGACGGGATTGAACGTCTTCCCGAGGACGGCTATCTGTGGCGTCGTGAGGACGGCGACGACCGCTGCTTGCACGCGCATCAGTCCGAGCGCCTCGAGCGGGATCGCCCGGTCGTACTCGGCGTACCAGTTCCGCGCCTCGAGCGAGCGTTCGATCCCGAATCGGCCGACGGTCCGCCTGACGACGAGTTCGTCGACGGCGCGTTCGTCGTACCCGGTTTCCGCGAGCGCTGCCCCGGAGACGGTCGCGGCAGTCGACGAGAGCGAATCGTCGACGACATTCGTACAGCCGGCAACGACCCCCGTTCCGGCGGTGACTCCCGCAGCGAGTACGTGCCGGCGCGTGACTGTCATCGAGAGTAACACGTTCTCAGCGACCGAAACTCCATCGGTTCCGGCCGTTGTCGTCCCCATGCGTTGATACCAGAGACAGGACGACCCCTGCCCCGTAGCTGCTTGCATCGAGACGAACGGCTTCATACTCACGGAGGGCCAAGCCCCCGTCGTGCACTCGAGTGATCGCGACCGGGCCGTGCTCGCCGCCCTCGTCTTCGCGGTGTTGTTCTCGCAGGTGCTGCTCTATCCGGGCGTGGCGACGCTGGTGGCGGCGCTGGGTGCGGACGCGACGGGTTCGGCGTTCGCGGCGACACCGCTCGACGCGAGCATGTGGTTTCTGGTCGCCGAGTTCGCGGCCTACGTCACGTTCGTCGGCGTCTGGGGCGTCGCGAGCGATGCGACCGGCCGCCGGACGCCGTTCATCGTCGCCAGCGCCGTCGCCGGTGCCGTCGGCTACGCCGCCCTCGCCGCCGTCCCCGCGGTGGGATCGATCCCCTTCGAGGGCGTGCTCCTCCTGCGGGTCTTTCAGGGCGCGATGACCATCGGCGCGTTCTCCCTGACGATGACCATGCTGATGGACCTCGAGGGCGGCCACGGCCGGAACATGGGCGCGGCGGGGATCGCCATCGGGCTCGGCGCCGCCCTCGGCGCGCCGATCGGCGGCCAGCTAACGGAGGTCGACCCGCTCGCACCGCTGCTCGTCGCCGCCGGCTTGCTCGTCTTCGTTGGCATCGCCGTCTCGCTCGTCGAGGACCGCACGCCAGACGAACGCCGGTCCGCTCGCGCGCTCGTCGACGGGATCCGTCAGCGGCCGACGCTGTCGATTCCGTTCGCCTTCGGCTTCGTCGATCGGCTCACGGCCGGCTTCTTCGCGCTCGTGGGGACCCTCTACTTCCAGGAGGCGTTCGGGCTCGACGCCGGAACGACCGGGCTCATGCTGGCGTGCTTTTTCGCGCCCTTCGCCCTCCTGCAGTATCCGATGGGTGCCCTCTCGGATCGGATCGGCCGCACGATCCCGATCGTCGTCGGTTCGCTGTGTTACGGCGGCGGGATCCTCCTCGTCGGGGCCTCGCCGTCGGTCGCAACTGCCGCGATCGCGATGGTCGGCGTCGGTGTCCTCGGCGCGCTGGTCGCCCCCGCGACGATGGCGCTCGTCACCGACCTCGCCGACGAGAGCGAACGCGGGATCGCCATGGCCGGATTCAATCTCGCCGGCAGCCTCGGCTTCCTCGGCGGCTTCCTCCTCGGCGGCACCGTCGCCAGCAGCTACGGCTACGGCACCGCCTTCCTCGTCGTCGGCGGTCTCGAGATCGCGATCGCCGTCGTCACGGTGCCACTGTTTTTGCGACTCCCGCTCGAGGCAACCGATCGCGTCCGATCGGGCGACCGCGGCGACGCCTGATACCGGTCGCGGTATCGGACAGTCAGCGAATACACTCTTCCCTACATTGTGGTATGTACTCACATAACGTTGTAACGAGAGAAGGTATCAATTTTTATGCGGTCAAACCCAATCCCCGATGATGGCACGAGACAACCCAGTTTCGCGGCGGACAGCACTGAAGCTCACGGGCGCGGCCGCATCGACGGCGCTCGTCGCCGGTTGTAGCGGTGGTAACGGAGACGGTAACGGTAACGGCAACGGTAACGGCGATGACAGCGGTGCCGTCGAAATCAGTCCCGACGAAACGATCATGCTCAAGGCCACGAGCTCTAACAAGTGGGAGGGGAAATCCCCGTCCGGCATCGAGGGCCAGGAGAACCCGACGCTGGCGCTCCAAGAGGGCGAGACCTACGAGATCGGCTGGGACGAAAACGGCGGTAGCGCACAGCACAACATCGCGATCTACAACGGCGATGGGAGCACTCACAACGGAAAGAAAACCGAAGTGACCGCCGACCCGGGCGACGGTCAGACGCTTGAGTTCGAGGCCTCGAGTGACACGGTTGAATACGTTTGTATCCCCCACTACACGTCCGGTATGGCGGGCGACATCGAGCTGCAGTAACGCCGTTCGTCGACTTTTTATTTCTCGTTTTCTTCGACCGATTCTTTTGTCGATCTCTTCGACAGCGGACGCTATCGAGAACCCGACGAAAAGTCAAACGACGATACTTTATTTTTGTATAACCATTACCGAGAACGTGACTGCTTACGACAAGCGAACCCGCCGGATGATACTGCGAGGTGCCGGCCTGACCGCCTCGAGCGCGGTTCTCGCCGGTTGTATAGACGATAGTTCAACCGATACCGACCCCGACGCGTCGGGCGATGGGAGCGGTGACGAGGAACAAGAGGACACAGAATCAAACGGTAGCAACGGCTCTCAATCGGATGGCGATGCGGGAGCAGACGGTGCCGACGCCGACACGGATGCGGACACCGACGGCGATGCCGACGAGACGGAATCGGACGGCGACGACACCGACTCATCCGCGACGAATCACACGTTCGTCATCGAACCCGGAACGGAGATTCTGTTTCGCTCCGATGCCCTCACCTGGGTCGGTGAACGACCGTCAGCTCTCGAAGATGTAGCGAATCCGACGATCGTTCTTACCGAGGGCGCACGCTACACGATCCGCTGGACAGAGAACGAGAGCAGCATTCAGCATAATATCGCAATCTACACCGCCGATGGGACCGTGTACGACGACCTTGAAACGGACGTTGTCTCCGAACCCGGAGATGGCCAGGTACTCGAGTTCGAAGCCTCGAGCGAGATGGCAGAGTACGTCTGTCAGCCCCACTACTCCGCAGGGATGGCGGGCAGCATCGAAGTTCGGAGTAGCGACGACTCGAGGGAGTAACGCCGGTAACCGACTTCCGGTGGTAACCGCCGATCCATTCCCGGTGCGGCATCAAAAGTACCATACCACCTCGCGACGCAGTAGCCCGTATCAGGTGATTTCCGTGAGCAAGAAACGCGAATATAAGGACGACTATCCGGACAAAACGCTGTACATCCCGGGCCCGACCGAGGTACGCGAGGACGTCCTTGAGGCGATGTGCGAACCGATGTTCGGCCACCGAATGGATCGAATGACCGACCTCTACACCACCATCGTCGAGGACACGAAGGAGTTCCTCGGCACCGACAACGAGGTCATCATCCTCACGGGGTCGGGGACCGAATTCATGGAGAGTTCGCTCCTCAACCTCGTCGACGAGAACGTCCTCTGTACGACCTGCGGGAGCTTCAGCGAGCGACAGGCCAACGTGGCCGAGCGACTGGGGAAGACCGTCGACACGCTCGAGTACGAGTGGGGTCAGGCGGTCAAACCCGAGGATGTCCGCGAGGCCCTCGAGGAGAGCGAGACAGAGTACGACGCCGTCACCTGCGTGATGAACGAAAGTTCGACCGGCGTCCGCAATCCGATCGAGGAGATCGGCGATGTCGTCGCCGACTATCCGGACACCTACTTTGTCGTCGACGCCGTCTCCGCGCTCGGTGGCGACCTCGTCGACATCGACGAGCACGACATCGACGTCATCTTCACGTCGGTCCAGAAGGCCTTCGCCATGCCGCCCGGCCTCGCCGTCTGCGTCGTCAGCGACGACGCCTACGAGCGCGAACTCGAGTCCGAGTCGGCGTCGTGGTACGGCGGCTTCCAGCGCTCGCTGGACTACTACGACCGGAAGGGCCAGACCCACTCCACGCCCGCCATTCCGGTCATGCTCGCATATCGGAAGCAGATGAAACACATGCTCGAGGAGGGCCACGACGCCCGCGACCAGCGCCACCGGGAAATGGCCGAGTACACGCGCGAGTGGGCCCGCGAGCACTTCGATATGTTCCCTGAGGCGGGGTACGAATCCCAGACGGTGGCCTGCATCGAGAACACGCAGGGCATCGACGTCGCGGAGACGATCGAGGCCGTCGACGAGAAGTACGACATGGTCTTCTCGAACGGCTACGGCTCCCAACTCGGCGAAGAGACGTTCCGCATCGGCCACATGGGCGAACACGACCGCGAGTCGATCGAGGAACTGACCGACGCCATCGAAGACGTCGCCGGGCTGTAGTCGGCACTCGCGTCGCTGCTCATCCTCGTCACACAGATGGGGAAACCAATTCTGAATTTAGTACTATCGACCGGTGCTGCGGTGGGGTCTCGCCGCGCTCCTTCCGGTCAATAACTGGCCGCCTACGGTGTGTACGCGCTCGCCTGCGGGCGAGCCGCTCGACCGACGCTCACCGGAACAGGCCCAGGAACCACTCGAGGACGGCCGCGATCTGATTCGCGATCCATTCCAGTCCCGAGACGATATTCTCGATAATCGACCCCACGCTACCGGCAACGACGCCACCGCCCTCGTCCGCGCGTTCGTGACCGAGCGCCGTGCGGGCGTCCACGAGTCCGTGTCCCTCCTCGCAGGTACCCAACACCGGCTCGGCGGTGTCGGTGAGAATCCGGCGCACCTGCTCAGTAGGGCCGGGACCCTCTTCCTCTCGGGTCTCCCAGACGAGCGCCGCGACGCCGGTGACGAACGGGCAGGCGACACTCGTCCCGCTCGCCTCCGCGTACTCGTTGTCGACGGTGCTCGAGGTGATGCCCGTTCCCGGTGCCAGCAGGTCGATATTCGAACCGACGCTGCTGTAGGACGCCAGCGTGTCGTCCTCGTCCATCGCGGTGACCGCGACGACGTCCTCGTGGGTCGCCGGATAGGTCATCGTCTCCGCGTCGCACGACCCGTTCCCGCCGTTTCCTTCGTTCCCGGCCGCACAGAGCAGGAGGTGTCCCGCCGAATGTGCGGCCTCGATCGCCCGGTCCATCGCGGCGCTCGAGGCCTCGCCGCCGAGGCTCATCGAGATCACCTCCACGTCGTTCGACATGCACCAGTCGATCCCGGCGATCAGTTCGCTGTATCGACCGGAGCCGTCGTCGCCCAGCACCTTCACCGCGTACAAGTTCGCACTGGGAGCGACGCCGACGACGCCGAGGTCGTTGTCCGACGCGCCGGCGACACCGGCGACGTGCGTCCCGTGGCCGTGGCGGTCCTCGTAGTCGCCGGGCGTCCCGTCATCGGTGAAGTTCCGACCGCCCTCGACCGAGAGACTGCAGTGGCTCGATTCGATTCCCGTGTCGAGAATTCCCACGTCGACGCTCGAGCCGTCCGGTTCGACGGTGTCGGCACCGATGCGTTCGACGCCCCAGGACGGTCGTTGATCGGGATGGCCGAAACAGTCGGATCCCCCAGGAGGATTCAGGATGTCCGACAGGGACGGCGACCAGTTCGACGGGATCCCCGTCTCCTCGTCGTCTTCGACGGACGCCACGCGGCGGTCGCCGCGCAGCTCGTCCAGCCTGTTCGACGGCACCTCTGCGACCACGAACTCGAAATTGTCGTACTCGAGGATCGTCGTGCCACCGACGGCATCGATGAGACCGAAGAAATCGCCGAGCCCGTTGAGCAGCCCCGTTTCGGGGTGGACGAACACCCGCTCGGTGTCGGTTTCGGACTCCGCGACCGCCGCGGGCATGCCGAGCAGTCCGACCGCAGCGCCGGCACCGATACCGCCGAGTAACCGCCGCCGGCTGAGTTTCATGCGCGGGTCGATGCACAACGATAGAATAAGTCTTCTGTGTCGGACGACAGTCAGTCGAAACGATCGGTCGGTCGCGTCGATACCGTATCAACGTTCATTTGTTTCCGATGGGTACTGTCGGCGAGGCAGAAGCGATGGAGCCCGAAACCGAAGTAATCGATCTCTGGCTGTCTATCGAGACACCAGTAACTCTCCTCGTCACCGTTCCAACTCTCTGGCCCGCTTTTTCGGGCGACGTAGTTGCAAATCGCCTCGTCTGTATCGCTGACCTCACCACTGACCATGTTAATATTCAGACAACATTTAGCCCATCGAGAATGACGTGTATCATATGAAAGATATTGAGCAGCCCACGGCCGTACCACCGGGCCAAGCGAACACCCAGTTCGCCGTGCTCGCTGGATGCTACGTGGCTGCGCTCGTCGCGCCGACGCTGACTCTCTGGGCCGTCGGGTACGTGCAGATCCGCAGTCGCCTCCTGGCGCTCGGTGTGATGGGCGTAGTCGCTATCGTGGTCGGTGCTTCGACAGTGTCCGTCGCAGGGAACAACGAGGGACTCCTCTCGTGGCTGAACACGGGATGGCTACCGTGGCTGTTCCCGGTTGCCGGGATCCTCCCGATGATTGCCTACCATTTCAGTCTTCTCGAGGTGTTCGCGACGTTGTTCGTCGAAGGGGCGTCGATCCCGGTCACAAGTCTCGTGGCGTCGATCGCGTTCGTCCTCGGGATTGTTGCAGCTTTCGTCGGTGAAATAGCCCTGCGTGCTGCCCGCAACCAGATCGCTTGCTCCGCCACGAGGGCCGAGGATCTGACGATCAAGTGGTCCGCCAAGTGGCCACGGTCGCACAAGCTGAAGATCTTAGTGATCGTCGTACTCGCGGGTATCGGTCTCCTCGCGGTCCTCGCAGTCACAGTAGCGCCTGTATCGGTCGTATTTACTGGCCCCTTCGTCTTGGTACTCGTTCTTGTCACGAGGATGTTCCTCTCCGAACGAGAGTTCGAGCTGACTCCGACCGGACTATCACACGCCCGGAGTGGAACACTTTACACTCACCGCCAGTTCCTCCCGTGGTCGGAGATTGAATCGTTCACGCTCTCCGACGATGCCGTCGTACTCCATCGAGAGGGGCCGCTGCCCAGTATCCGGTTCTCACGGTCCGATATCCGGCCGGACGAGGAAGAGATTCTCGCCGCCCTCGAAGAGCATGTCAGTAGGCAATCCCGATAGTTCACCCCACAGCAATCGTCGATTCTGACGCCGCCCCTCTCACGTTCTGCAGGCCAGTCGTTTCGAAGGGTCTCCCGGTCGAACGGGTGCCACTTCGAGGCGCGAAATAGGGGCAACCTAGGTGTTACGGGTCTCCGGGCGTACTGCCAGCTGCGCGGGCTGAGTCTGATAGGTTAAAATTCCGCGGCAACGGTTCGCTGGCGCTAGCTCACTTGACGTTCCGCGTCTCGTACGGCGAGTTCCGTGAACTCGTCCTGATGTGTGTCGTCTACAACATCGAGCGGGCCGTGACACAGTGAAATCAAACTCTGTATGGCGATTCACCACGGCAAATTTTTGCCGAGGGTGCGCCTGCGGCGCGCCCGCAGAGGAAAACTTCGCCCCTATTGGATGTGGCCTTCTTCCCGCAGCTGATCGGCCTCGCTCTTCTCGTAGCGCCAGGTGATGTCGGCCTTCTCGTCCTGCCAGTCCCAGGGTTCGACGAGCACGACGTCGTCCTCGCGGATCCAGACGCGCTTTTGCATCTTGCCGGGGATGCGCGCGGTGCGTTCGGTCCCGTCGGCACAGCGTACTGTGACCCGATTCGCCCCGAGCATGTTCGTGACGGTCGCGAAGACCTCGTCATCCTCGGGCATCCGGAGGTTCTTCCGACCACCGTCTCCGTCGCTCATGGCCGTGGATTCGCGTTCGAGTGGTTTAATCCTTTATCGTCCGTCCGAACGCCGGTCACTGACGGCGCGTGACGGACGTGCGAGCGCGGAAACCACGCCGTTTATTTCGCTCGGCTCTGCACCCCTGGGTATGTTGAAAAACCTCGGCGCGCTCGGTATCGCCGGTATCGTGATCTTGCTCGCCGGTATCGGTCTCATCGCATCCCAGAATCTACTGATCGCCGCGGGGATGGCACTCATCGTTGCCGGCCTCGGTCTGGTCGTCAAGTCCCTGATCTCGGGCATGCTCCAGAACTTCGGGATGTTCTGAGACGGTCCGCTTCATAGTGGCTCTTAGGACGGCGATCCGTCTCACACTTCGCTGTCGCCGGCGCGGTGCTCGCTGATGAGCTGGTCGACCATCGCCGATTTGCGGTCGCGTTTCCGCGCCTCGGCGCGTTCGTGCCAGTCGTCGATAGCGGCTTCGACGTCGGCCTCGCGGGCGACGGCGAGTTCGTCGACCTCCTGCATGGCCACGTCGTCGGCGGGGCCGACCGGAATCTCGCTCTCGAAGAGGAGCTCGTCGGCGATCTCCGAGAGGCCGCCGTCCTTGAGGACGACGCGGGGATCGAACTCCGCGAGGAGTTTGGCTGTCGACCGGCCCGCGCCGCTGGCGTCCCGGATGTAGACCACGTCGCCGCTCGCGATGCCATATTGCTCGTCGGCCTCGCGGATCGCGCCCTTCGTGAACTTCTCGACGACCTTCACCGGGACCAGCCCCTCCTTCTCCGCGGAGACGTCGCTGAAGTTCGAGTGGTCGAGCTTCCAGAGGGCCTTCATCCGCTCGACCTTGTTCTCGAGGCTCTCGACGTTCTCGCGGGCGTCGTCGCGCTCGCGCTCGAGGCGGTTCGCCTTCCGCTCGAGGCGGTTCACCTCGCGGTCCTTGCGAACTTGCGTTCGTTCCTCGCGGCGGGCGAGTGTCAGTTTCGACTCGAGTTCGTCGATCCGGTCGTCGCGCTCGGCGACGCGGCCCTCGAGCCGTTCGACGTGCGACTGGAGGCGCTCGACCTGGCGCTCTAAGTCCTTGATCCGTTTCTCTTCCGCGGTGAGTTCGCGGGGCTCGTGCTCGTTTTCTTTCTCCTCCTCGCCGCCCTCGTCATCGGTCAGGTCCCGCAGGGCGGCCTCGACGCTCTCCTCGCCGGCGACGACGCGGGCGGTGACTTCGCCGCGATCGATCCCCGGCGGGAGCTTGTCGGCGATGCGCTCGAACTGGTCCGCGTGAGCGTCGAGGGCGAAGAGCGCGGCGGCCATCGCGTCGCGCTGGTGGTCGTCGTCGTAGGGGTGCTCGCGCGTGCGGTGTTGCTTCTCGTCGACCGGGAGATCGCTCTTGGGCGTCCAGCCCGCGGCGTCGAAGCTTCGGCGGAACTTCTCGACGGTTTCGGGTATCGGCGTCACGTCGGCCGCGACGATGATCGGGCGGCCCCGCTCGACGATCCACTCGATCACGTCGGCGGTATCGCTAGTTCGGGAACTCCAGACGTCGAGCACCTCGCCCTCGAGGCCGACGATGGCGACGGCGGTCGTCGTCCCGGGGTCGATGCCGACGACGACGTGATCGCGGCGCTTGACGAGGGGCTCGAACTCGATGCCGTCGCGGCGCTCGCGTTCGATCTCGACGCGGACGTCGCCGGATCGGTTGCGCGAGACGGGGATGTCACTGGGTCGGGCCTGGACGGTGAAAATCGCGTTCGCGAAGCCGCCGTAGGCCTCCCGAACGTCGCGCTCGTACTCGAGGTTGTGCGCCTCGAGTTCGGACTCGACCTCGCGGGCTCGTTTCCTGACCGAGCCGTGGATGCGGCGGGTGTAGCGGTCCTCGCTCCAGCCGCCGCTGCCGGTCGAGCGGCCGCGGGCGACCTTCACTTCGGTCGTGTCGGTGAACGCGGAGACTTCGTGGCCGACGTTGTGGGCGGCCAGCCGGGCGGCGGCTTCGGCCTCCTGCATCGGGTCTTTCCCGTAGGGAATGTTGTGGCGGTTCGCGACGCGGGAGAGGGGCTCGGGCTGTTCGGCACCCGTTACCTGTACGAGCTTGGTTCCGGTCGGCAGCGAGCCGAGGAAGTGGATCAGCTGGTCCTTGTCGGCGGCCAGCTCGTACATGTTGTCCGTCGCGACGATCGCCGGCTCCTCGTCGTCGATCAGTCGCCTGAGCTTGCGGTGGGAGACGACGTCTCGAGTGATCTCCTCCCCATCGTAGACCGCCAGTGCGTACGATGGTGCATCGCCGCGCACGTCACCGCTCTGGATATCGACGCCGAAGACGACCGCATCGAGCGCACTCGTTCGCGTACTCACAGGAGGTCATAGGGACGAGACGGCTATAAATCCGACGCGGGTTCGCACTCCGATAGAGTCGGGTGGAGCCGGGAGCAGGAACGCGTTCTCCAGCCGATTCGCGTATTCACTCGGTGAATGGAACAGCGGATTTTGATGGGTATCCGGTGAACGAAGTGTCCTGCTATCGTGGCAACAGGGAATCGCCACGCCCTCCCCAGCCGATTTCTGCTCACGGGCGCGCAGCGCCCGTCTGCTCACGGCGGCTCCGCCGCCGTTCGCATGGTATGCGAGACCTCCGGTCTCGCACTATTCGCATGGTTCGCGGGACCTCCGGTCCCGCGCTAACGCTCGCTGCTCACGGTTCCCGTCGGTCACCGTTCGCTCATCCCTCGCGCAGTGTCATCGGCCACCCTCACTGCGTTCGGTTGGCCTCAAGCGCGCGCCACCGCACGCCGGGTGGCTGGTCCGAAGTGATCCGCAGTTCCCCTGTATCGAACGGTAGCGTCGACTGACCTACTCGCCGTCGGGATACGGAATCTCGAGCCCCTGTCCGTCGTCGGGAACGAACGCGTCTGCCGGGTCTCCAGCGAAGGCCTCGCGGGCCTGTTCTTCGTGATCGGCGGTGTGACCGGCGTAGCGCGAGGAGAGGTGCATCAGTGCGAGCCGATCCGCGCCGGCGCGGTTCGCGATTTCGGCGGCCTGGCGGGCCGTCGAGTGGGCGGTGTCGGTCGCCCGATCGGCCCGGTCGTCGGCGAAGGTCGCATCGTGGATCAACAGGTCGGGCTCCTCGGCGACCTCGATCGTCGCCTGCGCGGGACGGGTGTCGCCGGTGTAGACGATCGATCGGCCGGGTCGGGGGTCGCCGACGACCTGGTCGGGGTCGACGACGGTGCCGTCCTCGAGTTCGACGGCCTCGCCCTTGTGGAGTCTCGAGAACTTCGGCCCGACTGGAACGCCGAGTTCCTCGGCGCACTCGCGGTCGAACCGGCCCTTGCGGTCGTCCTCGACGAGCGCGTAGCCGACTGAGCGGGTGTCGTGGTCGGTGTCGAACGCGCGGACCTGGTACTCCTCAGCGCGATAGGGGACGTCGCCGCCGCCGACTTCGTTGATCCGCACCGGAAACGAGGGGCGATTTCCGAGGGCGTTCACCAGCGATTTGAGCTGGGTACGCGTGCCGCGAGGGGTGTGAATCGCCAGCGGCGCGTCGCGGTCGTTGAAGGCCATTGTCTGGAGCAGTCCCGGAATCCCGAGAACGTGGTCGCCGTGGAGGTGCGTGACGAACAGGTTCGAGATGGAAAAGCCCGTCCCGAAGCGCATCATCTGGCGCTGGGTTCCCTCGCCGGCGTCGAACAGCAGCCCCTCGCCCTCGCGGGCGACGAAAACGCTACTCGGATTTCGCGCCGTCGTCGGAATCGCGCCGGCCGTCCCCAGAAACGTCACGCGCAGTGGCATCGGTACCCCTTCGGCGGGCCGCGACTAAACCGGCTTCGGATCGCTCGAGTCGAGTCTCGCGTTTCGCACTGCCCTCCTCGGGTGGGAATCTCGAGCCCGACCGTTCGGATCGCCCGTTAGCGACGAACAGGCCCGCTGAAATCTCGTAACTGGCGATTATTCAGCAAAACTATCCCGAACCAAATCGGTTGTCTGCGAACGGACTGCGCATTTTACGTCCGTCGAACACGAAGACGAGGACGACGACACCCCCAATGAGTTCGAGACTGACGTTCGGCACGCTGAAGCGGATCGGTGCGATTCTGATCGCGATCATGATCGTCATCGCCGCCGGTATCGTCGTCGGCCAGGCCCCCGCCATCTTCGGCGTCGAGGAGGACCCCGAGGCCTCGATCACGTTCGAGGATCAACAGGGCAACGGCTCCACTGTCACGGTGCAGTCGGTTACCCTTTCTGAGGGCGGCTACGTCGTCATCAGCGACGGCGGCGATGAGCCACTGGCCGTCTCCGAACGCCTCGAGGCCGGCAGCCACGAGAACGTAACCCTCGAGCGCGAGGACGACGCGACCCGCGAACTCCTCGGGCAGCTGACCGCGACGGTTCATCGGGACACGTCGGACGACGAAGGGTACGCCTACGAGGCGAGCGGCGGCGAGGAGGATCAGCCCTATCTTGAGGACGGGTTCCCGGTTAGTGACACCGCGACGGTGACGACCGGCGACGATGCGGTCAGCGACTCGTTCATGGTCGAATCGATCGACGTGCCGGCGACGGCGACGACGAACGAGACGATCGAGGTGAACGCCACGATCCGCAATCCGACGGAGTTCCGAGCCCAACAGCCCGTCGAGGTCCGTATCGACGGGGCCGTCTTCGCGAGACAGGTGCTGGAACTCGAGGGCGGTGAGACCCGAACCGTGGCCCTCGAGACGGACACAAGCGGCGCACCGCCCGGGAACCAGTCGATCGGCGTCTACACCGAGGACGACGGGGTACTCGATCGGATCGATCTCGAGTTCCATACTGATCCGAGCGTCTCGGTCGAAACCGCGAGCGACGGGAACGTGACGGTCTCCGCGGCGATTCCCGAGGCGGGATTCGTCGCCCTCGAGCGAAACGGGGCGGCTATCGGCACGACCGACCGACTCGAGCCGGGCGAACACGAGAACGTCTCCCTCGAACTCTCTGACAACGCCTCCATCGACGAGGACGAGGAACTGACGGTGGCACTCTACGCCGGCAATCCCGACAACGCTGGTGCGGCCTCGCCGATCGAGTTCGAGGGCGAACCGGTGCGGACGACGTTTACGCCGGCGGACGTGGAGACGGGTGATTCGGACGACGGCGGGGCCGGGAACGACTCGAGCGGCGAGTAGCGGATCGACGGCTCGCCGAGAGGCGGCGGATCACCGGGTCGTCGACGGGTCCCGCCGGCTATAGTAGCCACTGAAACGATTCACACACTGATCGGACAGCTGTCGTTCGATCAGGCGTGCAATGACTTGCAGTGGCTACTATAGCGACTCGTCCTGTCGTGTCAAGACGGTCGATAGATGACGACACCGCAGTACCCGCTCCCAACCGACCGATTCTTACCCGCCCCACTCCTAGTCGCTGGCGATGGACGCGCCGCTGTGGACCGAAACCCACGCCCCGGAGCTGGCCGAGTTGCCACAGGACGACGCTCGCGAGTACTTAGAGCGGGCCGTCGAGGAGCCGATCAACCTCCTCCTGCAGGGCCCGCCCGGAAGCGGGAAAACGGCCGCGGCGCGCGCACTGGCCCGTGCGGCACACGACGACCCCGACAACGATTTCGTCGAGATCAACGTCGCCGACTTCTTCAGCCGGACCAAGACCGAGATTAAGAACGATCCCCGTTTCGAGCACTTCCTCGTCGGCCGCTCGTCGATGTCCAAGCGGGACATGATCAACCACGTCCTCAAGGAGTCGGCGAGCTACGCGCCCGTTTCAGGCGGCTACACCACGATTTTGCTCGACAATGCCGAGGACGTCCGCGAGGACTTCCAGCAGGCCCTGCGCCGGATCATGGAGCAACACCACCGGACGACGCAGTTTATCGTCGCCACGCGCCAGCCGACCAAACTCATCCCGCCGATCCGTTCGCGGTGTTTCCCCGTCTCTTTCCCCTCGCCGACCAGCGAGGAGATCGTCACCGTCCTCGAGCGCATCGTCGAGGAAGAGGAAGTCGCGTACGACGACGACGGCCTCGAGTTCGTCGCGGGCTACGCGAACGGCAACCTCCGGCAGGCGATCCTCGCGGCCCAGACGACCGTCGAGAACGCGGGCGAACTCACGATGAGCGCGGCCTACGAGACGATCGGCGAGGTCGGCCTCGAGGACGAGGTCGAGTCGATGCTCGACGACGCCGAAGCCGGCGCGTTCACCGACGCGCGATCGACGCTGGACGACCTGCTCGTCGACGAGGGGTTAGACGGCAATGAGGTGCTGGACGTGGTCCTCCGGGTCGCGCGCAAGCGCTACCAGGGCGAGCACCTCGCCGAGATCCACCGGCTGGCTGCCGATATCGACTTCGAGATGCACGAGGGAACGAGCGATCGAATTCACGTCTCGCATTTGCTCGCGGAGCTGGGTCGGGACGCCTGATCGTCGCGTCACTGACCGACTGTCCCGTTTTACCTGGTCGACGGAGGACTTCTCGAGACCACGACCTCCACTGACCCGGAGCGTTATTCCATCACCGGACGAAAGGCGGCTATGCCGACACTTCTCGAGACCCACATTCGGAATCGCTTCCGCGTCCAGCCCAATCACGCGAACAACAACGACACGCTCCACGGCGGCAACCTGATGAAGTGGCTCGACGAGGTGAGCGCGATGTCCGCGATGCGCTTTGCCGGTGAAACCTGCGTCACCGCCCGCGTGAACGAACTGGACTTCGAGCGGCCGATCCGGATCGGCGACACCGCCCTCGTCGAGGCCTATACTGTCGGCTGTAACGGTGGCGGCGATTCGCCGTGATCGTCCGGTGAATCGCCTCACTGACTTACAGCCGACAGTATCTACGATGCGGGCCGGACGAGCGTCCACGTCGCGCTCCGCGCCTGGCGCGAGGAGCCCCGCAGCGGCGAGACCGAGAAGACCACCGAGTCGACGTTCACCTTCGTCGCGATCGACGAAAACGGCGAGAAGGTCCCGGTTCCCGACCTCTCGGTCGAGACCGAGGAAGGGATGCGACTTCGGGACCGCGTTCTCGAGACCGAGGACTGAACGCCTGCCTCGATTTCTGCGGTGGCGCGCGCTGGGCCGCGGCGAACGGACTGTGAGCCGCGGGCCGAAACTGCGCGAGGGATGAGTGAGCGAGCCTGCGAGCGAACGAATCGGCTGGGGAGGGTGTGGCGATCCCGTGTTGCCACGATAGCAGGGGGCTCATCTCACCAGTCGGTCCCGTTCATTCGACGGAACTGACGTATGGTGTTCGTCGCTCGAGCACCATCACGTATCGCGTCAGCGACCGGTGGACCCGGCGCTCGAACGTAGACTCGAGTTCCCAACCGGCCGCCCGCGCCTCGCCAGCCCACGATCGATCGGCGACCACGACCGCTCGCGGAGCCACCCGGCGGGCTTCCTCGAGCGCGCCGGCGACGAGGTCCGCGAGCCGATGCGTTTCGATCTTCGACTGACGCCCGTAGGGGGCGTCGAAGACGACGCCGTCGACCGCGTCGTCGGCCAGCGGCAGTCGGGTCGCGTCGCCCCGACCCACGTGCCACGACCCGCGCGATACACCGGTCGGCGAGGGCTCGTCGCGCTCGAGGAAGTGCTCCAAATTTGTCCGTGCGCCCTCGGCCATCTTCGCCTGCGCGTCGGTACCGATCACGTCCGCGCCGACGAGGCCCGCCTCGACGAGCACGCCGCCGGTGCCACACATCGGATCCAGAATCGTCGCGCCCGGCCGAGCGCCGGCGACGTTCGCCACGGCCCGCGCGAGCAGCGGATCCATGCTACCGGGTTGGAAGAAGGGTTTGTCCGTTGGCGCGCGAGCGCCGAAATCGCGGACGCTCTCGGCCGCGAGCCAGCCGAGCGCGCAGACGGAGACCCGCTCGCCGTCGGCGTCACCGGTCCCGTCGCCCTCGAGGGGCTCGAGCACGCCGTCGTCCCCGTCGGCCTCGAGCGTCCCTTCCGAAAACGCGACGCGCAGGAGGTGGTCGGGATCCTCGAGATCCACCGAAAAGCCCCGGTCGACCAGGATTTGGCCGAGTTCGCGTTCCGCCGTTTCGGTGCTCACGCCGCTCGAGCCGTGGACGTCCGTCGCGCGTACCGCGACCGATCCCTCCCGGTCGATCGCGGCGGCCTCGAGGATCGCGCGAGCGCTCTCGAGGTCGGCGTCGCCCCGTCCGAGGAGGTCGCTCGCGCGGTGGGTGTAGGCGAGGCCGCGGACGCGCTCGGGGACGACTGTGTGTGCGACGGCGAGTCCCGGTGCGATTCCCTCCACGCCGGTCGCGGCGCTCCCGGCTTCGCGGGCCGCGAACGCGTCGTCCTCGCCGCCGAACTCGAGCAGGTACACGGACGACTGTCGCCGCGCCTCGAGTATGAGGCTGCCGTTTTTCGCGACTCACTCACGGGGTGCTCGTCCGTTCGTCTCGCACCCTCCACTGCGGGCTCGAGGACGAATTCTGTCGAAAACGAGCGTCCTGCTATCGTGGCACCAGGGAATCGCCACGCCCTCCCCAGCCGATTCGTTCGCTCGCAGGCTCGCTCACTCATCCCTCGCGCATGTTCCCGCCGTGGTTCGCCGTTGACGGCGAACCGCGACCCAGCGCGCGCCACCGCACGTGGTTTGGTCAGTCACGGATCGATACTACCGGTCGTGTGAACAACCGCGACCCGGCGACGGTCTCGGATCGATTTCAGTCGGATGTACCGGATATATCAGGTGGCGGTACCAACCTTTATAAATCTTAAATACGTCCTTTTAAGCGACTAATGACGGATCCGAAGGACACCATCAATATCGAAAACGTGGTGGCGTCGACCGGCATCGGGCAGGAACTCGACCTCCAGAGCGTCGCAATGGACCTCGAGGGGGCCGACTACGACCCCGAGCAGTTCCCCGGTCTCGTCTACCGAACCCAGAATCCCAAATCCGCCGCCCTGATCTTCCGATCGGGAAAGATCGTCTGTACCGGCGCGAAAAGCACCGACGACGTCCACGAGAGCCTGCGAATCGTCTTCGACAAGCTCCGTGAACTCCAGATCCAGGTCAACGAAGACCCCGAGATCGTCGTCCAGAACATCGTCACCTCGGCCGATCTGGGCCGGAACCTCAACCTGAACGCGATCGCCATCGGGCTGGGCCTCGAGAACATCGAGTACGAGCCCGAGCAGTTCCCCGGTCTCGTCTACCGACTCGACGACCCCGAGGTCGTCGCCCTGCTCTTTGGCTCCGGGAAACTCGTTATTACCGGCGGGAAAAAGCCCGTCGACGCCGAACACGCGGTCGACAAGATCGTCTCTCGGCTCGAGGACCTCGGCCTGCTCGAGTAACGCTGTCAGATTTCGCTCGAGCCGGTGTCGCCACCAGTTGCCGTCCGTTCATCGGTCCGCTATACCGATGTCCCGGAGCAATCACAAGACGGTTCGCGGCTGCTTCGGAACGAACGTACACCGGTCCGTCTCACAGCCGTCTCGTCGGTGAATGTCCGTGCGATATCGTCTCGAATCTGCATTCTACAGACTGATTCCGTTCACCGCCAGCCGGTAGTGACATATTACTCGCGTTCTGGGGATCGCTCCGTTTCCGAATCGTCTCGAGTTCCCGTGCCGGGCACCTGACTCGTCGCCGCTTTGGCCGGATTATCGACCGTTCATTCCGGCCACAGCGGGCCCGACTGGCCTGAATCGAGTCACACTCGTCGAAACGACCGGTCGCGTTTATCCAATGTGCCGTCCCTGACTTTCTCGTGCCAATGACGATCCACCCTGATCCAACGCCGACTGCTTCGGATCGGTTTCGCCTCGGCAACGACGGTGCGCTCGGTCGTCGTCCCCTCCCGCGGGAGACGATCTCCCGCGTCGTCGACAGCGACCGTCGGTGTGAAATTCTTCGCTGCGTGCTCGCGACCGACGATCCGATCCCCCTCCGAACGCTCGTCGGCCGGCTCGCCGATGCCGAACGCGACCCGACGGTCGGGACGACGATCCACCAACTGCGCCAGCGGATCCACACGTCGCTCCGTGAAACCCACCTCCCGCTGCTCGAGGAACACGATATCGTGCGCTTCGATCGGGTGCGGGGCCTTGTCGGCCCGGCGGCGAACTGCGCCGCATTCGACTCTCTTCTCGAGTTCGACTCGCTCGAGCGACCGATCGCCGCCCGACTCGAGTAGCCCGGACTCGGGCCGATCCGGTGCTCGAGTCCCGGCGTACCCAGCCACTCGAGTCACGACCGACCGGACTACTCGACCAGTCGCTCGATCTCGGTCACCAAAATATCGCTCGCGCCGGCGTTTTTGACCTCGGTGATCGTCTCGAAGACGTTTCGCTCGTCGACGACGGCGTGGACAGCAACGGTCGCCTCATCGTCGTTTTCGTCGGCGATGTCCATGATCGTCGGCCCGCCCAGCCCCGGGATGACGTCGCGGACGTCCTCGAGTCGGTCTCGAGGCACGTTCATCATCAGGTACCGTTTGCCCTCGGCCTGCTTGACCGAGGAGAGAGCGGTCCTGACCTCGTCGATCTTGGGTTCGTCGAGCACGTCGTCGCGACCGAACAGCCGGACGGAACTCGAGAGCACCTCGTCGACGATAGCCAGCCGGTTCATCTTCAGCGTCGTTCCGGTACTCGTGATGTCGACGATGGCGTCGGCCATCTCGACGTGGGGCGTGAGTTCCGTCGCGCCCGAAACCTCGACGATATCCGGCTCAACGCCGGTATCGGCGAAGAAGTCCTCGGTGATGTTCGGGAACTCGGTGGCGACCGTCTTGCCCGCCAGATCCTCGAGTCGCTCGATATCGCCGTCCTCGGGAGCCGCGAGGACGAGTCGGCAGCGCCCGAACTCGAGATCGAGCAGCTCCGAGACGTTGTCTACGCGTGCCTCCTGCACCTGATCGAAGCCCGTGATACCCAGATCGGCCGCGCCGTCGGAGACGTACTCCGGGATATCGGCCGCACGAGCGAACAATACGGTCACGTCGGGGTCGACGGTGTCCGCGTAGAGCTTTCGGTCCGCTCCGTTCTCGAGATGGAGCCCCGCCCGCTCGAGGAGGTCGATCGTCGGCTCGTGCAGGCGGCCCTTGTTGGGAACGGCGATTCGCATATGGTGGCGTCTTGGCGGCGGGGCGGGAATTGTCTTTTCATCCGACCGACGGCCGACTCACAACCGTTCCCCCGGGAGTAGCCAGCCCCACTTCCTTGATGCGCGACCGCATAGAGTTGGTCGAGAACCGACCGATGGACGACCACGACCGCCGAACCGAAGACGATCCGGAGCCGGCCGATACCGACCGAGACAACGGTGAGCGGTCGGACCGAGTCGAGGAATCGCTGCTCGAGGACGAGGCCGACGACGCCGAACGGGGCAGAGACGAGATCCGTGACCGACAGGAGCGCGAAGGGGACCACGCCGGACACGGTGAGCACGGCGACGACGGGGGTCAGGGTGGCCGCGGTGCTGACGACGCTCAGGGCGGTGGCGGTCATGATCACGGCGATGGCGGTCGCGATCACGGCGATGGCGGTCACGACCACGGTGGCGGCATGCACGCCGGCCACGAAACGATGTTCCGGCGGCGATTTTTCGTCTCGACGCTGCTCTCGATTCCCGTCCTTCTCTACAGCGAGACGCTCCAGACGTGGCTCGACTTCTCGGTGCCGGCGTTCCCCGGTAGCGAGTGGCTCACCCCCGTCTTCGCGGTGATCGTCTTCGCCTACGGTGGCGTTCCGTTCCTCCGGATGGCCGCCCCGGAACTGCGAGAGCGCGCGCCGGGGATGATGACGCTCATCTCGATGGCGATCACCGTCGCGTTCGTCTACAGTCTCGCGAGCCTCGCCGTCCCGACCGAGTCGGCGTTCTTCTGGGAACTCGTGACGCTGATCGACATCATGCTGCTGGGTCACTGGATCGAGATGCGCTCGGTCCGGCGGGCCTCGAGTGCGCTGGACGAACTGGCGAAGCTGATGCCGGATACCGCCGAGCGGATTACGAGCGATGGCGAGACCGAAGAAGTTCCCGCGAGCGACCTCGAGGAAGGGGATCTCGTCCTCGTTCGGCCCGGCGCGAGCGTGCCGGCGGACGGCGTCGTCGAGGAGGGCGAGTCGGACGTCAACGAGTCGATGATCACCGGCGAATCGACGCCCGTCTCGAAGGGTCCCACAGACGAGGTGATCGGCGGGACGGTAAACGGGGACGGCAGCCTCCGGGTGCGGATCAGCGCGACGGGCGAGGAGACGACACTCGCCGGCATCATGCGCCTGGTCGAGGAGGCCCAGTCGAGCGAATCGAAAACGCAGGCGCTAGCGGATCGCGCCGCAGGCTGGCTGTTCTACGTCGCCCTCGGCGCGGCCGTCGTCACGGCCGTCGCGTGGACGATCGCGGTGGGATTCGATTCGACGGTGATCGAACGGGTCGTTACCGTCCTCGTCATCGCCTGTCCGCACGCGCTCGGACTGGCCATTCCGCTCGTCGTCGCGATCAACACCTCGCTGGCCGCGCGCAACGGGATGCTCGTCCGTGATCGCATCGCGATGGAGCGGGCCCGAACCCTCGATACGGTCGTCTTCGACAAGACCGGAACGCTCACCGAGGGCGAGCAGGGCGTGGTCGATATCGAGACCGTCGGCGATGTCTCCGAGGAAGACGCCCTGCGGCTCGCCGCGACCGTCGAGGGCGACTCCGAACACATGATCGCTCGAGCGGTTCGCGAAGCGGCCGACGGGCGCGGCATCTCGAGGGGATCCGCCACGGAGTTTGAGGCGCTAAAGGGGCGCGGGGTTCGCGCGACAGTGGATGGCGAGCGGGTACACGTCGGCGGTCCGAACCTGCTCTCGGAACTCGAGGGCGGCGTGCCAGCGGAACTCGAGCGATTCGCCGATCGAGCCGGCGAGAACGCACAAACCGTCGTCTACCTTGTCCGTGAGGGGACCCCAGTCGCCGCGTTCGCACTCGCGGACGTCATCCGCGAGGAGAGCTACCGGGTCGTCGACGCGCTTCACGAACTCGGCCTCGAGGTGGCGATGCTGACCGGCGATTCCGAGGATGTGGCTCGAGCGGTTGCGACCGATCTCGGGATCGATACGGTGTTCGCAGAGGTGTTGCCCGAGGACAAGGACGAGAAGATTACGGAGCTCCAGGCGCAGGGCAAGTCGGTCGCGATGGTCGGCGACGGCGTCAACGACGCGCCGGCGCTCACCCGGGCCGATATCGGGATCGCGATCGGGAGTGGGACGGACGTCGCCGTCCAGTCGGCGGACATCATCCTCGTCAAGAACAATCCAATGGACGTGGTTCGACTTGTGAAACTGAGTCAGGCGAGCTACCGGAAGATGCAACAGAACCTCGTCTGGGCCGCGGGCTACAACGTCTTCGCGCTCCCGTTGGCGGCCGGGATCCTCGCACCGATCGGTATCCTCCTCTCGCCGGCCGTCGGCGCGCTGCTCATGTCGCTCAGCACGGTAATCGTCGCGATCAACGCACAGTTCCTCCGGCGCGTCGATCTCTCGGTCCCGAGCCTACCGGGCGTCTCCGCGCAGCGGGAGCCGCGACCGGCGGACTGATCCGATGACTGGATCCCGTCGACCGTCCGTACGGTTCTCGCTCGCTCATCTAAACGGTCCCAGTAATTTGGGAGTCGAGCCGATAGCCGTGGCCATTCGACGGGACAGTATGGGAGACGATCCGTGCCCCTGCGACAGCGCCACCGACGGACAGGCGGACGAACCCGAATCGACTTCCGATCGGTGGATACCGGAGACACCGGTTCTCGAGGCACCGCTCCCGAGCGATGTCCAAGCTGCGTTTGGTCGGCTCCTCGGCGAGGAGGCGATCGAAACGCTGGACGAGTGGTGCACCGAGATCCGTCGCCGAACCGGCGGCGGCCCGATCGCGGTCGACGACCTGTGCCACGCCGACGAGGAGACGGCGCACCGGGGCGAGACGGACGGAGAGCGCTACTATTTCCGGTGTTTCTACGACGCCGTGATTCTGTCGGCGCTCGCGGAGACACCGGTCGCGATTCGAACCGAAAGCCCGGGCGGAGCGGTAATCGAAGCGCGCGCTGTGGGAACGACTGAGCTTACAGCCACCCCTGAAACGGCGGTGTTTTCCGTCGGTGTCGACGAAACCGTGGCGCTGCCGCCGGACGACGAACCGTCGCATTCGACTATCTACGCTGCGATCTGTCCATACGTCAGGGCGTTCCCGGATCCCGAGGCGTACGAACGGTGGTCGACGACCGTTCCGGCGGCGACCGTCGCGATGCCGCTCGCGGGTGCCACGGAACTGGCGGCCGAACTCGTCGCGTGACCGACCACTCGGACGACCGGCGTCGATCTCGATTTGCACCGTTTCCGTTCACAGGTGCTGGCCCAACAGGTTCCGCTCGGCCCGCTGGAGGTGCTCGGCGATCGTCGACGGATCGACGTCGAGTTCGGCGGCGACGTCCGCGGTCGTCACCGTTCGCGGCACCTCGTAGTACCCCATTTCGTAGGCCGTCCGGACCGCCTCGCGTTGCCGCTCGGTCAGTTCGTCCAACGGGTGGTCGCGGCCGTCGTACGACCCGAATTTCCGTATATCCGGCGAAAAACCGGCCGTCTCGTACTCCTCGACGGTTCCGGAAATCGTCTCCTGTAACCCGACCAGCGACAGGGTGGCACCCCGATCGGTCACGTCAGGCTTGCAGGTGCCGACCAGATCGTCCGCCCGCTCCGCGAGGCTCTCGGGGAGCTCCGGTGCGGTAAACGCGATCACGTAGCGGTGGTCGCTCTCCGAGTCGGTGATCCGCTCCCACCAGTCGACGTACTCGAGGTCGGACAGTCGGTCCCCGTCGATCGGCGTCTCCACCGCGACCTGTACGATCGCACCGGTCCCGTGACACGCGAGTTCCTCGAACCCCAGCACCCCCGCCTTGCGAGAGAGCGAGACGAGCTCCGCGATGCCCATCCGATCGAACGCCGGGTCGTTGATCCGCACGTGGGCTTCTCGCATGGCTCTAGGTGTCATCAGACGGTTATCGAATAAAGTGCTATCCACCGGTCACTTCCTGTACCAGTCTCCACGGCTACCGGACCGAAGGCCGACGGTTGCTCGAGCGGGTAGATAAACCGTCCCAGTATACTCGGAGAACGGCCCTTGCGTTCCGCGCCGGTATCGTGCGGTGATGCCTGCGATTCAGACAGATAACCTCACCAAGCGCTTCGGCGACGACGTCGTCGCCGTCGACGGCCTCGATCTGCGCGTCGCGGAGGGAGACGTGTTCGGCTTCCTCGGGCCGAACGGGGCCGGGAAGTCGACGACCATCGACATGCTGCTGGACTACGTGCGCCCGACCGAGGGAACCGCGACGGTACTCGGCATGGACGTCCGCGAGGAGTCGGAGACGCTTCGCGAGCGAATCGGCGTGCTTCCGGAGGGAATGAGTCTCTATGACCGCCTGACTGGCCGCCGACACCTCGAGTTCGCGATCGAGTGGGCGGACGCCGACGACGATCCCGACGCGATACTGGACCGCGTCGGACTGGACGAACGCGACGCCACCCGGTCGGTCGGCGACTACTCGAAGGGGATGCAACAGCGCCTCGCGCTGGGGATGGCACTGGTCGGCGATCCCGACCTGCTCGTCCTCGACGAGCCCTCTTCGGGGCTCGATCCGCACGGGATTCGTCGGATGCGGGAACTGGTCCGCGAGGAGGCCGCAGACGGGACGACGGTGTTCTTCTCGAGCCACGTTCTCGGCCAGGTCGAGGCGGTCTGTGACCGCGTCGGCATCCTGTCGGCGGGCGAGTTAGTGGCCGTCGATACCGTCGAGGGACTGCGGAGAACCGTCGGTGCTGGCTCGGAACTGCGCCTGCGCGTGACCGGCGACATCGATGTCACTATCACCGATATCGAGGGGGTCGATTCGGTTCGGCTGGCGGACGGTCTCCTCCGGGTCGCGTGTTCGGATTCGCGTGCGAAAGCGCGGGTCGTGACCCGACTGACGAACGCCGGCGTCGATATCCTCGACATCGACTCCGAGGAAGCGTCCCTCGAGGACGTGTTCACGGCGTACACGACGGACGGCGACGGTACCGAATCACCGGTGAATGACCCCGCCGTCGTCACGGAGGTGGTACCGTGACGGTCTCCTGGCGAGACGTCGCCCGGAAGGACTTCGAGGATGCCGCGCGCTCGAGGCTGCTCTGGGGGCTCGTCTTCGTCTTCGTCGCGTTCTTGGTGATGTCGCTGCTCTCGGCCGAACAGCTCTTCCCGGAGCCCGTGACCGTCGGCGCCGCGATGGCCCTTTCGGGCGTCGCGATGCTCGCGCAACTGTTCGTCCCGGGTATCGCGCTGGTCGCCGGCTACATGTCCGTGGTCGGCGAGCGCCGGTCCGGGAGCCTGCGAGTGCTGCTGAGCTATCCGTTCTCCAGGGGCGACGTGGTCGCCGGCAAACTCGCCGGCCGACTGCTCGTTACCGGGACGGCGCTGACTATCGGATTCGCCGTGGCCAGCGTCCTCGTCGTGGCGCTGTACGGCGTCCCCGACGTCGCGACGTTCGCCGGGTTCGTGGCCACCGGCGTCCTGCTCGGGCTGACGTTCACGGCCCTCGCAGTCGGCGGGTCGGCCGCCGCGTCGACCCAGGGACGAGCGCGGACGCTCACCATCGGGTCGTTCGTGGGAATGGTGTTCTTCTGGAAACCGGTAATCGTCGGGATATACTACGCGGCTACCGGTTCACTGCCGGGGATTCGGGCCGAGACCTGGTACTTCGTCCTCAAGCGACTCAACCCGATCGAGGCGTATCGCGTCCTCACCGGTGCCGTCCTCGACGAGCGGGTGGACGCGGTCCCCGAGTTCCCGCTCGAGGACGTCCCGGCTACCGCGTCAGCCGAGACGCTCGAACTCTCGAACCGGATCGCGGGCGAGGTTCCGTTCTACCTCGCCGACTGGTTCTCGGTCGTCGTGTTGCTCGCGTGGGGACTCGTTCCCGTCGTCGTGGGCTACTGGCGGTTCGAGGACGCGGACCTCGGGTGACGGTGACTCGGCTTCGATCGACTCGAGCACGAGGCGGCCGAACGCCCCGTTCACGAACCGTGTTCGAACGGCCGGTCGTCGCCGACGGATCACGTTTCTACACGAGGGCGCCGGTCCTCACCCGTCCCGCTCGAGCGCGTCTCGCCGCTGTTCGTACTCCTCGTCGCTCACTTCGCCACGAGCGTACGTGACGCGAAGTTCCTCGAGCGCCCGATCGGAGTCGTCCGACCCGGCAATCGCACGATAGAGGAGGTATCCGCCACCGATGATGGCGGCGACGAACAGGAGTTGGAGCAGGACGGCGACGAGCGGCATCCAGCCGGGTGCCGTTCCGTCACCCCACGCTCCGTGTCCCCACATTCCGCCCATCATCGGGCCGAACCCCATCATTCCGAACCCCATGAAGACCATCGGCAGAACCACGAGGGCACCGAGGGTAATGAGGACGATCGTGACGAGTCTCGTATCGTTCGTCTCTGTTGCCATGAGATCTCACCAGTGACGGATCGTTCCGTCTCTATCTAGAGAGACGACCTCCGTACTCAATGCGATTCTGCCTTCGAACCTTGCGTCTATATCCGGAATATCTTTGATATCCATCGTTTAGAATCACTATGCGATCATCATTGAACTGAGACCAGTGAACCACCCGTTCGGAGCGTGTTGAACCACTCGATACCTGCTTCCAGCGGAGTATGTCCACGTACAGAATCGTTTTGCGTGATCGGTGGCCTCATTGATCCCTGTACTGGGACGCCACGAGACCAACGAGCGGTCTTCACGCCACCCTCTGCAATACACACTCCCCATTCCACTTTGGATATCAGTTCCTGGGCCGGATCAGACAACGCTTTTCGAAGGAGAACAGCAATAGCTGATCCATCCGATCTACTACGCATGGCGGCGACACTTATCGATGGAATCCTCGAGTCGCTCCGGATCGGCGTCGGGTTCCTTTGGACGGCGGCGTGGGCGATCAGCATGGGGCTCACGGTCACGAGTCTCGTTCAGGTGTACGTCTCGAAGGAGCGAATGGCGAACGTTCTCGGAGAGAGCGATCACACGAGCCTCACGAAGCTGATCCCGGTTCCAAGAGCGGTCGGCAATGGCCTACAATACGAGTTCATCCGCCGCTCGAGTTCCGTCTACGCCGTTGCGTCGTAGCCGGCGTCGTCGACCGCGCTGACGAGTACCTGGGTGTCCACATCCCCCTCGACGGTGGCCCGTTCCGCCTCACGATCGACGTCGACCGACTCGACGCCCGCTACATCCTCGAGCGCGTCTCCGACGGTCTGCTCGCAGTGTTCGCAGGACATTCCTTCGACGGTAATGGTCTGACTCATACGAAACGATACGGGCGGCTATTCTTTGTGCGTTACTACTTTCAATGCTAGCTCAAAGACGGCTAGTACTTTCGAACACAAAGAAAAAATCGCCACGTTCTTTGATCGCCGGATTCAACGAGCGCTATGCGCGACCTCGACGAGACCGACATGGAGATCCTACGGCTGCTGGGGGAAGACGCTCGACGACCGTACAGCGAAATCGCCGAGGCGGTGAGCCTCTCTGGGCCGGCCGTCTCGGACCGCGTCGAGCGACTCGAGGAGGCGGGCGTCATCGAGGGATTCACCGTCGACGTGGATCAGTCACAGCTCCGAGCCGGAATCCCTGTGTTCGTGCAGGCGACCGTTCCCGCGGCCGATGTCGACGACTGCAAAACGACCATCGCGGACGCCGACGCCGTCGAGCACGTGTTCGTCACCGCCGACGGCGAGTGCTGGTTCTACGCTCGTGCGCAGGTGCGACAGGTCCGCGAGTGGCTCCAGGGGCTCCTCCCTGACGCGGACGGCGTCGACTACGACGTCACGCTGGTGGATGACGCGGAGTGGACGCCTTCCCTCGAGGGAACGGCGTTCGCACTCACCTGCGCGGAGTGTGGGAACACCGTCGACAGCGAGGGGGAGTCGACCCGGATCGACGGCGAGGTGTACCACTTCTGCTGTCCCTCCTGTGCGAGCCGGTTCCGAGGGCGGTACGACCGGCTCGAGGAGGGGGTCTGACCTTCGATCGCAAAGAAACGAGTCCGCTTAACTTCGGATTGTAACCAGTAAAGGGGGTAAGGTCGGATCCCGTACTAGTTCTCAATGAGTACCCGGACCGCACACCTGGACATTCGGGGCATGAGCTGTGCGAACTGTTCGCAGACGATCGGCGATACCCTGGAGTCCCTCGACGGCGTGAGCGAGGCGAACGCCAACTACGCGACCGACGACGCCACCGTCGAGTACGACCCCGAGGAGGCATCGCTCGCCGAGATTTACGAGGCCATCGAGACGGCCGGCTATAGTGCCGAGCGCGCAAGCCGGTCGATCGGGATCACGGACATGTCCTGTGCGAACTGCGCCGAAACGAACGAGTCGGCGCTCGAGGACGTTCCCGGCGTCATCGACGCCAACGTGAATTACGCGACCGACGAGGCGACGGTCGAATACAATCCCGACGACGTCTCGCTCTCCGACCTCTACGAGGCGATCGAGGGGGCCGGCTACGCGCCCGTCCGCGACGAGGGCGACGAGGAGTCGGCGGGGGAGCGCCGCGACGCGGCCCGACAGGCGGAGCTGCGAAAACAGCGCCGCCTGACGATCTTCGGTGCCGTTCTCTCGGCCCCGTTCCTGCTCTTCCTCGCCGACAAGTTCCTCCTCGGTGGGACGCTCATACCGGAAACCGTCTTCGGAATCGACTTTGGCTGGCTCGAGTTCCTGCTCGCGACGCCGGTCCAGCTCGTGCTGGGCCGCCCGTTCTACGTCAACTCCTACAACGCGCTCGTGAACAACCGGCGCGCCAACATGGACGTGCTGATCGCGCTGGGCTCGTCGACGGCGTACGTCTACAGCCTCGTCGTCCTGTTGGGACTGCTGGCCGGTAGCATGTACTTCGACACCGCCGCGTTGATCCTCGTGTTCATCACGCTGGGTAACCTACTAGAGGCCCGTTCGAAGGGTCAGGCTGGTGAGGCCCTGCGGAAGCTGCTCGAGATGGAGGCCGAGACGGCCACGCTGGTCGACGACGACGGGAACGAGGAGGAGGTGCCCCTCGAGGACGTCGAGGTCGGTGACCGGATGAAGGTCCGGCCGGGCGAGAAGATCCCGACCGACGGCGTGGTCGTCGACGGCCAGTCCGCGGTCGACGAGTCGATGGTGACCGGCGAGTCCGTCCCCGTCGAGAAGGAATCCGGCGACGAGGTGATCGGCTCGACGATCAACGAGAACGGCGTGTTGACCGTCGAGGCGACGAAGGTCGGCGAGGACACGGCCCTGCAGGGGATCGTCCAAACCGTCAAGGAGGCTCAGTCGCGCCAGCCCGAAATTCAGAACCTTGCGGATCGTATCTCGGCGTACTTCGTCCCCGCGGTTATCCTGAACGCGATCTTCTGGGGGCTGGTCTGGTTCCTCTTTCCGACGACGCTCGCCGGCGTCGTGGGCGCACTCCCCCTGTGGGGACTGGTCGGCGGCGGTCCGGCCGCGCTGTCGACGTTTGAGTTCGCGGTCGTCGTCTTCGCCTCCGCGGTGCTGATCGCTTGCCCCTGTGCGCTCGGCCTCGCCACGCCTGCGGCGACGATGGTCGGCTCCACGCTGGGTGCCCAAAACGGCGTCCTGTTCAAGGGCGGTGATATCTTAGAGCGCGCGAAGGATGTCGATACCGTCGTCTTCGACAAGACCGGCACCCTGACGACCGGAGAGATGACGCTGACTGACGTGGTCGCGCTCGAGGACGGGGAGACGGAACCGGCCGCTGACGGCGGCGAGCCGGCCGCCGACGGCGGGGCGCTCGCGACTCGAGCGGGCCTCGATCAGGACACGGTGCTGCGCCTCGCCGCCAGCGCCGAGCGCAACAGCGAACACCCGCTCGCGCAGGCCATCGTCGAGGGGGCCGAGGAGCGCGGCCTCGAGCGAGCCGACCCCGACGCGTTCGAGAACGTTCCGGGACAGGGCGTCCGGGCGACCGTCGACGACCGTGAGGTCCTGGTCGGCAACCGCCGACTGCTTGAGGGCGAGGGAGTCGATCCGTCGCCCGCCGAAGCGGCGATGGAGCGCCTTGAGGGCGAGGGCAAGACCGCAATGTTGGTCGCGGTCGACGGCGCGGTCGCGGGCGTGGTCGCGGACGCCGACACGGTCAAGGAGCGTTCGGCCGAGGCGGTCGCTGCGCTGCGAGAGCGCGGGCTGGACGTGATGTTGATCACCGGCGATAACGAGCGGACGGCCCGCGCCGTCGCCGAGCGGGTCGGAATCGACCCCGACAACGTTCGCGCGGGAGTCCTCCCCGAGGACAAGGCCGACGCCGTCGAGGACATCCAGTCGACGGATCGCAAGGCGATGATGGTCGGCGACGGCGTTAACGACGCGCCGGCGCTCGCGGTCGCGTACGTCGGCACGGCGATCGGTTCGGGGACGGACGTGGCCATCGAGGCTGCGGACGTGACGCTGATGCGCGACGATCCGCTGGACGTGGTGAAGGCGATCCGGATCTCGGCGGCCACCCTCCAGAAGATCAAGCAGAACCTCGTCTGGGCGCTGGGCTACAACACGGCGATGATCCCGCTGGCCTCGCTCGGCCTGCTCCAGCCCGTGCTCGCGGCCGGCGCGATGGCGCTGTCATCGGTGTCAGTCCTCTCGAACAGCCTGCTCTTCCGTCGGTACACGCCCGACCGCGACTACGAACTGTTCGGACGGCTCCGGCGCTGACCGGCGGCTACCGTCAATATTTAACGATCGCCGTTCGTTCGAAAAATAGCGTTATCGTGCGATGTCACATTTTGGGACCCGATTCTATCGGAGCAGAGCCATCTCCGCAGTAGTTTCGTTCCCGTCGGTCTCGTTGGCCTGCTGTTCGTCGTCCACTTGCGTCTCTTCGTCTTCCGTTTCTTCCTCGTCCGCTGCTTCGCTCTCGTCTTCCTTGTCGATATCGTTGATCTCTACCTTGTCGCCCGTTCCGCTCTGACTGATCACCGGCTTGAGGATGTATTTCCCGCTGTTACCGGCCTTGTGGGGTGCAATGTCGTAGACGAAGTCGACCCGCTCGCCGTCCCCGATGGTAAAGTTCGAGTTGATATGGAGCCTGTTACTCGGCAGTTTCACTTTCGTCTCGCTCCCGTCGGTCAGGATTCCCTCGGTGTCGCTGACGTAGATGAAGACTTTCTCGTAGTCGCCGGCCGGCAACTCGAACTCGTCGATCATGGACGCGTTCGCGCCCTTCAGCTCGGTGAGATCGACCGTCCGATTGTCGACATCGTGCTCGACCCAGTGCTCGTCGGACGCGCCGTCGTCCGCCTCGGTGTCCGTTTCGTTCGTCGACTCGGTGCCATCGTCGGACTCGTTTCCGTCGTCTCCGTCAGTTTCGTTCCCGCTACTGTCGGTCTCATTCGAGTCGCCGTCACTCAGATCGCCGGTTCGCTTGAATCCGACCTTCGTAATCGTCACGTTGAGATGCTGGAAATCGTCGATCACGCTTGGGTCGTCGCTGACGTAGAACGCGGCCGTCCCCATCCCGCCATCGCTCGAGTCCGTGGTGGACGAGTCATCAGTCGGCGAATCGCTTTCTGGAGTGCCGCCCATCCCACCGGCACAGCCGGCGATGGCGACGAGGGCTGCCACGAGTATCAGTTGGACCGCTTGTCTGTTCATACGCAGTGACAGTCAGTCATCCGATAAAAGAGAGTCGACGATTCGATTCGTTCACAACCGTTCAGACGCTCCAAAACTGGGAAAACAGCGGGCTGACCGATGTTCCGGTGAGGCTGTTGCCCGCCCTTTGATACGATCTGTTGTAAGTCATTGCCGGAGCAACCGCGAACCGTCCTGCGGTTGCTCCGGTACATCGGTACACCAGACCGTATGAGTCAGGCAGCGAACAGCGCCTCGAGCAGCGCGGGCGTGACGAAGGCCTCGACGACGGCGGCGACGACGAGTAACAGCCAGCCCACGAGAACGAGGAGCCCGGTCCGGTAGAAGTAGCGTTTCGTGAGGATCGCGTCGCGCGATCCGCGAAGCCGCTGGCCGACCCGGTATAGTAGTCGGAAGCCGACGCCGGCGGCGATGAAGAGCGCGGGGAGTTCGAAGATTCCGTGTGGAAGGAGGCCGACGAGGATGAAGCCGATGCCGTCGTTGCTGGCGATGAACGCGCCGAGATTCCCGACAATGATTCCGTTGAACACCATCGCCCAGGCCGTCAGGAGACCGAGCGTAAGCGCGCCGAGGATCGAAAGCAGGAACGCCCGCGTGTTGTTCACGAGCAAGAAGCGCGCCAGTTCGGTTCTGCTCTGCCCGCCGATATCCGGGAAGAGCGGCTCCCCAACCATCTCTTCGATGATCTCGAGCAGGTTGTAGCCGGCTGCCATCAGCGCGATCCCGATGAGGATCCCGATCGCGAACAGGCCGGCGGCGAAGCCAACGTAGCGGCTGTGCTCGTCCCACGCGTCCGCGAGCGCCTCGCGCGGTGGATAGCCACCGGTGGAGCGGTCACGCTCGCGCTGGGTTCGTTCGTTCATAGTCATATATTTCCGAAATAACGCATAAAGCCCGCGGCTCGTCTCACGGGTGGCCATCGACAGGCTAAGGCCGCCCGACGAGAACCCTGCACCAATGACGACGCTTGCGATTACCGGCGGGCAGGTCCTCCGTCCCGATCTGACGGTGGCGACTGCCGACGTACTGATCGATCAGGAACGTGGCGAAATCCTCGAGGTCGGTTCCGATCTCGCGGGCGACGCCGACGAAACGCTCGACGCCGCGGACTCGCTCGTGACGCCGGGGTTCGTCAACGGCCACTGCCACGTCGCCATGACGCTCCTGCGGGGGTACGCCGATGATAAACCGCTCGAGGCGTGGCTCCAGGAGGACATTTGGCCCGCCGAGGGGGAGCTGACGCCCGACGACGTCCGCGTCGGTGCCGAACTCGGCCTGCTCGAACTCATTAAATCCGGAACGACCGCCTTCGCGGATATGTACTTCCACGTCCCCGAGGTCGCCGCCGCGGTCGAGGACGCGGGGCTCCGGGCCCGCCTCGGCCACGGTATCGTCACCGTCGGCAAGGACGGCGAGGCCGCGCGCGAGGACGCGCGAACGAGCCTCGAGATCGCCCGCGAGTACGATGGCGCGGCCGACGGGCGGATCTCGACGGCCTTTATGCCCCACTCGCTGACGACCGTCGGGAACGAGTACCTCGAGGAGTTCGTCCCCGACGCTCGAGCGGCGGGCGTGCCGATCCACTATCACGCCAACGAGACCGAAGCCGAGGTCGCGCCGATCGTCGACGACTACGGCCAGCGCCCGCTCGAGTACGCCGCCGAGCACGGGTTCCTCGAGTCCGAGGATTTCGTCGCCCACGGCGTCCACGTCGACGACCGGGAGATCGAACTGCTCGCCGAGACCGGCACCGGCGTGATCCACTGCCCGGCGTCGAACATGAAACTGGCGAGCGGGATGGCGCCCGTCCAGCGCATGCTCGATGCCGGCGTCACCGTCGGCCTCGGGACGGACGGCGCGGCCTCGAACAACGACCTCTCGATGCTCGACGAGGCCCGCGACGCGGCCATGCTGGGCAAGCTCGCCGCCGACGACGCCAGCGCGGTGCCCGCCGAAGCGGTCATCGACGCGGTGACCCGGGGCAGTGCCGACGCGATCGGCCTCGAGTCGGGTCGCCTCGAGGCGGGTGCACCGGCCGATTTCGCGGTGATCGACCTCGAGCAACCGCACCTGACGCCGCGACACGATCTCGTGAGCCACCTCGCGTACGCGGCGGCGGCCGCCGACGTGCGACACACCGTCTGTGACGGCCGGGTGCTCATGCGCGATCGCGAGGTACTGACGCTCGAGGAAACGGCAGTTCGAGAGCGAGCGCTCGAGGCCGCCGAGTCGCTTTCGGCCCGCGCCGCCGAGTGATCGCCGGGCTCGAACCGTTCGACCCAGACAGGTCTAATACCGAAATAAACTCTCAAAACGGTGTATAAACCCTTAGGACAATTTTCGAACGATTTCTATTGTGGGCGAACAACGAGAACCGCCGTCCGGGTTTATTTAACAAAGACGGAAAGTCACGAGTGAATGAAAAACCGACTACTAACGATGACACTGGTCGCCGTTATGATCCTGTCCGTGTTCGCATCGGCAGGCGTGGCGGCACAGGAAGACGATAGCGACCTCGCAGTGGCCGTCGACGACGGCGACGATATCGTCGTCACGGTGACGGCGAACGACACTGCGGTTGCGAACGCGACCGTCGACGTAACGACGACTGAAAATAACACCTCGTACGCGGGAGCGGGCGAGTACACGACCGACGACGACGGAACGGTCGAACTCCCGACCCCTGCGGCGGACGTCGAGGTCTCGGTCACCGCCACGGCTGAGAACGACACCGCCACGACGACGGTGACGCTAACCGCGGACGCGGCGGCGGACGACGGCAACGAGACCGAAAACGAAACTGACGGCGATGATGGCAACGAGACCGAAAACGAAACTGACGGCGATGATGGCAACGAGACCGACGACGGAAACGAATCCGCGACGAACTTCGGTGCGATCGTCTCCGAGTACGTCCAGACCCAGCAGAACGATTCGAACGACACCAACGCGTCGATCGGGCTCTCGATCGCGAGCTTCGTCGTCCAGAACAATCCGGGGAACGCGCCGGCTCACGCCGGTCCGCCGAGCCACGCCGGCCCGCCGGCTGACGACGATGACGACACCGAGAGCGACGACGAACGAGGGCCGCCGAGCCACGCGGGCGGACCGAGTGACGATGGCGACGACAGTACCGACGGTGACGACGAGACGGGCGGCGGCCCGCCAAGTCATGCGGGCGGACCGAATGACGATGGCGGCGACGCTGACGAAGACGATGCCGACGAATAATCCGGTTTGATCGGACTGACCGACCGATGCCGGACGACGGCACTGACGTGCAGTGAACCGTCGTCGGTGTCGGAACCCGATCGCGGCGCTCGCCCTCGAGGCGATTGCCCCGATCGAGCAGGCACGTAGCGACCGCGGATCACCCACCACTCTCGCCGATTTGTTTTGACCCAGGAGAGATATCTCGTCGTCGAACCCGAGCCACGCCACGAACTGACCGTCGGAGCGGTTCGGTACCGTTTTGCCCACGGTCCCACTCAGTCGACACATGACCGACACCGAGTATCCCCCGATCAGCGAGCAACTCGACAATCTCGAGTCCGCTCGCGAGGAGGGACGCCGGAAAATGGACTGGGCCGCCCAACACATGCCGATCTGCGAGCACGTTCGCGAGGAGTTCGTCGCCGACCAGCCCTTCGCGGGCGAGCGCATCGGGATGGCGATGCACGTCGAGGCAAAGACGGCGATCCTCGTCGAAACGCTCGCAGAGGGCGGCGCCGAGGTCGCAGTCACGGGCTGCAACCCGCTTTCGACCCACGACGACGTGAGCGCGGCGCTCGACACGCACGAGAACATCACCAGCTACGCCAAGCGCGGCGTCGACGACGACGAGTACTACGCCGCGATCGAGGCCGTCATCGCCCACGAGCCGACGGTCACCGTCGACGACGGGATGGATCTCGTCGCGGCGATCCACGAGGACTACCCCGAACTGATCGACGGCATCGTCGGCGGGGCGGAGGAGACGACCACTGGTGTCCACCGCCTGCGCGCGATGGACGAAGACGGGGCGCTCGAGTACCCCGTCTTCGCGGTCAATGACACACCCATGAAGCGCCTCTTCGACAACGTCCACGGCACTGGCGAGTCCTCGCTGGCCTCCATCGCGATGACCACGAACCTCTCGTGGGCCGGCAAGAACGTCGTCGTCGCGGGCTACGGCTACTGCGGCAAGGGCGTCGCGAAGAAGGCCTCGGGCCAGAACGCGAACGTCATCGTCACCGAAGTCGAGCCCCGTCGCGCGCTCGAGGCCCACATGGAGGGCTACGACGTCATGCCCATGTCGGAAGCGGCCGAAGTGGGCGACGTCTTCCTGACGACGACGGGCAACCGCGACGTCATCGTCGAAGAACACTTCGAGAAGATGCAAGACGGTGTCCTGCTGGCCAACGCGGGCCACTTCGACATCGAGATCGATCTCGAGGCGCTCGACGAGCTCGCGGTCGATCGTTTCGAGGCCCGCGACGGCGTCGAAGCCTACGAGATGGGCGACGGTCGCAAGCTGAACGTCATCGCCGAGGGGCGACTCGTCAACCTCGCTGCGCCCGTTTCGCTGGGCCACCCTGTCGAGGTCATGGACCAGTCATTCGGCGTTCAGGCCGTCTGCGTGCGCGAGATGCTGGAAAACAGCGACGCCTACGACGCCGGCGTCCACGACGTCCCCGACGACCTCGACAAGGAGATCGCCGAGATCAAACTCGAGGCCGAGGGCGTCGACTTCGATTCGCTGACGGACACCCAGCGCGACTACATGGGTAGCTGGGACCACGGAACGTAGCTCGACCGCGTTTTCAGTAGAATTAGCAGCACACTGCGCTCTCTTTCCGTATTAGTGGCGTCGCAACTCACTCCTCGAGCCCGTCGCTTTCCTTGCTTTCGTCGACCGCGAACACCAGACTGCCGTCCTCGAGGCCGCCGAGGCGAACGCGAACCGGGAACGTCGCGCCCGTTTGCCGCCGACCGGTACAGCTACCGGTCCACCGCCATCCCTCGGCGACGGTCGGGAGCGCCGCCGACTCGAGGTGGGAAACGGCCGCGTCGGTGAACAGTGCCCGCCATGGGGTCCCGGTGAGAGCGTCGCGATTGGAGCCAAACTGCATCGCGAAGGACCGACTCGCGAACTGGACGTCGCCGTCGGGGTCGACGATCGCGATCCCATCGCCGGCGAACTCCACGCTCGCCAGCGATCGTCGCGCGAGCGTCGCCAGCCGGTGGCGCTCGAGGAGAGTGTGGACGCGGTCGGCGAGCAGCGCGAGCGTCTCGTCCCGTTCGGCGACGGCGGTCCAGCCGTCCGAGCGGACCGTCCGCATCAGCGCGGGCGTGAGCTCGTCCGCGAGGACGACGACCGGCAGTTCGGGCGCGTCAGTCCTGATCGTCTCGAGTCGGTCCGCAACGTCACCTGCGCTCTCGTCGTCGGTCGGCGTGTCACTCGTCGTATCATCGGTCCGCTCGCCACTTTCGCCGCGGTCCTCAGTTTCGTTGGCCGCCGTCGTCGGCGACTGCACGACGAGACAGTCGATGTCGTCGAATCGGGGCCGCGCGCTCTCGAGCGCGGGGACCGACTCGACGGTGACTTCGGTTTCGTCGTCGAACGCGCGGTCGATCGCGTCGCACTCGCGGCCGACGACGAGGAGACGAATCTGTGCTGGTCGCGTTCGAACGGGCGGTTCGGGGACGACAGCAGTTGATTTCAACATTGGTCTCGGTTTCGGCACGGTTTCGTTGCGCGACCGCGTTCGGTTTGGGGTCGAATCGCGCCTGCCGATCGTCGTCTCGGGCTGTTCATATCACTCGATCGCCGTCTCACGTCGCTTTCGTCCGTCAAAGTGGTCTCGAGCCGCCGGTGCTTACCCGCTGTCATGGACGTTCCCGTCGATGCTGACGGTGCCGTCGCTTCGAACCTCGACCAGCGAATCGCCGTACTCGAACGTGACGCGAACCCCGTTGTTCGTGTCCTGCGTGAAGAGCTGATCGAGCGCCTCGGGATCGACGACGTTGTACAGTGGCTCGAGTTCGTGTGCGGCAGTGTCGGTTGCAGTCGCGAGCGCCTCGACGACGCGGAGACTGATCGAATCGCTGTAGTGCTCTACCGTCGTTCCAGTCATCGTAGTCGGAGAAACGCGAGCGACCGGTATCCGCTTGGTCGTTATACACGTAACGCCGACGCAGCTGCGACACTACGTGTATAGTGTCACGTCCGTCAGCGAGCCAGCGTCGCTGTTGTCCCCCGGTCTCGCCGCAGGTCCCCTGGCACCGATCCGTCCGTCTTTCTCGCCACTGGAACCGGACTTCACCGGAGTCAACCATCTCTAAATATTTGCGCAATATCGGGAAAATAAACCGCGCATATCATTGGCAGTCATTCCGTAGGTGCCCTATGGTCGGTATCGCCGTTTGTCACGGACTGCTCGCGAACGCCACGACGCGTTCGATCTCGGTTTTGCTCGGAACGATCGGCGTGGTGGTCGCTCTCATCAGCGGGATCGCACCGCCCGATCTCGCGACGCTGGGGGTCGGCGCGGCGACGGAACCCGGACTACTCGTCGTGGGACTCGCCGCGCGGAGCGGCTCCGATGGACCGACCGATATCGAGCGACTCACCGACGAACTCCGGCAGTTCATTTCGCGCATCGAGGACGATCCCGCGCCGTTCGAGGCCGACCGCGCCGATGAATCGACCGATATCGCCGACACCATCGACTTCGCGATCGATCGGGACGACGAGGTCGGCCGACTCTCCGAGGTCATCGAGGACCTGACGGTCGCGGTGCGCGAGCGCGAACGGCGACGCGCCGAGAGCGATCGCGACCGACGGGACCTCTACCGGGTCACGTCCGATCCCGAACTCCGGGGCGAGGCGAAGATCCGACGACTGCTCGAGCTCGGCTGTGACCGGCTGGGGCTCGAGACCGGGTTCCTCTCCCGAATCGACGAGTCGACCGACCGCTACGAGGTCGAGACGGCCGTCGGCCACGAGGACGACCTCGAGGGGGCGGTACTGGATCTCTCTACGATCTACTGTCGAGACACGATCACGTCGGACGATATTCTGGGAATCCACGACGCCGAAGCGACGGACCGGGAATCACACCCGGCAGCCGACGAACTCGGTATCAGTTGCTATCTCGGCGGCAAGATCGTCGTCGATGGCGAACTCTACGGAATGCTCTGTTTCCTGAACCGCGACTCCCGGGACCGGCCGTTTACGGCCGCCGAAACGTCGTTCGTGGATTTGATGAGCCGCTGGATGAGCCAGGCCGTCGAGCGGCGCACGTACGTTCGACGGATCGAGGAGCGCGAGCGACGCCTCGAGCGAGCCCAGCAGTTCACCGACGACATGCTCGACGCCGTCGACGACGTCGTCTATCTGCTCGACGAGGACGGCGAGGTCCGGCGGTGGAACGAGAGCCTGTGCGAGACGACCGGCTACGCGGACACCGAGATCGAGCCGTTGCACGCCCTGGACTTCTTCGACGAGACCGACCACGACCGGATCATGACCGCGATCGAGGAGGTTCTCGAAACCGGATCGACGCGCATCGACGCCCCACTCGTGACCAGCGACGGCCGGCGGATCCCCTACGAGTTCGCCGGATCGGTCCTCGAGGGCCCGGACGGAGACCGGCTCATCGCCGGCGTGGGCCGCGATATCAGCGAGCGCAGGGACAAAGAGCGACGGCTCGAGCGATACAAGCAGTTCACGAACGACGTCCTCGACGCGTTGGACGACGTGTTCTACATCCTCGACGAGGACGGGGTGCTCCAGCGCTGGAACGAGACGCTGGTCGAGATGTCGGGGTATTCGAACGCCGAGATCGAGTCGATGCACGCCCTGGACTTCTTCGACGAGGAAAACCGGTCGGCTATCCGCGACTCGATCGAAGAGGCCTTCGAGACCGGTGAGACGCGGGTCGAAGCGGCGTTGCAGACGAAATCGGGCGAGCGGATCCCCTACGAGTTTATCGCGTCGGTCCTCGAGGATCCCGACGGCCAGCCCGTCGAGGTCGGGATCGGCCGTGACATCAGCAAGCGCAGGGACAAAGAGCGTCGGCTCCGCGAGCGCGAGGCCCGACTCGAGCGAACCACGCACCTGCTCGAGCAGTCCCAGCGGCTGGCGAAGATCGGCGCGTGGGAACTCGACGTAACCGAGGAGCCGTACGACACTCGATGGACCGAGGAGGTCCGCCGGATCTACGACATTTCGGACGACGAGTCGGTCGATCTCGAACGTGCATTCGGATTCTACCATCCCGAGGATCGCCCGCGTATCCGCGCGGCGGTCGAGCGTGCGATCGAGGACGGCGAGCCGTACGATCTCGAACTCCGCATCACGACGGACGACGGCGACCGGCGATGGGTTCGGGCCATCGGCGAACCGGTCTTCGAGAACGAAGCGGGGGGTTCCGCCGACGGCCGGTCGCAGTCCGGCGACGGGGAGGTCGTCAAACTCCGTGGTTCGCTTCAGGATATCACCGAGCGAAAGGAGCACGAACGCGAACTCGAGCGCGCCGAAGCGATCATCCAGGCGCTGGACGAACTGGTGTACACAATCGATGCCGAGGGCCGCTTTACCTTCCTGAACGACGCTCTCACGTCGATCACCGGCTACGATCCCGACGAGTTGATCGGCAACCACGTCTCAACGGTGATGGCCGAGGGGGACCTCGAGACGGCTCGCGCTCGGATCCGCGACCTGCTCCGCGCCGACGACCCGTCTCAGACGTTCGAATTAGATCTCGAGACCGTCGACGGCGAGATAATCGACGCGGAAAACCACATGGCGCTGTTGCCGATGGTCGACGGCGAGTTCGCCGGAACCGCGGGCGTCATCCGCGACATCACCGAGCGCAAGGAACGCGAACGCGAACTCGAAGCGACGAGCGCACGGCTCGAAGCACTGTTCGAGAACTCCCCCGATATGATCAACGTGCTCGATACCGAGGGAACGATCGTCGATGCGAATCGAATGCTTTCCGACGAGCTGGGCTATCCCGCGGACGAGCTAATCGGCACGAAAATCTGGGAGCACGACCGTCTGGTCGACGCGGCCGACGTCCTGACCCAACTTGAGGAGATGTCGGTCGGCGAACAACAGAAGTTCGAAGGGGAGTATCAGTGTCGAGACGGATCGACCTTCCCCGTCGAGGTGCACCTGATCCGCATCGATCTCGAGGACGAGAACAGGTTTATCGCGATCAGCCGCGACATCACGGAACGGAAGGAACGCGAGCGGGATCTCCGCGAAACGAAACGCCGCCTCGAACTCGCACTGGAAGGAACGAACACGGGCGTCTGGGAGTGGGATCTGGAGACCGATACGGTCGACTGGAACGAGACGTACGAGGGACTGTTGGGTATCGATCCGGGGGCGTTCGGCGGAACGTTCGACGCCTTCGAGCGGCGCGTCCATCCGGACGACGTGGCCCGCGTCAACGAAGAGGTCACCCGAGCGATCGAGAACGACGAGCTGTTTCAGACGGAGTTCAGGCTCCGACACGAGGACGGGGGCTGGATCTGGGTCGGATCCCGCGGTCGGGTCGTACACGACGAGGACGGGAGCGAGCGCATGGTCGGGATCAACAACGACATCTCCCAGCGCAAGGAACACGAACGCGAACTCGAGCGGACGACGGAACTCTTAGAGCAGGCCGAACGGATCGCCAGCATCGGCGGCTGGGAACTCGACGTAAGCGGTGACTTCCCCGACGTGACCCTGACCGACGGGCTGCGTCGCCTCTACGACCTGCCGCTGGACGCGGACGTCGATCCGGAACTGGCGTCGTCGTTCCCGCATCCGGACGACGAAGCGATGGTTTCGGACATCGTCGCTGCGGCACTCGAGCGGGGGGAGAGCTACGAGATCGAACACCGCATAGAGACTATCGAGGGAGACGTTCGCTGGGTTCGATCGATCGGCGAGCCGGTCTACCGGGACGGCGACGGCCGGCCGGCTGACGCCGAGCCGTCGACTCACGATCGCGCGGGCGACCCTGTTGTCGACGACCGGGAGTTGCCGCAGCCCGGCGACGGCATCGACGGGGTCCGGGGAGCGATTCAGGACATCACGGCGAGAAAGGAGCGCGAACTGGCCCTCGAGTCGCTCCACGACGCCGCCCGCGACCTGCTGGGTACCGACACCGAACGGGAGGTCGCGGCGCTGGTCGTCGAGACGGCCGCGGATATCCTCGAGGCGTCGGGCGTGGCCGTTTACGCCCTCAACTCCGACGTGAACCGGTTCGAGCCCGTCGCGTACACCGACGAGTTCGCGACGCTCTGTTCGGGACCGCCGTCGGTCGCCGTCGGCGACGACGACTCCGTTCTCTGGAACGCCTACGTGACGGAAACGGGGACGGTCGTCGACGATCCGGCGTCGTTCGATCGGTCGCGGATCTTCGGGCCGGCGGTCGAGAGCGGGGTCGTCGTTCCGATCGGCGATCACGGGGTCTTCGCGGTCGCGTCGGGCGACGGAACGATCGACACCGACGCTCGACGGCTGATCGAGACGCTCGTCGCCACGACCGAGGCCGCGTTCGATCGTCTCGCGAGCGAGGCCAGCCTCCGCGAGCGGGAGGCGGAGCTCGAGGAACGGAACCGCCGGCTCAACCGCCAGATCGAGATCACCGAACTCATCAGGCGGATCGATCAGTCGCTGATCGGGGCCGACGGCCGCGCGGAAATCGAACGGACCGTCCCCGAGCGGCTGATCGAGGCCGACGATGTCGCGTTCGCGTGGATCGGCCAGCTCGACGCCGGCGGCACTCGACTCGAGCCCCGGGCCTGGGCGGGAACCGGCCAAGAGTATCTCGACGACGTCTCTCTCGAGGGCGACGCGTCGGCTGAGCCGGCCGTCCGGACCGCCCGGACCGAGACGCCGACGGTCGTCTCGAACGTCGTCGAAGGGCTGCAAGGCGACCCCTGGCGGCGACGAGCCGTCGACCGGGGGTTCCAGTCGGTCATCAGCGTCCCCCTCTCGCACGCGGAGTACTCCTACGGCGTCCTCACGGTCTACGCCGACGAACCGGACGCGTTCGCCGACCTCGAGCGGACGGTCATGACGGAACTCGGCGAGGGGATCGCGAACGCGATCACCGCCGCCAAAACGCGGGAGGCACTGCACGCCGAAACGGTGCTCGAGTTGACCCTGCGGATCGAGGGCTCGGAGGACCTGCTGTCTCGGATCGCGGCGAAGACGGGTGCCCGGGTCGAGTACGCGGGTCTGGGGACGCACTCCGGCGACGAGACGCTGCTGTTCTTCGAGACCAGCGGCGTCTCCCCCGACGACGTTCGCGCGGTCCTCGACGATCTCGTCTCGGTGACGGACTCCCGGCTCATCAGCGACGCCGACGGCGACTGCCGGTTCGAGGCGACCGTCACCGGCGAACTCATCGCCTCGCGGCTGGTCCGCCACGGCGGCAGTCCGCGCTCGATGCACGCCGACGCGACGGGGACCGAGATCACCGTCGACGTCTCGACGGGCACCGACGTCCGCGAGTTCGTCGAGATGCTCCGCGAGGGGTATCCGACCGTCGAACTCCGATCCCGCCGCTACGTCGAGCGATCGATGGGGACGCGACGCGAACTCGTCACGTCGCTGTTCGAGGCGCTGACCGACCGGCAACTCGAGGTGCTTCGCACGGCCTACTTCGCCGGCTTTTTCGAGTGGCCCCGCGAGAGCACCGGCGAGGAGATCGCAGAGTTGCTCGCGGTGACGCAGCCGACGGTCAACAGACACCTGCGGATCGGCCAACAGCGACTGCTGGCACAGCTGTTCGAGGACGAAGTTCCGGTTCCCGCGGAGTGATCGATCGGCATCGGCCGTTCGACGAGGGCGCTCCCCGGCGAGACGGGCCGTTTCGGATGAGCAACGCCCAAGGCCCCCGTCGTCGTACGTCTCTCCATGGAAACGCCCGCACGCCATCGCGACGACGGCCCGATTCGATCGACGCTCGTCGCGATCGGCCTGGCAGCGTTCGGTATCCTCGCCAGTCAGTTCACGGTCCTCCCCGCCGTCCTGCTCGATCCAGCGGTAGTCACGTCACCGATGGAGGCGTCGATCACGAGTCGGGCGCTCCTGTTGACCCTGAACTTCGTCGGCTTCGCGCTCGCCGGCGGGATCTACCTCGCGGCGACCGACCGCGGCTGGTCGTACGTCGATCTCCGAACCCCGACGAAACGGGGCTGGGGCTACATCCTCGCCGGCGTCGTCGGGAGCTTCGTGTTTTACGTTCTCGTCAGCCTGCTCGTCCAGTTGCTTTCCCTCCCCACCGCGGACAACTCGGTCTCGGGCTTCATCGGCGACGACCAGACGATGGTTCTCGTCATGATCGCGATCGTCTTCCTCTTCAACGCGCCGGCCGAGGAGTTCCTCTTCCGGAATATCGTCCAGAAGCGCCTCTACGATGCGTTCTCCCGGCTCCAGGCGGTCGTCATCGCCAGCGCCATCTTCGCGCTGATCCACATCCTGTCGTACGCCGTCTCCCAGTCGCTGCTCGCCACCGTCGTTCCGGTCGTCATCGTCTTCGGCGGCTCGATCATCTTCGGGTTGCTCTACGCGAAAACGGACAACCTCTTCGTTCCGATCGCCGCCCACGCCGCCTTCAACGCCATCCAGTTTGGCATCCTCTACATCGCCCTCGAGTACGAGATCGAGACCGCCGAGCCGTCGACGTCGCTGCTCGTCGACCTGCTGGCGGCTGTCCCGCTGTAGGCCCCGCCGCTATCGGCTGAGCCTCCGTACTCGTCCCCCCCAACGATCACTTCCACCGCGCTGTCCGTTCCTTTATTACCGGCCGGCGGTGACGGTGGGGTATGTCTCAGGCGAAGGGCGACCGCCGCGAGCGGGAACTCGTCAACGCGCTCGACGAGGCCGGCTTCGCGGTCATGCGTGCGCCCGCCAGCGGTTCTGCGACCGAACGCGAACTCCCCGACGTGCTCGCCGGCGACGGCGAACAGTTCTACGCGATCGAGGCGAAATCGAGTTCGGGCGACCCGATCTATCTCACCGGCGAGGAGGTCGAAGCGCTCATCTACTTCGCGCAGAACTTCGGCGCGAAACCCCGGATCGGGATCCGCTTCGACCGAGAGGACTGGTACTTTTTCCACCCTGGCGACCTCCACGTGACCGACGGCGGCAACTACCGCGTCAAAAAGGAGACGGCCATCGCCGAGGGAACCGATTTTCCCGAGTTCACCGGCCAATCCGAGAAGGTCACGCTCGAGGAGATCGGCGACAGCGGGGCCGATACCGGTCCCGACGAGGAAATCCTCCGCGTGCTCAACGCCGTCGAGCAGGGCGTGATGAACGTCGAAGAGGCCGCAAAAGTGCTCGAGTGAGCCAATTCGACCGATCGGCGTTCGGGGACCCGTCTCAGTCGTCGGCTGCCACCGTCTCCGAGACCGTCTCGGGATCGATCGGCGCATAGCGGACGATCGGTTCGAACGCCTCGAGGACGAACCGATCGCCACCGGTGATTCCCCGCGCCTCCCTCTCTTCGAGTTCGGTCGCGACGAATCGTTGTGCGACGAGTGCCGTCCGGCCGTCGCCGTCTTCGAGGTCGGCTCGTGCCTCCTCGAGCAACAGCGCGGCGGTGAACACTTCGAAACAGTAGTGAGCGAGCCGGTGGCGTCTCGAGCGCCGGTGGTGTTGCCGGCCGGTCTCTCCCCGCGAAACCGGAACGAGACGCTACGACGCCTTCTCGAGGCGGGTCCGCGGGAAGACGTAGACCTTCAGCGATGCGGGGATGACGCCGTTGGGCGCGACGGTGGCGTGGGGATAGATTGCGCCGACAACGGGGACGTCGGGATCATAGTCCGCGTTGGTCTCGTACTCCGCGACCGTCGTGTCGGCCGCCCCGATCTCGACGGCGTCGGCTCGAAGTTCCGAGACGTCGACAACGGTGAGTCGATCGCCGGTCTCGCGGTCACGGACGGTGTCGCCCGCGTAGATCGCGTGCTCGTCGCAGTAGAACGGCGCGGGTTCGTCCTCGTCGACGAAGATCGTCTCGCCGCAGTCGCGACAGTCGACCGCGACCTCGCCTGGCGGCGGTGTCCGGCCTTCCGTGATCTCGATCGCGACTCTGCGGATGTGCTTGCAGCGGGCTTCGCGGAAGACGTGGTCCGGACAGGTGCATCGACCCGCCTCGAGGTCGACGAGGTAGGTGTGGTCGCTCGCGGACTCGACCTCGTAGAGGCCGTCGCCCAGCGACAACACCGACATCGGTTCGATTCGCGCCCGGCGCGATCGCTTTGTGAGGTGGTCTGTGGACGGTACTGGAAGCGGTGCTTTCGGTGACGCTGTTGTTTTCATCGGTGCGTCGAAGTGGATTCGCTGGTCGGCTGGCTATTCGATATAAATAGGGGCTCGACGAGCATAACGGGCCTGCTTGCACCCTCATGGCAGCGGTTTATACGGCGGACTGCGGACGACTGACGATCGCGACGACGATCCGTCTCGAGGCACCCTTCGAAGCGCTTTTCACCGGTCCGGCGAAACCGATCGAACAATGCTCGATCGCGAACAGCTCATCGAAATCGTCGTCGCCGTTACTGCCGTCTTTCTGATGCTGGGGGCCATGATCGCCGTCGGCTCCTCCTACGGGGCCGATAACAGCACGCTCTCGCCCGAAGGCGGACAGATACTGGTAGCGGTCATCGCCGGCTTCATCCTCCTGATGACCGCGGCCGGCATCCTCCTCGCCTACCTGCTCAACGACCCCGAGAACGGTCTCGAGGCCAACGACGATGACGACGATGCGGACGCGCAGGGAACCTTCTGAGGGCGTCGGTACGCTTTTCACGTTTCCAATTTGACAATACCTATGGACAGTGCTGACTCCAGTTCGGCTCGAGCGGATGGATTCCGTTCCAGTCAGGCTGCCGCCATCGTCGTGTTCGTCCTGCTCTGTTCGTCGCTGCTCGTGAGTGTGCTGTCCATCGTCGATCCGGTTGTCGCCGCCGGCGCGGTGGCGGGACCGACGGTCCTCGCGCTCGCGCTCCTGGGGCGACTGGCCGCGACGGACGGGTCGACGGCCGATCATGCGGCCGAAGACGACGAGGGTGACGACTCGAGCGTCTGGAACGCGATCCCGTCCGACCAGTACGACGGTCGACACGCCGAATCCGGCGGTCTCGCCCGCGGCGAACAGGAACGAGCGCTACGGGACATTCAACGGCAGGCCGACGAACTGTCCGACGAGCCCCAGAAAAAGTGACGCACGACGCAGAACCGTCGAATTTCGATCGCACGCGGCCCCACGATCGACCCCTGCTATCAGCCGAGAGCAACTGCCATCAGTCGCCGCTCGCGGCACTGTCCTCACCGTCGGTCCCCTCTCGCCAGTCCTCGATCTCGTCGTCGTCGGCGTCGTCGATCCGCTGTTCGTAGTAGGCCATCGGATGCGGAATGCGCTCGCAGAGGTCGTCTTTGTTCACGCAGTCGCCGTAGGACTGCATCGTCGCACACGAGGGCGGCGAGTACTCCGTCGGGGAGCTATCGCCGCGGATGTGGTCGGTCTGGTAGCGGGTCATCTCCTCGCCGAACGACGAGTTGACGCGATAGAGGTCGACGATCTGATCGGTGGTCATCCCGATACTCGTCAGGAACGCTGTGATCGCGAATCGGGAGTGGTGCGCCAGGTGTTCGCCCTTCTGGATCTGATCGAGCAGGGCCTTCATACACGGCGGGAACAGGTCCGGAACGACCGTGTCGATGTCCTGGGTCAACTCGAGATCGGCGACCACCTCGCGGATCTCGGCCGCATCGTCCTCGAGCGCAGTCGCGATGGTGTCTGGCACCTCGAACGGAAGGCCATCCTCGATACGGCTCCGGATCGCCTCGCGCAAGAGCGCGAGCAGCTCCTCCGCGTCGACAGGCACCTCGCCGGCGTCCAACGATCGATTAACCAGTCGCCACTCGTCTTCCCACAGGTCCTCGGCCAGCGGGAGGTAGGTGCCGACGTCGATCCGATAGCCGTCGCCGTCGGTCGCCTCGCGAACGTCGTCCCGCAGATCGAACTCGGCGAGCAGGTCCTCGAGTTCGAGACCCGTCGTCTCGACGCTCTTCAGCTCGGTGGTGTCGGCCATGTCGGCGGTAAAGCGGTTGTAGGCCGCCGCGGCTTCCCCGCGGGCGTACTTTCGGACGAGCACTCGCTCCCCGACCAGCGAGACGAGCACCCGCGCGACGGGATAGGAGAGCAACTCGACGCGAGCCTCGCGGTGTGAGTCTCCGACCTCCCCCTCCTCGAGCGCGGTAATAACGCGTTGGCGTGCGCGGTCGACGACCGCCTGATCCTGCTCAACGACGGTCGCGAGATCGACCGCCTCCGTCGCGACGGACTCGCGAGCGGCCTCGAGAAACGGGTACCGCGCGTGCAGTCGCTGCATCGGTAACAATATTTTACCGCGACGGGATAAACGCGCTGATTACCACAATCAGTCTTTATCCCGCTGAACTGTTCCGACGGGTGGGCCTCGAGATTGATCTCGGTCGGTCGACATCGAGACGACCGTCGCGAGGCCGTCACCGACACGATAATATCGTATTACCGGTCCCCGACGGTCGATCGCGTGAAGCGGGCCGACGCCCCCACTTTCGAGGATCGATTTCAAGGGTGTTCGACACGTCGTTCCGGGTATGCCACAGGCGACGAGAGACGGCGTGTCGATTTACTACGAACACGAGCGACGTGATGGGGACGGGCGAGCGCCGGTCGTGTTCGTTCAGGGACTCGGATTCGGTCGGTGGATGTGGCGCTGGCAGCGCGAGGCAGTTGCCGACGAGTACGACGTGATCGCTCCGGACAACCGGGGCACCGGCCGCTCGGACGTCGGCCTGCCGCCGCTCGTGGCGCGACTACCGGGGACGCTCCGCGCCCTCGTCCTCCTCAAACTGGCCGGTTACTCGATGGGCGGGCTCGCAGCGGACCTCGAGGCCGTCCTCGACGACGCGGGGATCTACGACGCTCACATCGTCGGCGCGAGCATGGGCGGGATGATCGCCCAGCGCTACGCGCTGGAGTACTCCCGGACGAAGTCACTGACGCTGTGTTGTACGTCCCACGGGGGCCCCGACGCGGCACCGGTGCCCGAGGAGACCCAGGAACGCATGTTCGATACGCCAGACGGAGCCAGCGAGCGGGAGACGATCCGCCACCGAATGCGCCCCGCGTTCAACGAGCGGTTCACCAACCGGAACCCCCACCTGATGGATCGACTCATCGAGTGGCGACTCGAGCAGGACGCCGGTGCCCCCGCTCGCGAGGCTCAGGCCGCCGCCGTCCAGAACTTCGACGTCAGCGACCGCCTCGACGGGCTCCGCGTGCCGACGCTGCTCCTCCACGGGACCGACGACCAGGTCGTCCCCGTCGAAAACGCGCGGCTGCTCGAGGAGAAGATTTCGGACAGCCGCCTCGAACTCGTCGAGGGCGGCTCGCACCTCTTCTTCATCGAAGACGACGAACTGGTCAACGAGCACCTGCTGGCCTTCCTCGACGAGCAGGAGTGACGAGGGGTTCGAGACTGGCGGCCGTCTTGGCGCTGCTCGGGCGACGGTCGTCAGCTGGCTGCAGTGGCGTCCCGGATCCGGATCTCACCGTCGCTTCGGACGCCGACATCGAGGCCCTCGTAGGTAAACCACACCAGATGAGTGCCGTCGGTCGCGCCTCGCTGAGCGTGCTCGACCAGATCGTTGAGCGCGCCCGGATCCATGACGTCGTACAGCGGCGCTAGCTCGGCGGGATCGGCCTCGAGAACCGCGGCGACTGCGGTGACAACGGCCTCGCTCGGCTGGCCGTCCGCCGGATCGAACGTGGTGACGTAGCTGTGATCGGGCGACTCCGACTCGTCCGTCGAATCGTTTGGGGAGGGCATACCCTGCTATTGTCGAGAACTCGGGTAGCCACTCGCCTGCCTATATCATCGTATTAAGTAGCCGATGACGCTCGAGCGCGTCATCCGGTCTGCTGTCAGTCAGTTCCGGCGCACGCGACCCGCCATGCGGGTGCGCCCGCAAACAGTTACAGCTGCCGTATCAGTCGCTCTGGATGCGCGGCGCAAGCATGTAGGTAACCTGTCCCTGCCCCTCCGCGAAGCCGAAGTAGATCTTGACGGGGAACTCCTCGCCGAGGTCGAGCGTGACCTCGGTGTCCTTGGGAATCGCCTTGTTCATGTCCTTGAGGTAGTCAAGCGAGAACAGCGAGCGGGCTGGACCGACCTGCAGATCGATCAGATCGTCCTGGGTGAGCTCGAGGTGGACGTCGTCGGTGTCGCCCTCCGCGTTGACGTAGAAGAACTCGTCAGTTTCGTCGACGCCGAGTGCGATGTGATCGGACACCATGTCGGCGGCCGTCACGGAACGGTTGACGTCTTTCCCCTCGAGGACGACCTCCGCTGGCAGGTCGAGGTCCGGAATGTCCGGCTCCTGGCGGATCGAGTCGGGATCGATGAGCGCGAGCGTGTACTCGAGCCCGTCGATCTGGATGTGGAGCTTGCGGGTCTCCTCGTCGAGTTCGAGCTGGATGAGCTGGCCGGTGTCGGCCATGCCGGCGATATCCTCGAGCCGCGAGAGGTCGACGCCGATCAGTCCGCCGTCCGCCTCGTAGGATTCGAACGCAGACGCATCGAGCGAGAGGTCGACCATCCCGACGTTCGCGGGGTCGACGGCCCGGATCTCCAGTCCGTCTTCCTCGAGGTGGATCTTGCACTCGTCGACCAGCACGCTCACGGAATCGAGCGCGCTGGTGAGCGTTTCGGCGCTCACGATGGCCTTGAACATATAGGTCCGCGTACGGACGGTCGCCATAAAAAGCCACCCTTTACGCGCGAGCGGGCTCGGTTCATCTCGACTCGTGGCTTGGCGGTGATTGCCGGACGACACCGCCTCGAGTAGGAACTCGTTTCCGGGGACCGCGCGATCGAGCGGGCGGTGATGGACGCGGCTTCTCGAGTCGGGACCGCGTATTCGCGGCCTGAAACCGCGAGTCGCGGCACCTATCCGTCTCGACCGCCTAGCGACGCTAACTGAGTGCAATTTCGATGGCAGGCAAAGACCACTACTACAACAAGGCGAAGCAGGAAGGGTATCGCTCTCGAGCGGCATACAAGCTCAAACAGCTCGACCAGCTCGAGAACGTCATCGATCGCGGCGATACGGTCGTCGACCTGGGGGCGGCCCCCGGCGGCTGGCTCGAAGTCGCCGCCGAGGCGGTCGGCTCGGAGGGGAACGTCATCGGCGTCGACTTCCAGCGGATCAAGGACTTCGAGGACCACGACAACGTGGAGACGCTCCGTGGGGACATGACCGAGGACAAGACCCGCGATCGGGTTATCGACGCCGCCGGGGGCCCGGTCGACGTCGTCATCTCCGACATGGCACCCAACATGTCCGGGGAGTACTCGCTCGATCAGGCCCGCTCGCTGCACCTCGCACGACAGGCCTTCGAGACGTCCATCGAACTCCTCGACAGCGGCGGGGACTTCGTCGTGAAGGTCTTCGAGGGGCCGGACGTCGACGACTTCCGAGCGGACGTTGAGAAGGAGTTCCAGTACGTCCGTGCGACGTCGCCGAAGGCCAGCCGTGACGAGTCTTCCGAGGTCTACTTTATCGGAAAGGGACGGCTCACCGCGACGGTGCGGCCGGGCGACGAACTCGAGGTCGAGATCGACGCCGTCGGGAACGAGGGCGACGGCATGGCGAGCGTCGACGGCTACCGGCTGTTCGTCCCCGACACGGAGGAAGGCGAGACCGTCACGGTGTGCGTCGAGGACGTCAAGCCAAACTTCGGCTTCGCACAGCGGATCGACCGGGACTGACCGGTCGGCTACTCCTCCGTCTCGAGGCGGTCGTGGCGCTCGTCGATCTCGTCCAAGATATCCAGATTCTTTCGGATCGAGGACCGAATCGCGTCGCTTCGATTGACGAACTTCCCGTCGTCGCCGACGTGGTCGTCCAGATCCTCGAGGAGTTCCTGCGGAATTTCGACGCTGATCTTGGGCATCAGTCTGGATAGTCGTTCGCACGTCCTCGACTTAAGAGGGTTGATCGCACGGTTTCGATCGGGATTTCGTTTCGAGACGGATTCCGACTCGGCCGGGATGCCGTTCAGGCGAACGACATCTCACCCGGAGTCTCGAGTTGCTCGTGAGTAGAAATCGGCTGAGGTGGACATGCGGTCGGGGGAGGCGTGATACTTCCGTGCTGCCAGCGCAGCAGAACATACCCTGTTACCACACGCTTCAGTATAGCAACAACTGAAACGAGTTACACATCGATCGCACAGTAGTCGTGCGATCGGCTGTGCAGTGACGTTCAGTGGCTGCTATCGTTACTGATCCGTTCTCACTGTTTGAGAGTGACGACGGCATCCGCCACGGGACGGTCGTCTCGCAACTCGTCTACCAGTTCGAGAACGGGCACCAGCTCGTCGAACCGAGGACCTTCCGTGGCGACGTGATCGTCTCGGTCCCACTCGATGAAGCGGTCGTCAGCGAGCTTTGGAATGTGGACCACGTGCATACGGATGAGTTCCTTGTCGCCCGCGTTGCTCTCTCGATCGGTGGACAGATACTCGCGGAGGAACCGCTGGTTCGCTTCAGCAATTTCCTGGGAACTGCTGGACAACTCTGGGACGTGGTATCGGCCGGATTCCAGTAAATCGATCAATAACTCGCGTCGCTGCCCGTCAGCCAACGCCTCAAACACCTCGTCATTGCCAATCATCGAGTTTTCTCTGTCAACTCGTCTCAATTCCTGCTTACGGCCCATACAAACGTATTACTCCGCTAGCACGTGTTGATTTGCCTTGGTGCACGAGGGCGTGGGTCGGTCAGCCCTCCGACTCGGTGTGGACGAGCGTGTACCTGACGAGCGACACGATCGCACGACGGAGTCGTTCCGTCACGGCCTGATCCGAAATCCCGAGTTCGTCCGCGAGTTCCTTGGTCGTACAGCCTCTCGGGATGTCGTAGTACCCCATCCGGACGGCGAGCGTGATCGCTTCGCGCTGGAGTTCGGTCAACCCGTACCACGGACCGGCGTCCGGTTTCGTCGGGTTGAACACGCGCTGTACCTCCAGTGAAATCTGTGCGTCCTCACAGTGTGTCCTGAACTCGCTGAGGGCGTCGTGATCGGGAAATCGCAACTCGAACTCCCACGTATCGGGTGTTCCGACGGCACTCAATAGCTGTCCCTCGCTCTCCGCGATTCCCTCGAAGAGGTGATCGTGGTTCGCATCCCAGTCGAGGGTGAAGAGCGTCCTGTCGTCGAAGACGTCTACCTCCGCCGCGCTGGTGACGGCCGGGTGGCGTTGGATGGACTCGAGAAACGACTGTCGCGTCGAGTTGTGGATCCAGAAGAGCGGAACGGCCGCCTCGCCGATGGGGACGAGATTCTCGAGTTCGATGGACGTGATCCCCTCCACGTCGAGAATCCGTCCGAGTTCGAAATCCGAAGACGGAACCCGGAATTCTGCAATCACGCTCATTTCGTGCTGTGTTGATTGGCAATACATAGATAAAACGGATCGGCATGGTCCACCATGCACGTCCGGAACCGATAGGTTGTGACTCTCTATCGTCCCTCTCTGATGCCGTCGCGTACAAGCCATCACCGTCGGTGCTTGGTACACCACCCACGTGGGTTATCGGCCTTCGTGGCGAACCACCGGTATGGCTACCGTGATGGAATTTACGAGTCCGGCGGACGAGTTTCCATTGGGGACGGTCTTCGAAAACCTCCCCGAGGTAACAATCAACATGGAGCGACTCCTCCCGCAGGAGGACCTGATAATCCCGTATTTCTGGGTCCGGGGTGCGGCCGCCGAGGACATCGAAGCCGCGTTCGAAACCCACGCTGGATTGGTTACGCTCAAACTCATCGACAGCGTCGACGACGAGTATCTCATGCGTGCAGAGTGGGAACCGGAGTATTTCGGCATCCTGAGCGCCCTCACCGAAACCAACATCTCCGTCCTCTCCGGAGTCGGAACAAAAGCGGGGTGGGACTTCGAAGTCCGCGGTGAGAGCCGTGAGGCGATCAGCGACTTCCGTACCAACTGCCAAGCGCACGATATTCCCATCGAGATTACCGCAGTTCACCAGTTGCTCCCGATACAGGGCGACGACTACGAGTTGACCGACACCCAGCGAGAAGCGCTGGTGTTGGCTTACGAACGCGGATACTTCGATTCGCCACGTGAGGCCTCGCTCGAGGATATCGCCGCGGAACTCGGAATCACGCAGCAGTCGCTTTCGTCTCGACTGAGACGGGGTCACCGACGGCTCATCGGCGGAACGCTCATCAATCCGTGATTTCAACCGGAAATCCGAACAGTAGTATTAATACCTCCTGTATAATCAGTGGCTGTGTTAAACCGCCGCAGACCGCTAGAGTACCGTAGATATCTATGACTGCCAGTTTAGCCAGTGCCGAGTTAGAGTCGCTTGAGTTCGATCGGGAGTCAGACACGTATCGTGCCCGGTACGATCAGGACGCAACTGCCACGAGCATGGCCGTTGTCGCCGCAGTGTCGGACGTTCTAGATACCGACCCGCTCGAACTGGACCCGCTTCACGATACGATCGATACCGATGCCCTCGATGATCTGATTCGATGTCGGGACCCACCGAACGAACCGATCGGTGTCTCGTTTACGATCGAAGGATTCGAAATAACTGCGCTCAGTAATGGGGTGGTGATGCTCTCACCGATGAACTCCGAACGGGCCGCCGGCGAGAACGTCGGAATCACACGCCAATGACTACCGACGAGACGACGCCCTCGTCCGAAGCGGAGTTACGTGCCGAACTGAAAGCGCTTTTTCGTCGTGCGTACGACAGTGACCTCGAGATCGAAGGCGGGTGGGACTGTCGGAACGGAACCGACTATCCGGACTGGGACGTGATCGTTACCGAAGTACAAAAGAACGAGGTACAGGATATTCCGTCGACAAGCGAGTGATAGAGGGCACGTACAGCGTGTAAAACGGTTTCTCTGAGCAGTGATTGATTGGGCGGATGGAGCGCTTATTCGGGCGGAATCAGTGTAACGAAGTGTCCGCCATCGTGGCAACACGGAATCGCCACGCCCCCGCCAGCCGATTTCGACTTACACGGGCTTCGCACCCGTGTGCTCACGGCGGCGCCGTCTGCTCACGGGCTTTCTGCCCGTTCACATGGTCTGCGAGGCCCACGGCCTCGCACTATTTGCATGATTCGTGGGGCCTCCGGTCCCGCGCTCCCGCTCACTCACTGCGTTCACTCATCCACTGTCAGAGCACGCTCTGACAAGCTGCTGAAATATCGGAGACTTTCGCATCACGAGACGGCTTTGCCGTCTCGAACGACTTCGCTCGTAATACTCGCGACGACCTCGCACACTATCGTCAGCTGTCCTTACTCCTGTTCGGCCAGTGGGCAGCGCGCGCCACCGCATGTGGGTTGCGTCGTCCGAGCGGTACAGCGATCCCCTCTACGAAGCAACTGCAAGACTGAGCGAGCGATGAAACGTCGGTCGAGGAACAGTGAACACCGTCACTCTGTCGCGGTCGCACCGGTGTCTTCGGCGTCCGGTGGGGCCGTCGAGCCGCCGCCACCACCGCCGAACAACCGGCCGCCGCCCGTGAGGACGTAGAGGACGGCGAGACCGAGCAGGTAGGTCAGCGAGATCGGGATGGCAAACAGCAACATCATGAGGATCCCCTTCGGGCTAAAGAAGGCGGCGATGACGAAGATGCCGACGACGACGGGCCGCCACCGCTCGAGCATCGAGCGGTAACTGGCGACGCCGCCGACGTGGAACAGCGCCATCGTGACGATGATGTTGAGCAGGAAGCCGATACCGACGGTCGTGGCGATCACGAGCCAGAAGAAGCTCTTGATCCGGTAGGAGATGATCATCCCGTTGCTGATCGCGTCCGAGACCAGATACGAGATGATCGTCGGCGCGACCCAGAAGAACCCGAGATAGGTTCCGACGGCGAAGCCGACGAGCAGGCCGCCGCCCCAGACGACGAACGTGCGCCGGTCGCCGTAGACCAGCCCGCGCTCCTTGGCTGGCGGCCAGGCGTAGTACAGTATCACCGGCAACGTAGCGACGAGTCCGGCGAGGGCGCTCACCTTCGCCTCGAAGATGAGCACTTCGACCGGGTGCAGAGCGACGACGATGTCCATCGCTTCGATGAGTTCGCCGAGGTCCATCCCGCTCGGGTCGATGTCGTTGCGGGTAGCGACCTCGTCGAGCACGTTCTGTGGAACCCGATCGAGGAAGAGCCTGAGGATGTCCCCGAGACCGCCCGAGTAGAGCCAGAAGAAGGTGCCGCCCATGACGACCATGAACAGCCCGACGATGCGGAACACCTTCGAGGTGAGACTGTTGAAGATGAAGGCGATGTCGTAGGCGTAGCCCCCGATGTCGTCCTCGTCCGTCTCCTCCTCAGTGAACGGGTCGAGCATGCCGGCCGCGGTGCTCGCGAAGAGGCTCTCGTCCTCGCCAGTGTCACCGCCTGCGGCGCTCGCGGTACCGCCCGCGGCCGCGCCGTCACCGCCATCGTCGGCCGTCTCGATCGAATCGAACCTGTCGAGGATGGCTTGTGCCTTTTCCCGGTCGTCGTCGTACATCGCCTGCCGGGAGTACTCGAGCGCCTGGTCCTCGCTCATACTGTGGAAGACTTGCACCGACACGTCGTCGATGTCCTCGACCGCGAGCGTCTCGAAGTCGACATCCTCGTGGGTGTCGGCCCGTCGAATGTCGTCCGCTCTCGGATAGACCGGTTGCTGGAGCACGTGGATCGTGTAGCCGAGCAGGACTACGAACCCGACGGCGGCGCTGACCAGGAGACCGACCGCGATCTCACCGGCGAGACCGTGCGTGTTCGCCATCGCCTCGAGTCCGAGGGTCCCGCTGGGGCGCAGCCACGACGGGAACGTCGGGTAGACGGACTCGCGGAGGTAGCCGAAACCGCCCTGGTTGACGGCGACGGAGATCGCGGCCGCGACGACGGCGAGCACGCCGCCGAACTGGAGGAGACGCCGCTTGACGTGGTCGGTTCCCGTCCCCTCGGATTTCGCCGCGCCGCGCCGACGAACGTTGGTGACGACCTTCGCCAGGCCGAGGCTGAAAACGTAGAGGATAACCATCGGCATGGCCCACATGACCTGTGTGAACGGATCCGGCGGCGAGAACAGGGCCCCGAAGATGACGATCCCGACGACGGCGTGTCGCCACTTGTCCCGGAACGTCTCGTAGGGAATGATCTCGGTGTAGGACAGCACGCCCATCAACAGCGGGAGCTGGGCGGCGAGTCCGAACGAGAGCGTCAGCAGCGCCATGAACTCGGTGAACTCGGTGATCCCGTAACTGGGTTTGACGCCGGCGCTGACGGCGTTCCCCGCGAGGAAGCCGAACGCGTACGGGAAGAAGATGGTGTAGGCGTAGATGACCCCCGCCACGAACAGCGAGAGCGCCATCACGACGAAGCCGGCGATATACCCCTTCGAGATCGGGACGACGCTGTGATAGCCGCGCCGACGGATCGCTTTCCGGGAGAAAAAGAGCAGTGCGGGAATCGCAACGACGGCGCCCGTGATCATCCCGATCTTGGCCTGTAAGAGGATCACCTCGAACGGCGTTCGCGTGATGATGTCAGTCGAGCCGGCGATCTCCTCGTTCATCTGCCCCTTTGCGGTCGCCTCGAGGAAGTCCCAGACGACCACGCGGAGCGCGTAAAAGGAGCTGACAAAGCCGATGAGAAAGACGATAAATACCTTCTGCAGGTGCTCTTGGGCACCCGAGAGGAGCGCGCCGATCGTCTCCCGGCCGCTGTTGATGGCCCGGGCGGTGTCCTCGTCGACGGCAGAACTCATTGGGTTGGGGTAACTGACATCCAGTTATCAACCTTTCGAGTGGGTGTGCGGGTTCGTGGGGCGATCGAACGGCCTTCTCACTCTCGAGGGGTAGTCGTAAGAAAAAGGCCTATAACCGGTGGCCTATCAGTATTCCGTAGATGTCGGACGAGCCGGCGGACGATCGCGATGCCGAGTCTCCCGAAGAGTCACGGGACGACCCCGATATCGAGGGCCCTGACGAGACACGGGGCGACCTCGACGAGCGACCGCTAGCTCCGGACGATGCCGCCGAATCCGACCCTGACCCCGATACCGGATCGTCAGCGACCGACGGCGCGGCGTCGCCGAACCTCGAGACCGACGGCGAAGGCGTCGTCGGCGATCCGCACACCCCCGAGCAGCCGTACCCCGATCCCGACGACGATATCGGCGGACTCTCGACGCCGCCGGACGACGAGGAGATGCCCCTGGCCGATCACATCGAGGAGATGGTGCTCCGGCTGGCGGTCGTCTTGCTGTTCGGAGCCGGCGGGACGGCGATCGGGCTGCTGTGGGCCTCCAACGCGATCGAATTCATCTGGTTCAACGTTTTCCCCTACGACGCCGGCGAGGTCCCGCCGCCCCACGTTTACAACCCGCTCGAGCTGTGGTTGACCCGGATCAAGATCTCGTCGCTGCTCGGGATCATGATCGCGCTGCCGGCGTTCGTCTACGAGTGTTACCTGTTCATGCGGCCGGGGCTGTATCCGAACGAGCGCAAGTACTACCTCGCGGCGGTGCCGACGAGCGTCGTTCTCGGCGCGATCGGGATGTTGTTTTCCTACGTGCTCGTGTTGCCGATCCTCTTTCGGTACTTCACCTACTACGCGGAGGGAAGCGCCGAGATCGCGTACGCGCTGGGCGACACGTTCAACCTGATCATCACGCTCATGGGCTTTCTCGCGATCGTGTTCCAGATTCCGCTCTTCATCATGCTGGCGATCATGATGGGCGTGACGACCCGCCGCTGGCTGGCCCAGAAGCGACTGTACTTCTGGGCGGGCTTCGCGGGGCTTTCGTTCATGTTCACGCTCGACCCGACCGGGATGGCTCCCATCCTGGTCGCCGTCACGATGATCCTGCTGTTCGAAGGGACGCTGTTCGTCCTGAAGTGGGTCGGACGCGAGTAACCCGACTCGAGCCGGTATCGATGCATTTTCGCTCCTATCGGCTGTCAGCACGTGCGATCCATACCCCGGGTAGTTCCCGCCAGGCGTGATCGTTTGTCTATAGTAGCCACTGAAACGATTCACACACTGATCGGACAGCTGTCGGTCGAGCAGGCGTGCAATGACTGTCAGTGACTACTATAGTGGGACCCGACGGTCTACTCTTGGGAATACGTAGCACGGAATACATTCGTGGACATCTGTCCGCTCGGCTCGGCGGAATAGCCGCCGTTTGATCCCCTTATATTCTCCCTATCCGTTCGAATATTGCGGACTCTCTCCGATCCGACCGAGGAAATATGGAGTTTGTAAACGATTACCGTTTAGTAGTTGCATATATTTTCTTGATGCGTGAAACTCTGAATGATATCGGTCAAATCTCTCTCCGATAGGTGTGATTGTAAATCACACATTCCCGTCCGCGTCGCGTCCCGGAGGTGTGAGCCGTGACCGATCTGGTGCCAACCACGTGTATGCGATGTGCGGTCGGCTGCGGGCACGTCCAGCAGGCTCCCGACCGCGGCTACGGCCTCGGGACCGTCCGCGGCGATCCGAGTCATCCGGTCAACCGGGGATTGGCCTGCCAGCGCGGCGTCAGCGAGACCGCCGATCCGGGCGGCGAGTGGCTCACCAGGCCGCTCGTACGCAAAGACGGCGAGCTCGTGGCGACCACCATCGAATCGGCCCTCGAGCGCGCGGCGGAAGGCATCGGTACCGCGCTGGAAGACGGCGGGAGCGACAGCGTCGCGGTCCTGGGGAGCGGGCAGCAGACCAACGAGGCCGCCTACGCCCTGGGCAAGCTCGCCCGCGGCGGCTTCGGGACCCGCTACTACGACGCCAACACGACGCTGTGTATGGCCTCAGCTGTCACCGCCTACTACGACGCGTTCGGCAGTGACGCGCCGCCGCCGACCTACGACGACATCCCCGAGGCCAAGACGCACGTCGTCTGGGGCGCGAATCCGTCGGCCGCCCATCCGGTCATGTTTCGCTGGATCCGCCAGTCTGCTGACGAGGACGACTCCGAACTCATCGTGGTCGACCCCGTTCACAGCGAGACCGCCGAGGTCGCCGACCACCACGTCCCGCTCGAGCCAGGTGCCGATCTCGCGCTGGCTCGAGCCGTTCTCGCTCGCGTCGTCGAGACGGACCGGATCGACGAGGCGTTCGTCGAGGAGGCGACGGTCGGCTTCGACGAACTTCGAGCCGAGCTTCCCGACGCGGCCGCCGCCGCCGAGATGGCAGGTGTTTCGATGAGTGACGTCGATCACCTCGCGGACGCGCTCGAGGATCCGTCCCTGCTGTACTGGGGGATGGGGATCAACCAGAGCGTCAACGGGACCGCGGCCGCGGGCGCGCTGATCGATTGCTGCCTCGCGACTGGCAACCTCCGGCCGGGTTCGGGACCGTTCTCGCTGACCGGTCAGGCCAACTCGATGGGGACCCGCGTCTGCTCCTCGAAGGGGTCGTGGCCCGGTCACCGCCCGTTCACGGATCCGGACCACCGCAGGGCGGTCGCCGAGACGTGGGGCGTGCCGGTCTCGCGGTTTCCCGACGACACGGGGCCGGGACCGGTCGGTATCGTCAGCGCGCTCGGCGACGACATCGACGCCGTCTACGCGGTCGCGACCAACCCCGTCGCTGGCATGCCCGATGCGACGCGCGTCCGCGAGAAACTCGAGGACGCGTTCCTCGTCGTGCAGGACGCGTTTCGGAGCGAAACGGTCGAGTACGCCGACGTCGTCCTACCCGCAGCGACGTGGGGGGAGTCCGACGGGACGACGACCAACATGGAGCGGACCGTCTCCCGGGTTCGGGCCGCGACGGAGACTCCCTCCGGCGTCCGGACGGACCTCGAGTTGATCGGCGACCTCGCCGATCGTATCGTCCCCGATCTGTTCGATCGGACACCGGAGCCCGAAGCGGTCTTCGACGAGTTTGCGGCGCTGACAGCCGGCACCCCCGCCGATCTCTCCGGGATCAGCTACGAGCGCCTCGAGGCCGAACGCGCGGTTCGCTGGCCGGCACCGGCACCGGACGTGTCGGCGGGGTACCGGTACTACGAGGCCGGGGATGGCGACGACGAGCAGACGGGTGACATCGGCGACGAGCAGACAACGAACGATACCGGCGAGCGAACGGCCGACGACGGCGATGCGGTCGACGGCGAGACTGATTCCGGCGGCCCGACCGACGAATCGTGGTCGTTCTACACCCAGTCCGGCCGCGCGCGGTTCTCGACGGGTGAGGCCCGGCCGCTTCCCGAGCCGACCGACGAGTCCTATCCGTTCACGCTGACCACTGCACGCCGCCCGGACGCGTACAATACCGGGGTCCGGACCCGCGAGGACGAACCGCCGACGGCGCGGGTCAGCCCGGCGACGGCCGCCGCGATCGCGGACGAACTCGAGGCCCCCGCTGACGGCCACGTGAGCGACGAGGCCGACGAGGGAGACGAGGACCGGCAGTACGGCCGAGTGGTCTCTCGACGGGCATCGGTCACGGTTTGCGTCGAGACCGACGAGGCGATCCCCGACGGGGTCGTCTGGCTACCGATTCACCACCCCGACGTGAACGACCTCACGCTGCCCGACGTCGACCCGCGCTCGAACGAGCCGAACTTCAAGCAGTGTGCCGTCCGCCTCGAGGCGCCGCGGGAGCGCGACGTCAGGGCGGTCGCGGAAGCGAGTGCCTGAGGACGTATGACCGCGAAATCGACATCTGGTCCCGCAAGCGACGGCACACCCCCGATCCGGGGGAGTCCGCGACGGGGTGTGGCGTCCGCGACGCTCGGCTTCTTCGTCGGATTCGCCGGCGTGGTGCTCTACGGCCCCGTCGCGACCGAACTCGAGGGGGCGATGGGCCTCTCTGGGCTCGCGCTCGGACTGCTGGTCGCAGCGCCGCAGCTGACCGGGTCGCTCCTTCGCATTCCCTTCGGCGCGTGGGTCGAGGATGTCGGGGCGGCGAAGCCGTTCCTGGTTTTGCTCGGCGGTGCCGTCGTGGGGATGGCCGGCCTGTCGACGATTCTCGTGACCCTTGGGACCGATGGTCTGACGATGGCCCACTACCCGCTCGTCTTCCTGTTCGGCGCGCTTTCGGGCTGTGGGATCGCGACGTTCTCCGTCGGGGCCGCCCAGACATCGTACTGGTCGCCCGAAGACCGACAGGGAACGATGCTCGCGGTGTACGCGGGGCTGGGAAACAGTTCGCCGGGAATTTTCACGCTCCTCGTCCCCGTCGCGCTCGCCGTGCTCGGCCTGACGGGTGCGTACCTCGCGTGGTTTGGCTTCCTCGTCTGCGGGACGTTCGTCTACGGCGTCATCGCCGTCGACCCCCCGTTCTTCCAGCTCCGGAAGCAGGGACTCGAGGCCGAGACAGCGAAGCAACGGGCCGAAACGCGGGGCCAGGAGCTGTTCCCGAGCGGGGACGCGATGGCGTCGATCCGCGAGGCGGCCGGCATCTCGCGAACGTGGGTGCTCGTCGCGCTCTTTTTCGCGTCGTTCGGTGGCTTCCTCGCGTTGACGACCTGGTTTCCGTCCTACTGGACGGCCGTCCACGATCTCGACCTGCAGGCGTCGGGTGCCCTCACCGCGATCGCCTTCACGCTACTTGCGGCGCTCATTCGCGTTCCGGGGGGCATCATCAGTGACCGAATCGGCGGCGAACGGACCGCGATCGCGAGTTTCGCTCTCGTCGCCGTCGCCGCGGCCGTTCTGATGGCAGCTCGGACCGTCCCGATCGCGGTCGCCGCGACGGTCCTGCTCGGTATCGGGATCGGCGTCGCCAACGCGGCGGTGTTCGGGCTCGTCCCGACGTACGTGCCGGAGGCCGTCGGCGGCGCGTCGGGGCTGGTCGGCGGACTCGGCGCGTTCGGCGGCTTCGCTATCCCGCCGATACTCGGGCTCTTCGTCGATCTGCAGGGGCCCGCCGGCTACGCGAACGGTTTCGTCGTCTTCTTCGTCCTCGCGATCGCCTTGATCGGCCTCTCGGGCGGGCTGTACCGCACTCGAGTGGTGCCGACGCCGGACGGCCCGGTTCCGTCCGACGATTGAACCTGTCCGGTTTTTGACCCACTTTCTGCCTGGTCGTCGAGTTTGGGGCCAGCCACACGCCCGGTCGTGATGCCGTCCCGGCCGTGTCACCCGCCGCGCGTCGGCTTCGTGCCTCGAGACCGAAGACGAGATCCGCGATTACTCGCGAGACGGGATCGAGTCGCGCCGGCCGTGTTTGAAATCGGCCATTCTCTCCCCCGCTGATCCGTGATATACATCCTAATACAGACTATATCTCATTGGATATCCCACGTCCGGCTCCGAATATGACTCAAAACAAGTTATTTGTGAACGATTACTGTTATATGCTTTAGGAACATGGCGTTGAAACGTGAATTACGACATGTTTGGCGAGGAAATCTACAAATCAGAGTCCGATCGTTCGGTCGGGGTGGTCCGCGATGGCGCATAAGAAAGAGGAACGCAAGGAGGGCTGTTACGGCGACGAGGTCCGCGAACACATCCTCGAGTTCGCCGAAAACGGCGGCTACGAAGCGATTCCGGAGGACGAACACGAGACGTGGTTCACCCGGTTCAAGTTCTGGGGACTGTTCCACCAGCGCTCCGGGCAGGAGTCGTACTTCATGATGCGACTGACCAACGCCAGCGGCATTCTCGAGCCCAACCAGTTGCGAACGATCGGCGAGGTCGCCCGCGAGTACGCGACCGGGCCCGTTGAGAACCCCGAGTTCGGCAACGGCTGGATCGATCTCACGACCCGCCAGTCGGTGCAGCTGCACTGGCTCAAACTCGAGGACGTGCCCGAAATCTGGGAGCAACTCGAGTCGGCCGGCGTTCACTCCCGATCCGCGGGCGGCGACACGATGCGCAACATCTCCGGCTGTCCGCTCCACGGGAAGGCCGAAGAGTTCGTCGAGGCCGGCCCCCTGCTCGAGCGCTTCGAGGAGGAGCTTCGCACGGACGACGCGCTCGCGAACATGCCTCGGAAGTTCAACATCAGCGCGTCGGGTTGTACGGTCGGCTGTGCACAGGACTCGCTCAACGATATCGGGTTCGAGCCAGCGACGAAGGAGGTAGACGGCGAGGAAGCCCGCGGGTTCAACGTCCGCGTCGGCGGCGGGCTCGGCGGCCGCCAGCCCCGCGCCGCGACCCCGCTCGATATCTTCGTCCGGCCGGAAAACGCCTACGAGGTTGGCCGCGGCTTCGTCGAGCTCTACCACGACTACGGCAACCGCCAGAACCGCTCGAAGAACCGCGCTCGGTTTTTCGCCGAGGACTGGGGGATGGAAAAGATCCGCGAGACGCTCCAGGCGGAGTACGTCGACTTCGAGATGCGCCGCGCGGGCGAGGACTTCCGCGAGGAATACACCTACAACGCCGGTCGCCCGGTCGAGGACGGCCAGCACGACCACGTCGGCGTTGGCGACCAGACGGACGGCGGGAACTACGTCGGCCTGAGCGTTCCCATCGGCCGGCTCCCGGCCGAGGACGCCATCGAACTGGCCGACTACGCCGACGAGTACGGCTCCGGCGAGGTCCGCCTGACCCGCCGCCAGAACCCGGTCATCGTCGACGTCGCCGACGAGGATCTCGAGGATCTGCTCGCCGAACCGCTGCTCGAGGAGTACCCCGCCGAGCCGAGTCCCTTCGAGCGCGGCGCGATGGCCTGTACCGGCACCGAGTTCTGTTCGATCGCGCTGACCGAGACGAAGGGTCGGATGGCCCGCATGCTGCGCTGGTTCAATGCGAACGTCGAGTTGCCCGACGACGTCGGCACAATCAAGATGCACTACTCCGGCTGTACCGCCGACTGCGGGCAGGCGATGACCGCGGATATCGGTCTTCAGGGGATGCGCGCCCGCAAAGACGGTGAGATGGTCGAGGCCTTCGATATCGGCGTCGGCGGCGGCGTCGGCGAGGAGCCCTCGTTCATCGACTGGGTACAACAGCGCGTGCCGGCCGACGAGGCCCCCGGCGCGATCCGGAACCTGCTGCAGGCCTACGCGGCCCACCGTTCGGACGGACAGACGTTCCGTCAGTGGGTCGAGGCGACGGCCGAGGAACAGCTCGTCGAGTTCTGCGAGCCCGAGGAGACCGACTTCGAGGCACCGTACATGGCCGACGCCAAGCAGTCGTGGTACCCCTTCGCGGAGAGCGAGTCCGCGGCGGCCGCGGTCGGCGAGGAGTCCGCGGCTCCCTCGGACGACTGAGACGGCACTGACTCTGTGTTCTCTCGGCGGTATCAAACCGATTTCTCACGCGTGTATTTATCAACTTCCGGACCGTATAGTCGACCATGCCCGAAGACGTACTCTTCAAATCCGAGAGCGACCAGAGTCGAGCGGATATCGCGTCCCTTCTCCGACGCGTCGCGGACAACCTCGAGGACGGCGAGGCGATCACGCTCAAAGCGGGATCCGAATCCGTGACGCTCGAGCCACCCGCCCGTCCCACCTTCGAGGTCAAAGCCGAGCGCGAGGGACCGGCCGACGCGCCTGGCGAACTGAGCGTCGAATTCGAACTCGAGTGGGACGAAGCCGGCGAAGGAGACGGGGACGGGAACGGCGGTGGACCGCTCGAAATCGAATAATCCAGCCGTTCTACCGGCGGAGCAGGCCGAGTGCCTCGGGGCTTGACCCCGAGGCGGTTCACTGCTTGCGTGAGTGCGGGTGGTGACCGCCCGCAGCTGACCCACGAACGACGCGATTAGCGGTGCTCTCGCGTTCGTTCGTACGCGTAATCGAGGGCCTCCTCGAGCGAGCCGGGGCCGTCGTAGCTGGCCGAGAAGAGATCCATGAAGTCTCGAGCGATCCGGTTACACCGTTCGAACGTTAGGACGGTTCTGACTCGCATCGTTTCGGAGAGATCGAGCCCCGGGTAGCTCGTCGCCGTCAGCGAGTAGCCGGGATGATCTTCACCGTCGAGCGAGGCGGGCGCGACCTTGAGCCGCAAATCACCCGATTCGTGGAGATACGTCCGATACTGCATTTCCCGGTCCATGTCGGCCGGGGTATAGGTCCGACACTCTTCGGCGTTCCACTCGAGCGGCACGTCGGCTTCCATCGATCACTGCTACTAACCCGAGCGCTACGTTCGTATCGCAACAAGCAATATTATCGGACGGAGGTCCATGACCTGGAATATCGATTAGTTCTATGGGGTGTTATTGATTATATATTGGATGAATGTCCATCTCTTCCACGCACTAGCCGAACGATCGACGAATCTGTCCTCGTCCCGGCAGCCGGTTTCGCTCTCACGTCCGGTGATCGGCTGGGATGGTGCAGTCCGTCGTTGTCGGTCGTCGCTCGCGGATTCGATATCAGGCACCCTACGAGTGACTGGCACACACTACTGCGTTGGCCGGGAGCGCGGCTCGAGCAGATGCGAGAGCTGCGCGACTCGGGGAAGGGCAGGCGGTTCACCGATACTCGCCGTGAGCGAACGCAGTGAGCGAGCGGGTCGACGACTGATGTGAGTGAAACGAACGGAAGGAGGAGTGCTTTTCATCGAAGCTAAGCGGGATCGAAGATCCCGCGAGGTCCGAGAGAGCGCTTCGCGCTCTCTCGAGATTTTGCCGAGTGCGGTCGCGAAGCGACCGCACGCAGAGCAAAAGTTCGTTGTTAGTCGTCGCTCGAGGGGCCTGCCTCGGCGGCCAACGCTTCGTCTTCGGCCTCGGGACTCACGCTCCCCGTCCGATAGCCGTGGAGATCGAGCGTGACGTGATCGAAGCCGAGCGTCGACAGCGCTTCGCGGACCGTTTCGACGAACTCGCGTTCCAGGGCGCGCTCGAGTTCGTCGGGTGCGACCTCGATGCGGGCGAGGCCGTCGTGGTCGCGGACGCGGAACTGGTCGAACCCCCACTGACGGAGCAACGCTTCGGCCTGCTCGATCCGCGCGAGTCGGTCGTCGGTGACGTCGAGTCCGGTCGGAATCCGCGAGGAGAGACAGGCCATCGAGGGCTTATCGGCGACCGACAGCTCGTAGCGGTCGGCGATCTCGCGGACCTCGTCCTTCGCGATGTCGTGGGCCAGCAGCGGTGAATGCACGTCGAGTTCCTCTACCGCCTGCAGTCCGGGCCGATGGCCCGCACCAGGATCGTCCGCGTTCGTGCCGTCACAGACCGTTTCGACCTCGAGGTCGCGGGCAGTCTCGAGCATCTCGCCGAGTCGCATCGTCCGGCAGTGATAGCAGCGATCGTCGTCGTTTTCGACGAACGCGTCGCTCTCGAGTTCGGAGAAGGAGACGATCTCGTGGCGGATGCCGATCTCGCGTGCGACCCGCTTGGCGTCCTCGAGTTCGGCCGCAGGAAGCGTCTCGCTCTTTGCGGTGCAGGCGACGGCGTCCTCGCCGAGCGCGTCGTGGGCGAGCGCGGCCACCACGCTCGAGTCGACCCCGCCAGAGAAGGCCACGAGGACCCCGTTTCGGCCTGCGAGGTCGGTGCGGGCGGCCTCGAGTTTCGTCTCGACCGAAGTCATTGCCCGTGGTTCGAACCGAACGGGCAAAAGCGCGTTGTCGTCAGGTCGTGGATATCGCTTCCATCGGACGCCGGCGGCCGCGAGGACGTGCCGTTTCGGGTGCGTCGTGCGGCCCGTTGCAGTCATCAGCGCGCCGGACGGTTAAGGTCGCGTCCGTGGTACCACGACTATCGAGACCACTATGGCTGTCTCCGACCACCTGCAACGGTTGCGCTCACTCGCCGAGACGGAAGGGCACACCAGCGACATCGACGAGCACTCGCGCGAGGAACACGTCGCCGACGCGGTGGCCCGCGGGATCCAGGGCGGGTTCGTTGCGACGCTGATCATGACCGCCTTTCGCCTCCCGCTCTTGCGATCGTTGCCGCCGTCGGCGAACTTCTGGTCGCAGTACGTCGCTGGCGGCGATCCCGACGACCACACGATCCCCGGCCTCGCCCTGCACCTCCTCTACGGCGTCAGCTCCGGCGCCGTCTTCGGCGTGCTGTTCTCCCTGTACGACGCCGGCCGATCGATCGAGCCCGAACAGCGCGGACTCGTCTGGGGCTCGGTCTACGGCATGGCCCTGTCGGCCTTCGGCACACAGGTCGTGTTACAGGAACTGCTCGATATCCGCCTCGAGGCCGACGAACTTGCTCTCTTTCACGCCGGCCACCTCGTTTACGGCCTTTCGCTCGGGGCCTGGGTCGGCTCCCGGACCGAGGGCGTGGAGGATCCGGAACGGGAGTACGAGTACGATAACGGCAACTAACCGCCGATCCCGCTCAGCTTGTCGACATCTTCCTCGAGTCGACTCGCGTACTCGAGGCGCAGGTCTCGGGCGTCGGCCCGGGTCACGTACTGGCGGCCGTCGATCCGCGTCGAGATCGGATGATAGTCGCCGACAGAGAACCCCATCCGCTCGAGATAGTTCGCGACGGCCGGCGACTCGAGGCCGTCGCGGATCGCCGACTCGGTGAGTTCACTGACGGTTTCGAACGCGGGGAGGGTGATTCCATCGCCCGTGACGTGGCCGGGTCGGGCGGTCGGACCGCCGTACCGGTACCCGATTCCGTCGTCGCTCGTCCAGCCGTCGCCATCGTCGCTCGTCCAGTTACCGGCCGCTCCCTCGTTCGGTCCGTCGATTCGAACGGTGGTGCGGTGGAGCCGGTCCAGCATCGTCTCGAGGTCGTCGACCAGCCGAAGTAACTGACTCGGCAGGGCGGCGTCGGGCGAGCGCCATTCGATCGTGGACATCGACTCGTGCAGTCGCACGGGCGTCCAGCCTACGTCGTCGGGCGAGATGGACTCCTCGACCGTCGCCGCGTCGACGCCCGCCGAGACGGCCGCGTCTCTGAACCCCTCGTAGCGGCGCTCGAGCCCCCGATACCACTCTCCGACGGTCTCGACGTAGCGCCAGCGCCGGCCGCGTTTCGGGAACGCCTCGCCGCTCTCCGTTCGGTGGCAGCGGGAACGGGCCCCGTTGGCGATCCGGTCGCCTCGAACGTACGGCGACGAGTTGACCAGCGCGAGCGCCGGATCGAGGGCGAGGAGGGTGTTGAGCTGGTCGGTGACGTTTCGCTGCTCGATGTGGATCCCCGCGCCGGCACAGTATTTCGCGCAGTCGACGCGTTCACCGATCACTGCCGTCCGGATGCGCTCTCGCCCGTCTGTACGCCGATCGGTCACGTCGCCGTTGATCGGCGTGGCGAAGGGGACGAGGCGCTTGTCCAGCGTCGACGCCCGCGAGAGGACTCCCTCGAGTTCCCTCGCGAGCGCCGTCCGGAGTTCCGAGATCGACTCGCAGGACGGCGTTTTCACCGCGAGCAGCGGCTCGACGGACGCTCGTTCGGTCCGCGTCGATACGTCCGCGAGCGCCCCCGGTTCGGTGAGATCGCCGTCGCTATCCACGACCCAGTACTCGACTTCGATACTCGTTTGCATGCTCGAGGGTCCTTCGCTCTCGTCGGTCGGCCGGTCGGGTTGCGGTGCGGTCCGCGACGACGTAATTCGGCTCGGTCTGCTAGCTGGAAAACCGGTACTCGTCGTCGGTGTCGGTCCGATTGGATCGATTCGTGGAAGTGACCGTGCCCTGCAGCCGCCACCCGTATTTCATCGGGCCGTCGCTCCCGCTGGTGTGAGTCCGATTCGACCGGGAGGACCTCGACGACGACAAACGGGAGGGGATCACGGAGCTGATCGACGATCTCGCGAACGAGCGCTTCGAGGGGGTCGATTTCGGCGACTGAATCCGGTCAGCTCCTCGGCACGGGGACTCGAGCGCTCACTCCGGATTGAACCCACCGACGAGATGCTCGAGCGCGAACAGCGCGATCGCGCCGAGGGCGGCCCAAGCGGCCGTCAGCGCGATCGTTTCGGTGGTCCATGCGTGCGTTTCGGCGATGTTGTGCAGCGGGGCCGGAACCGAGCCGGCGATGAGGCTGACCAGGAAGACGAGGGTCAACTCGCGGTTGCGGGCCAGCGCGATACGCACGACGCGGGCGATGGTAACGAGGCCGACGACGCCGCCAGTGAGGAACAGCACGACGGTCGTTCCCGGATCGATGACGGCGGCGAGCGAGCCATCGCCGAGCAGGTCGCCGAGCGCGCGGACGAACGCGCTCAGCTCCGAGGAGAGGAAGATGTACTGGCCGAGCAGTATCAGGATGAGCGAACCGGAGATTCCCGGCAGGATCATCGCGCTGACGGCGATCGCGCCGGCGACGAGGATCACGACCGGACCGCCCCCCGGGAGCGTGACGAGGTCGGCGGCGACCAGTAATGCGAGCCCGGCACCCGCAGTCGCGGTCCCCGCGTGAAGGGGCGTCGTGAACGTGAGGCTCCGGCCGAGTGTGATCGCCGAGGCGGCGATCAACCCGGTGAAGAAGCCGAACATCGCGACCGGGTGGGACTCCGCGAGCGTCGAGACGAGGTCGGCGATCAGCACCACCGCGGTGGCCATGCCGACGCCCAGCGGAAGCAAGAATCCGAAATCCAGTTCGAGCAGCGCCTCGCGCGCCCGCTCGCGCCGCTCGGGACGGTACCCCCGGAGGATGGCGACGGCTCGGCGAGGCGTAAACGCCGTGACGGCGGCGATCAGCCGGCCGTAGAAGCCCAGCAGGAGCGCGACGGTGCCGCCGGAGACGCCGGGGAGGGCGTCGGCCGTCCCCATGCAGAGTCCGTAGCCGTAGGCCCGAAGCAACTCGAGTCGGTCGACGACGACGTCGGTTCGTTCATACTCCATGTGTTCGTTCCTGGCGTCGCCGGTCGGCGTCGCGGCTGGACAGTGTTCGATGCCACCGTTTCGAGCCCGAGTGACCGAGCCGCCGGTTCGCCTGCATGGTCGATGGGGCGACGTGCGTCCGTATAAAAGTGCGACAACCTCGTCAGCGCGTGCTCCCCGTCCTCGGTTATCGTCCCCGTCTCCCATCCTTGTCTCCCGTCCCTGGCCACCGTCGCCGTCCGGTTCGGCGAACCGCGGTTTCAGGCCGGCCGTCCAATCGTGTACAGGAACATCGGCGTCTGCCCCGCGGCGCGGGGGGCGAAAAAGTCCGAGACGATGTCGTCGTAGAACGTCAGCCCGGTCCCGCCGAGGTCGCGGTGAGCGTAGGTCCCGAGATACAGTCGGCCTGCTGTCAGCGACGCCTCGAGCTGTGCCACCCGGTAGCCGCGATCGCCGAGCGCGTCGACGACCGCTGTGAGGTCGGTCATGAAGTAGACGCAGACCGCGGCGTCGGCGGCCAACCCCTGATCCAGCGCGAGGTGGCCCGCCTCGCTGCGACACTCGCCGGCCCGCAGGCGCTCGAGTTCGCCCCGGGCCGGGTGGTAGTGGTAGGTCCCCGACGCGAGGCCGTCGACGCCGTTGACGACGAGGAAGGGGGCGACGAACGACAGCGGCGGGTCGTCCGCGAAACGGCTGTCCATCGCCACCCCGCGAACAGCCCGGTCGAGCACGGTCGACAGCTTCCGAAAACTGATCGGCTCGCGCTCGTACTCGCGACAGGAGCCGCGGCGGCGGATCGTCTCGTGGAGCGGCCGGCTCGAGGCCGTCTCGTGACCGACCGGCTCGAGTGCAACCCGTTCGCCGTCGCCGGGTTCGCGGGTGCCGATCGGTCCCGCCGGCCGCCCGGATCGCCAGGAGTCGGCCGCGCCGCCGTTCTCGAGAGTGCCAGCCGACCACGCCTCGTGGATCAGCGGGAACTCCCGCTCGTTCGGCGAGAGCGGTTCGGTGTCGGGATCGATCGGGTCGATGTCTGCCGAACCGGAATTGGCGTCGGAACCGGCGGCGAAATCGAACTCGGAATCGGTGTTTCCCGAACCGATCGGTACGATCTCGAGTGGCGCTTCGCGTTCGGGCTTGAGTCCGAGCAGGTCCGCGACGGGACGATCCGCGAAGCCGGTGACGACCTCGGCGCGGTAGTCGAGCGCATGGGCGACCGCCAGCAGGTTCGCGAGGTGCGTCCCGGAGTCCCAGAACGCGTGGCGAAACGTTCGGTCCCCGTACTTCCAGGCGTTTCGCCACCACGTCGAGGTCGCGACGACCGACAGCGGCGCGTCGGCGACGCCCGCGTGCTCGCTGGCGCTCGCGAGCACGCCGCGGTAGTCCCCCTCGCGGAGCACGTCGAGCGACAGCGTCCGGGGATCGAAGTGGTAGACGCCGGCCTCGAGTTCGCGTCCCGGTTCACCGGTCTCGTCGTCGCCGTCGTCACCCCCGAGATCGCCGCAGACGACGTACAGGTCGACGTGGTAGAGCGCGCCGGTCGTCGCTGCGGCGCGAAAGCGGAGGGTGCGACCGCGCCTGTCGATCCGTTTCGTGACGCCGGCAGCGTAGTAACACAGGCTCGTGACTGTCTCGAGATCAGGCTGGTGCGCTCGAGCGGGATCACCGTCGGGCGTCGGCTCTGCGATGGCTGCGAGCGCGGGTTGCTGGGGCGGGCGAATCCGGTCGGAGAGCGGCTTCGCGGGCAGGTCGGTGTACACCTTGTACAGCCGCGGTTTGTTGTCGAAGTTCAGACCGCGACCGCCCTCGTGAACGCTTCTGGGCGAGTGTTTCGTCCGCTCGTGGTAGTCGATCGCCCCGGTTGGCATGCGCCGAGCTACCACGGCGACGCCGAAAAACCCGGCAGGAACTTTTTCCTCGCTCCGGTTTGTTACACCGCTCGAGAACATGGACCTCGAGTCGATTCCGGGCGTCGGCGAGAAGACCGCCCGAGCGCTATCCGCGCTCGACGATCCCGAGCGCGCGCTGCGAGCGGGCGACGTGGAAGCGATCGCGACTGCCCCGGGGATCTCCCAGGGGCGGGCCGCGCGCATCGCGCGCGGCGCGATCCGGCTCGAGCACGACGATCCCGGCGGGTTTCTCGCGACCGATCGCGCCCGCGAGGTCTACCGGGCGGTCCTCGGACTGCTCGAGGAGCGCACGGTCACCGACTACGCCGCCCGTCGACTCGAGACGTTCTATCCGAGCCCGCGGCGCTCGCGCATCGCGGAGGTACAGGAGTTCGCCCGCGAGGCGCTCGAGTGCGACCCCGACCTCGCGGTGCTCGACGCGCTCGAGGGGGTCGAACCCCTTCGAGAGCCGGGCGACGTGCGGGTTCGCGAGCGCTGTCTGGCGACGACCGACGCCGAGCGCTACTCGGCGGCGCGCGAGGCGATTCCGGAACTCTCCGTCGAAATCGTCGAGGACGCACAGGGGCTGGCCGAACTCGCCCGGGGGTACGCGACGGTGATCGCCCTCGACGAGTCCTTCGCCGGCGTCACGCTCGAGGGCGACGTGCAGGTCCGGCCCGACGCCCTCGAGAACCCGGCTGAAGTCGTCCCCGAGCGGCCGCTGGCATTCTTCGCGCGCAATCGGGACCGCCTGCAGGCGGCCGTCGCGGTCCATCGGGCCGCCGATCTCGAGCCGCCCTGCGATCTCTCGGCCCTCGAGGACGGCCTCTCGCGGCTGGCCGAGGACGGCACGGTCGCGGGCGACGACGAACTCGACCGGCTGACGACGGCGGTCGACGACCTCGATGCGGCGGCGAGCGCGGCCGAGAGCGTCGCAAACGACCACCTTCGGGAGGCGATCCGCGAACAGGACGTGACGATCGAGGGCTCGGACCTGCTCTCGCTGGTCGAGCGCGGGGCCGGCGTCGACTCTCTCCTCTCGCGGGAACTTGCGGACGAGTACGCCGCGGCGGTCGAGGCGGCCCGAGACCACCTCGTCGACGCGCTCGATCTCGATCAGGGCGAAGCCGAAATAGCGCGCCGCGCGTTCAGCGACGAGCCCACGTTTCCGGTTGAGCGCGACGAGGACGTCATCAGTCGGGTACGCGAGGAGCTGACGGCGGCCAAGGACCGTCGCGCGGGCAAACTGAAGCGCGAGCTCGCGGCCGATCTTGCCGACCAGCGCGACGGTGCCCGTCAGCTCGTCCGGGACGCCCTCGAGCTAGACGTCGAACTCGCGATCGCCCGCTTCGCCGAGGAGTACGAGTGTGTGATGCCCGAATTCGCTGACAGCGAGGCGCTACGCGCCTCGGAAGCGAGTAGCGCGGAACGAAGTTCCGCGGACAGTCGAGCGGCGGAGTCATCCGAGACGGCAAAGCCGTCTCGTGATGACGGAAGCCGCGAAGCGGCTTGCGAACCGCCGCGAGACGACAGTGAAACCGCGAGCAAAAGCGTTGCCGAGGTCGGCTTCGCGATCGAGGGCGGCCGCTCGCCCCTGCTCGACGAGCCGCTCGAGTCGATCGACCCCGTCGATTACGAGGTCTCGGGCGTGGCGCTCCTCTCGGGGGTCAACAGCGGCGGGAAGACCTCCACGCTGGATCTGGTCGCGAGCGTGGTCATACTGGCCCACATGGGCCTGCCCGTCCCCGCCGAGCGCGTCCGATTGCGGCGGTTCGACGATCTGCACTACCACGCCAAGACCCAGGGGACGCTCGACGCGGGTGCCTTCGAGTCGACCGTCCGTGAGTTCGCCGACCTCGCACAGGGCGGCGAGGGCTCGCTCGTGCTGGTCGACGAACTCGAGAGCATCACGGAGCCCGGGGCCTCGGCGAAGATCATTGCCGGGATTCTGGAGGCGCTCTCGGCGAACGGCGCGACGGCCGTCTTCGTTTCCCACCTGGCCGGCGAGATCCGCGAGATGGCCGACTACGACGTGACCGTCGACGGCATCGAAGCTGTCGGGCTCGTGGACGGGGCACTCGAGGTCAACCGCTCGCCGGTCAAGGACCATCTGGCACGGTCGACGCCGGAGCTAATCGTCGAGAAACTCGCCGGCGAGGCCCGGGACGACGCGGTCGCGACCAACGGCGGCGCGCCCGCAGACAGCGAGGGCGACCCGGAACCCGTGTTCTACGATCGGCTGTTGGAGAAGTTCGAGTAACCTCGCCTCGTTTTGAACCCGCCGTATCGCCACACCGAACCGGGCCATGCAAGTGCAATACTGACCACCGAGCACCCCCTGTGTTAAGTTATGCCACACCAGTTTCGGTGTCCGAGGGAGGGGTGTTGTTTCGAACTGCGCTGTGACGCCGAGTACGAGGCCGCGCGACTCGCGCGAGCCCACGCCCGCGTCGCACATCGAGACCGAATTCCCCCGGCGGATCTCGATCGCTGGCTCGAGCGAATCGAGGCGGCCTAACGCCGCTCGAGCCGAGAATCCGGCAAACATCTAAGTAGCTTCGACAGCGTGGTGAAAGTGATGGCAGACGACCCCGAGGAGGGGATGTTGTCGTGGGACGAATCCGTGTTCAGCAACGAGCACGTCTTCGAGATCGACTACGTCCCCGAGACGTTCAAGCACCGCGAGGGCCAGACCCAGAGCCTGACGTACGCGCTGCGCCCCGCGGTGCGGGGGTCGCGACCGCTGAACGTCGTCGTTCGGGGACCGCCCGGGACGGGAAAGACGACGGCGATCCAGAAGCTGTTCGACGAGGTGGGAGCCCAGACGAGCGAGGTCCGAACGATCCGAGTCAACTGTCAGGTCAACGCGACTCGGTACTCGGTGTTTTCGCGGCTCTTCGAGGGCACGTTCGACTACGAACCGCCCTCGTCGGGGATCTCCTTCAAGAAGCTGTTCGGCCAGATCGCCGAGAAACTCGTCGAGGAGGACAAGGTGCTCGTCGTCGCCCTGGACGACATCAACTACCTCTTTTACGAAAACGAGGCCTCTGACACGCTCTACTCACTGCTTCGGGCCCACGAGGAGTATCCCGGGGCGAAGATCGGTGTCGTCGTCGTCTCCTCCGATCCCGCGCTGGACGTCATCGACGAACTCGACTCCCGAGTCCAGAGCGTCTTCCGCCCGGAGGACGTCTACTTCCCCGTCTACGACCAGCCCGAGATCGTCGACATCCTCGAGGAGCGGGTCGAACGGGGCTTCAACGACGGCGTCATCGCCCGGGACACCCTCGAGTACGTCGCGGAACTCACCGCCGAGAGCGGCGATCTCCGGGTCGGGATCGATCTGCTGCGGCGGGCCGGACTCAACGCCGAGATGCGGGCCAGCCGAACCGTCGAGCGACAGGACGTCGAGAACGCCTACGAGAAGTCCAAGTACATCAATCTCTCACGGTCCCTGTCGGGACTGACCGACACCGAACGGGCGCTGCTCGAGGTGATCGCCGACCGCGACGGCGACCAGGCCGGCGAGGTCTACGAGGTCTTTCACGACCGGACCGACCTCGGCTACACGCGCTACTCCGAAATCGTGAACAAACTCGACCAGCTCGGCCTGATCGACGCCGACTACGCGGACGTCGACGGCCGCGGTCGCTCGCGGTCGCTCACGCTCTCTTATGAGAAAGAGGCGGTACTCGACCGGCTCGAGTAATCTCGCCCGGACGCGGACGCCGAAACGACCGCTCGGTTTAGATGCCCCAGATCAGAGCGATGCCGCCCGTCGTGACCACTGCCAGCAGGAGCTGTAGCGGCCCGCCGACTCGCAGGAAGTCGGTGAACTTGTAGCCGCCGGGGCCGTAAACCATCAGATTCGTCTGATAGCCCACCGGCGTCATGAAAGAGGTCGCGGAGGCGAACATCACCGCGAGGAGAAACGAGAACTGCGTCGCTCCGAGGCTCCCCGCGGCGTCGATCGCGACGGGGATCATCAACACTACCGTCGCCACGGGCGTGATGACGTTCGCGAGCAACCCCGTCACGACGGTGAACAACAGCAAGACCGCGACGAGCGGGAGAAACGCGGCGGTCCCAACGAGCGCGCCGGCGATTACCTGCGAGCCGCCCGTCGCCTCGAGGGCGACGCCGAGGGGTATCACGCCCGCGAGCAGGAACACGATGTTCCACGAGACGGCGTCGTACGCGTCGGTGGTCGACAGACAGCCGGTCACGATCATGAGGAAGACGCCGGCGAACGCCGCGATGACGATGGAGACGAGACCGAGCGCTGCGGTTCCGACGACGCCGGCCATGATCGCGAGTGCGATCGGCGTCTTCGGTGACAGCGGCGCGACCTCGTCGATCCTGCCTTCGAGCAACCTATCGGAGGCGTCATCGACGACCACGAGGTCGCCGGTCTCGGTGACGTACTCGATCGTACTGGTGACCGTCTGGACCAAGAGGAGGTCGCCCGCTTCGAGCGTCACGTCCTCGAGGTCGGTCCGGAGCAACTCGCCGTCGCGGCGGATCGCCAGCACGGTCAGCTGGTAGACCTCCCGGAGATGCGTCTCGGAGAGCGTCTCTCCGATGAACGACGATTCGCCGGGGACGATCGTTTTGGCGAGTCGCTCATTGCCCGCGGATTCCTCGAAGGTCTCCTCGGTCACCGACTGCCGGTGGAGCTGGCGCAACTCCTCATTCTCGACGAAGCGGTTGACCGCCTGCAGGCTCCCGTGGACCGTGAGTACGTCACCCTCTCGGATGTGCTGGCCCGGTTCGATCACTGTCGTCTCTTCGCCGCTGCGGTCGTTGCTGTCACGGTCGTTGCCGTCGCGGGGACGCTGCTGGCTGCGCCCCTCCCTATTGCCTCGCGTGTCGACGGTCTCGTCGCCGGAGAATCGCTGGTCTCGATCCGATCCACTGGCTGGTGTCTCGCGGTCTCCCTGGCCATCGCTATCGTCAGCACCATCGTATTCGAGTACCCGCTCGTTCGCTGCGGGCTGGCTGTCACGATCTCCGTCTCGACGATGCTGGAGGACCCGAACGTCCGCGTCGGCTCGTTCCTCGAGTTCGTCGACCGTGAGTCCGATCGGTGCCGAGTCCGCGCCGACGCGGACCTGTGTGAGATGATCCTCGAGATCGAACTCCTCCACGAGGTCCGCGTCGACCGGGATCCGAGCGGGCGTCAGCCACCGACCGACGGTCATGAGGTAGGCGAGGCCGACGACCAGAATCACGAGGCCGAGGGCCGAGAACTCGAACATGCCGATGGGGGGTCGACCGAGCAGGTCGGCGGCGAATTCGCTGGCGAGCAGGTTCGTCGAGGTGCCGACGAGCGTCAGGGTGCCGCCGAGGATCGCTGCATACGAGAGCGGCAAGAGCAGTTTCGACGGCGAGATGCCGGTCTTCTCGGCGAGATCCGAGATCATCGGGATGAAGATCGCGACGACGGGCGTGTTATTGATAAAGCCCGCAATCGGCCCCGTCGTGGCGATCGTCGCCGCCAGCGCACGCGTTTCGTCGCCGTCGGTAAACGCCGCCAGCGAGAGGCCGAGCCGCTGGACCACGCCGGTCTGCTGGATACCCGCACTGAGCATGTACATCGCGACGATCGTCACCGTCGCGGTGTTGGCAAAGCCCGAGATCGCCGCCCGGTGGCCGACGCCGGTCAGCGGCTCGAGCGCCGCCAGCGAGACGACGATCCCGATCGCCGTCACGTCGTTCGGAATCACCTCCGAGACGAACAGAACGAGAGCGACCGCGATGAGTCCGAACACCACCAGGGCACCGCCCGACAGCTCCGTCCCGATCATCGCGCGGTGTCCGAAACTCCGTTACCAGTCATACTCTCATGTCTGTGAGCTATTGGCTGATCTATGTTTCGGGACCGACCGATGGCAGTTCCGGCAGCTACGATACTCCCTCTCAGTCTCTTTCGAGCCGCTTCTATCGCGGCCCGCATGCGAGCGCGTAAAGTGGCTCGAACCCCTGACTCCGATAATGAGTGACGCGCAAGGTCCCCTCCAACCGGACCGTCCGAACGTCGATCACCCGTTTCGGGTCGACGCTCCCTTCGAGCCCGCGGGCGATCAGCCCGAAGCGATCGAGCAGTTAGTCGACGGGTTCCGGTCCGGAATGGACAAACAGACCCTGCTCGGGGTGACCGGCTCCGGAAAAACGAACACCGTCTCGTGGGTCGCAGAGGAAATCCAGAAACCGACGCTGGTGATCGCCCACAACAAGACGCTGGCGGCCCAACTCTACGAGGAGTTTCGCAATCTCTTCCCGGACAACGCCGTCGAGTACTTCGTCTCCTACTACGACTACTACCAGCCCGAGGCCTACGTCGAGCAGAGCGACACCTACATCGACAAGGACGCCTCGGTCAACGACGAGATCGACCGCCTGCGCCACTCCGCCACGCGGTCGCTGCTGACCCGCGAGGACGTCATCGTCGTCGCGAGTGTCTCCGCGATCTACGGCCTCGGCGACCCGCGCAACTACATCGACATGTCCCTGCGACTCGAGGTCGGCGAGGAGGTCGGCCGCGACGAGCTGTTGAAACGCCTGGTGGACCTGAACTACGAGCGCAACGACGTCGACTTCACGCAGGGTACCTTCCGGGTGCGGGGAGACACCGTCGAGATCTACCCGATGTACGGCCGCTATGCGGTGCGCGTCGAACTCTGGGGCGACGAGATCGACCGCATGGTCAAGGTCGACCCGCTCGAGGGGAAAACCCAGGGCGACCAGCAAGCGGTGCTCGTCCACCCCGCGGAGCACTATTCGATTCCCGAGACCACGCTCGAGGACGCGATGGACGAGATCCGTGACGATCTCGATTCGCGCATTTCCTACTTCGAACGCAAAGGCGACATGATCGCCGCCCAGCGCATCGAGGAGCGGACGACCTTCGACCTCGAGATGATGCAGGAGACGGGCTACTGTTCGGGGATCGAGAACTACTCGGTCTATCTGTCCGATCGCGAGTCCGGCGAGGCTCCCTACACGCTGCTCGATTACTTCCCGGACGACTTCCTGACCGTGGTCGACGAGTCCCACGTGACGCTCCCGCAGATCCGCGGGCAGTTCGCCGGTGACAAGTCCCGGAAGGACTCGCTGGTCGAGAACGGCTTTCGGCTGCCGACGGCCTACGACAACCGGCCGCTCACCTTCGAGGAATTCGAGGAGAAGACCGATCAGACCCTCTACGTGAGCGCCACGCCCAGCGACTACGAGCGCGAGGAGAGCGAGCAGATCGTCGAACAGATCGTTCGGCCCACCCATCTTATCGACCCGGCGATCGAGGTTTCCGATGCAACAGGGCAGGTCGACGACCTCATGGACCGCATCGACGAGCGTATCGAGCGCGAGGAGCGCACGCTCGTGACGACGCTGACCAAACGGATGGCCGAGGACCTCACCGAGTACCTCGAGGAGGCGGGCGTCGACGTGGCCTACATGCACGACGAGACCGACACGCTCGAGCGCCACGAGATCATCCGCTCGCTGCGATTGGGTGAGATCGACGTGCTCGTCGGGATCAACCTCCTGCGGGAGGGGCTGGACATCCCCGAGGTCTCGCTGGTGGCCATTCTCGATGCGGACCAGGCGGGGTTCCTTCGGAGCGAGACGACGCTCGTCCAGACGATGGGCCGGGCGGCCCGGAACGTCAACGGCGAGGTCGTCCTCTACGCGGACGAGCCCTCGAACGCCATGGAGTCCGCGATCGAGGAGACCCAGCGCCGCCGCGAGATCCAACAGGAGTACAACGAGGAACACGGCCTCGAGCCCACGACGATCGAGAAGGAAGTCGGCGAGACCAATCTGCCCGGCAGCAAGACCGACACCAGCGAGGTCTCCGGCCGGGAGATCGATGGCGAGGACGACGCGGCGCGGTACGTCGACGAACTCGAGGAGCGGATGCAGGACGCGGCGGGGAATCTCGAGTTCGAGCTAGCGGCCGATATTCGCGATCGGATTCGGGAGGTCCGGGAGGAGTTCGAACTCGAGGGCAGCGACGAGGGGATCGCGCCGCCGACCGAGGAGTTCTAGCTGGATTCCGTCTGCGCCAATCAGAGCGCCGAACTGTGGATATTCACTGTGATCGTCCAGCTGCCGGTGTTCGCCGACAAAACAATTTTCATAGTATTATTATTTGGGTAAAATTTATAGTCCAGAAAAATAATATGTATTTGAAGTCGGTCACAACGACTTCAGACAAGACGGTGTTCAGGAAGATGGACGAGCAATCGAAACCAGACGGAACGGAACAAAGCGCTAACCAACAGTCGTCATCGCGAAACGAGCACGGAACGACGTCAAGACGCGGGCTTCTCCGGAAAAGTGGTGCGGGAGCGGTTGCCCTCACCGGGTTTGCCGCGGCGACGACTTCGGCTGAAGCACAGACACACGGATACTCAGTTGGTAATGCAGAGTATGGCGGCGGTTGGGACTCAATTCACGTGTCCATCGTGGACATGTGCAATTCGAGTGCCAAGTCCCGTGAGTGTCGAGACGGCGTGTACACTGGTCTGAAGCAGTTGTACAATAGATTCGACTGGTTCAAAGGATTCTGGATCGAGTACAACGAGACTGACGTCACCTACACTGGGCCGAACGATTCGAGCGCCATTGGTGATCGGCTCTCCGACGAGGGCTTTGATGAAGATATTCACTACCACGTGATCAACAACTCGTTCGACGGATCGACCCACAACAGAGGAGGGAACGCTTGGAACAGCGATCGCCGTGAAATATCGGCTGTCTCGTACGAATCGACGTTTTGGCACGCCCCGAATATGATCAATCGAGGGTTACATCAGTTTATCCATATGTATATCGGCGGTAACGAGGCCCAGAGTCGCGCCGATGGTGACCTGAACGACTACGAGGCACAACACGCGCTGGGAACGAGCATTCGGGGCGTTCGATCGGTGATGGCTGACCGAAACGCGTACTCTCATTTAGCACAACGTGGGAATTGTTCGGGAAGTAGCTCAGGGAGCGCACCGCAAGGGCGAAACGATATCTACTTCTCGAACTGTGCGGAGTTCGCCTTCCGAGAGTCTGCGTACGCAAAAAGATAACCTATTTGAAATTTTAACTCCCACCAGACATTTCCACTATTTGGCTCTGGTGAATCGATCCGTTACAACTAGGGAGTTGAAGCGGGAAACGGCGGATGCTTCATGTCCAAAATTTCCCGCTTCACTGGGAGGGTAGTAACGTTGGCTAAAAGTATAGAAGATGGAAGCGAACCAAGAAACGACATCAACTGCTAGCAATGATGGAAAAAGCACGGAACCTTTCAAAAAAGCTAGATATCTCCGCCAATCTGGTAATCTCACTGAAGCAGCCGGCAGGTGGACTCCATGGAGCGTCTACCGCCTATGAGGTAGCCGCTACAAAGTACTCGAGTGCTGCGGTCGTTGCCAGCGATGCTGTCGCCGCCGGCGGGTATGCCGTGTAGGCCGAGACGACCGGCTCCGCAGCCGGCGAGGCCAGCCAACGAGCGTACGTTCAGTCCGTTCCGGTCACCGAACCACTGTGGCGGAAGAGGTCGACGGCCTCGAGATCACGCTCCCTAGTGGGGCCGTCTACGAACACGAGATTCATGACGGCCACGAGCGCAAGCACGGTTGGGAGCAGATCAAAGAACTCCCCGGATCAATCAACACGAGGATATCGGTGAGATCATTCGTGCGCCGAACGCGATCGAGGAAGACGGTCGATACGACCTGATTATCGGCGATAACCCGGTGGAGACGGGCAAATCATTCTGCGCGTACTCGAGGGGATGCTGGTTTCTGCCAGTGAACTGGTCGAGGACCCGACTGGAAAAGAAGTTGAAATTGATCACACTGACGAGCATCCAGTTCGAGAAGATGGGGATCAAATCAATGATTACGATACTATCGAACAGATAATTCGAAACTCGGGACAAATTTATCAGAACGGTCAAAAACCGACTGTATATCAAGCAAATCAACGGTCAATGGTATACGGTTCGGACTTTCGAACTTCCTGCTGGGCCTATTACAGTCAGTACGACCGTGATATATGACGCCCGCAACGATCTTGAAGAATTCCTTGATGAAAGAGGGTATCCAGCCAAGAATCTACGAGTCAGATTGATAAAACAGACGAAGCTAAGAACACCATGAGCGACAAAAATGTATCCGATCGGCCAGACAAAAACGGTGCAGTAACTCAAGCTGTTCGTGACTACAAAGAGTTTGCACGGGCAAAGCGCAGGGCTGGAAACCTCCAGACGGCAGGAGAGTACTACGTGGCTGCTGCACGAGGAAATCTTATGCAATATCGGCGGTTACCCGACGATCTGACTGACAGCGACGATCCCCCTTCTCCGAACGCAATGAAATTCGGTTTCGCAATAAAGGGGCTGTTACTCGGCGCGCTTTGTTTCCGAATCGACGGTGCATATGATCGTTGTCATCATCACTGTAAACAGGGTGAATCAATCGTCACAGATCTGCTTATCGAACCGGCCTTTACGATGGATGCACGAGTTGGTCTCTGTCACGAGATCTGTGGTGATTTTCGTCTGATAGGTGATTTGGGAGAGTACGACGAGGCGTATACGATGGCAGCAAACCGATATACGAGGGTTGACAATGATCTCGGATGGTCCTCGGAAAGCGAGTTCGAAGACGTCATCCAGATCCCCCTCGAACTTGCCGACTCAGTCGAGATGGGGCTGGATACAGAACACCGAAACAGAATCATGTACACCTCGCTTGACGATAGAATTGAATATAAAAAAGGTACTACTCTGACATCATCGATGCCGTCATAGAAGCTGGAAACTGGAATTCGAAACTATTGTGACTGCCCCGGTTACCGAGATTGAAGCTACCCCCATTTTGATACGGAGATTCCACTAATTGTCGTCGATATTTGCTGCGAGGATTCTGTACAAAATTCACAACACGCCGAACCCGAACTCCGCCATCCCGAACACCGGTCCCCACAGGAAGTGGAGCGCGACACCGACGACGATGGCGGGCAGGAAGTTGTAGATCGTCGCGACGATGGCGGCCCTGGCGTCGACGGCCAGCAGCGGGAACAGGGCGTCGCCGTCCTGGGCGATCGCGTTGGCTGACAGTGCCGAAAAGGGCAGCCCGCCCTCGGCGTAGACGCTCGAGAGCAGGATCTGGGGGCCACAGCCGGGGATCAGCCCGACAACCGCGCCGCCGATCGGTGCTAGCACGCCCGCCGCCGCGGCGAGAGTCGCGATGTTCGCCCCGCTGAAGAGGACGAAGTACTCGTAGACGAGAAAGGCCACGAGCACCCAGACGGTGACGAAACTGGTCTCCATCGCAGCGTGGGTGAGCGTGTCGTAGACGGAGCCGAAGGAGTCTCGAGCCCGGGCGATTTCCCCCTCGCCGACGTAGTGGCGGCCGACGGCGTAGAGGTATAGCGACAGGACCGCGCCGACGATGCCGGTGACGGTGAACAGTCCGTCGAAGCCGAGGCCGAGCGACAGCGCGACCTCGGGACCGCCGCGGAGCAGGTAGAGGCTTCCAAAGATGAGCCCCGAGATGGCGGCTCCCCACCATAGGACGTGCGCGAGGTGTGAGAGCGGGGTGAGCACTCGAGAGTGTCGATCCGGTCCTGACTCGTGGGCGTGGGTGGGGGCTGGGCCGCCGTAATCGTGGGCCGGATTCGGCCCGACGCCGCTGTTGACCACGGTGCCGCCGTCGGCCATCGCTGGCGAGAGTTTCGCGACGGCAGCGTCGACCCGCGAGACGCCCAGTCCGACTTCGTCGACGAGGTAGCCGGTCGCGACGGAGGCCGCGAAGGCGATGGCGTAGGCGTAGAGTGCGGCTTCGGGGGCCAGTGCGAGGATGACGAACGCCGAGTCGCCCGCGGTCGCACCCAGCGTCGCGACGACGGTCCCGAAGCTGACCGTGCCGCGGACGTACAGCGGCATGACGACGATCGCGCCGCCGCAGCCGGGAGTCAACCCGAGGAGGCCGCCGAACAGCACCTGCAATCGTTCGTTGTCCTCTATCGCGCCGATGACGGCCCCGTCGGTCGCGTACTGGAGCAGACCGAAGGCCAGTACCGTTACCGCGACGAACGCGCTCACCTGAACGTAGCCGTCCCGGAGCGATGCGAGGAGGACCTCGAGCAGTTCGTTCACGGCGTCTCACTCCCGGTTTGGGCGCTCGATACCCAAAGATTAGACATCTCTAAAAATAGGTTTAGTATAGTAGGGTAAAAAGTTGCTGGTGGCTGTTGCCGGTCGTTCGCATACGGTGTCGCCGCTTCGCTCACGTTTGTTTACCCGTCTTCGGGCCGTCAGCTCAGCCGTACCGGTCTTCCCTCGATTTCATTTCCACGAGAGAACGGGAGCGGTCGGTCTCGCTCGTCGTCACGCGGCCCCACCTAATTCAGCGCGAGGAAACCTCGGCGTTCACGCCGGGGAGACTGTCATTCGTTCTCGTGGTCCTCACGCAGGTGTTCAATCGCGTGGAGTTCGACCACGGGAACTATTTTGGCGATGGTGAGGAAGAACAGACAGACCATGCCGATCGTCCCGAAGATCGATGCGAGTTCGATCAGGCTCGGGATGTAGACGCCCGGGACGGCCGCGTAGATATCGAACGTGGGATGCAAGAACCCTTCGACGACGAACAGCACCTTCTCGAGGATCGTCGCGGTGAGGACGGCAAGGCCGGAGATGACGGCCCGTCGCTTGGTGAACAGCGTCGGCCGGAGCGTCTGGGCGAAAATGTACGACAGAGTCAGGAAAACCAGCGACATCGAGGTGAGGTAGATGGGGTTGGTCGCTCTGGCCAGGGCTGCGACGGTCAGGTCGACGGGTGCGGCGAATAGCCCGGTGATGTTCTGCTGGAGTTGCAGCCACAGGAAGAGCAGACAGAAGAAGCCGAGCCAGAGGAGCAGTCCGCGGAAGATGTCGTCGGTGAAGATGTGGTCCCAGTCGTAGGCGTAGCGAAACGAGTAGGCGAGGATGATCACGCCGCTGATGGCCGACGTGAGCGCGATGGTGAGAAACTGCGGACCCTGCACGCCGCCGAACCAGGTCGGCATCGTCGGGATCACCGCGAACAGCCATGGAATGACGCCGCCGTGGAGCAAGAGCGGGGCCATAATGATGATCGCGAGCGCAAGCCACCAGACCATACGCTGGACGATCCGATCTTCCGTCTTGGTGTAACCGATCGTGATGAGCCGATAGATCGGATCGAGGCGGTCGGGAAGCTGGTCGCGCAGTCGGCTGACGTCGTAACGCAGGGTGAGCGAGAGATAGGTCGCCGTCAATACGAAGTAGGCCGTGATGACGGTCACGTCCCACACCAGCGGCGAGTTGTGGATCGTGATGTGGTAGTGACCGACGACGCTCGTGACCATCCGGTCTGGCCGACCGAGGTGGACGATGATGTAAAACCCCGCCGCGGACAGCCCGGCGAGAGTCAGCAACTCGGCGAGTCGCGCGACCGGCATGTAGCGATCCATCCCCAGCAGACGGACCGCGGCCGAGAGGATGATCCCGCCGTGGGCGATGCCCACCCACCAGATGAAGGCGCCGATGTAGATTCCCCACGTGACGCCGCCGCCGCTCCCCCAGTCACCGAGCGCGGTGACGGCCAGCCCCTGCTGCAGCTGGTAGGCCCAGCCGATGAGGAAGGCGAGAAGCGCCAGTCCCGCCACGGCGACCATCGCGAAGTACGTTTTCGAGGTCGTTCCGATCGGCCGCAGAATGTCGGCCTCGCTCGGCGTTTTCGTCCCCATCGTGCTATGGAGGACCACACCAGCGCCTCACTTGCGTCCGTGCGGTGCATTTGCAAGGTCTTGGAGCGATCGGTTCCATCCGCTTCGTCGCCGTCGCGCGCTACAACTCGAGCGTGTAGACCACTTCCCGTCGCTGCTCGCCGCCGATTTCGACCTCGTCCTCGTCGGTCGGTTCGAACCCGTGGGTCTCGTAGAACTCCCGGCCGCTCTCGTTCGAGGCGAGGTCGATCGCGCGCATTCGTTTCATGTTGAAGTCCCGGAGATCCTCTCGCAGCCGCTCGTACAGCGCGGTTCCGATCCCCTCGCCCTGGTGGCCCGGGTGGACAGACATCCGAAGGACGTCGCCTTCCTCCGCCGTGACGACGCCGTGGGTGAAGCCGACGAGGTCGCCGTCGGCTTCCGCAACGAGGAAGGCGGTACCGGGTTTCGACAGCGCCGTCTCGAGGGCCTCGTCGCCGTACCACTCATCGATCGTCTCGTCGATCGTCTCATCGTCGAGTTCGTCGTAGGTGTCGTGCCACGTCTCGCGGGCGACGGCCCTGATCTGTTCGCGATCGTCGCGGGTGGCTGGTCTGATCTCCATGCGATGGGCTACGACAGCGAGTACCAAAGTGGTATCACCTCACTGTGTTATAGGAGCCGCTGAACGTCACTGTACAGCCGATCGCCCGACTGCTGTGCGATCGGTGTGAATCGTTTCAGTTGTTACTATCGGTGCACCGGCAGGGAACGAACCCGGTCCTCGCGGACGACCGATCCCTCGCTCGAGTCGGTTCCGACCGGAGGAAACCGCCGCCTACAGCTCAAGCGTGTAGACCGCCTCGGGGTAGAACTCGCCGTCGATTTCGACTTCTCCCTTGTCGGTCTGCTCGAAGCCAAGCCCCTCGTAGAAGGCGCGGCTGGCGTCGTTGAACGCGAAGTCGAACGACCGGACCCGCTCGGCCTCCTGGGATTCGATCTCCGCCATCAGCTGCTCGTGGAGTTCGGAGCCGATCCCCTCGCCCTGGTGGTCCGGGTGGACGTACATCCGGAGGATGTCGGCCGTCTCGCCCTGGACGACCGCGTGGGTAAAGCCGACGAGGTCGCCGTCGCGTTCGTCGGACTCCGTCCGACTCCCAGCCGCGGACTCCGCGCGCTCGGCGACGAGAACGACCGTCCCGGGAGCCTCGAGCGGCATCGAGTCGTCGGTGTACCAGTTGTCGACGGTCCGGTCGATCATGTCGGCCTCGAGTTCGTCGTAGGTGTCGTGCCACGTGTCGCGGGCGACGGCTGTGATCGCCTCGAAGTCGTCGGACGTCGCGGATCGAACGTTCATACCTCATCATCGAACGTGGGACATAAATAATACGCTGCCACGAGACGACCGCGCCGACGGAGCCGTGACTCGGTCGTCGCGTAACGTGCGGGTAGAGCGGAGCCGCTCCCAGCGGGGGTCACTCTCGAACGTCGAACCCTCGATCCCGAAGCAGGTCCGGGACGCGATCGCGGTGATCGCCTTGCAGTTCGATACGACCCTCGTCGACCGTTCCGCCCGTCCCGAGCGAACTCTTGAGGTCCGAGGCGGTCGATTCGATTTCCGACTTCGTGAGGTCGAAGCCCTCGATGATCGTCACCGGCTTGTCGTATCGCCGGCTCTCGGTTCGGAGCGACAGTACTTGCTGAGATGTCTCGAGGTCCCCCTGACTGTCGAGTTCGTCGAGCAGGTCGTCAAGGTCGTCGTTGTCTGCCATATCTTCACATGGAACGTGGGCGAGGATAGCCCTGTCCTTGCCGTTGCAACGGTCCGGGCTCGAATCCGACGGCCGACTCGGAGCGGTCGTTCTGTTGGTGCTCTCGAGTCACGTCCTCCGGTAGTTTTTCCGTTCAGTAGCGGAGAACGACGTATCACGCCGAACCGGCTACCGACGTGCCGTGGCGCGCGCTTGCGGCCGACCGAGCGTCGCGAGGCGCGAACACAGTGAGTGCCTCGGAAAGCGAGCGGTGACCGCAGGGAACCGTGAGCACAGTGAGGGCGGCCGATGACACTGCGCGAGGTCTTCGTGAACGCAGTGAACGAAGTCGTTCGAGACGGCAAAGCCGTCTCATGATGCGAAAAATCGTTGATTTTTCAGCAGCTTGTCAGAGCGTGCTCTGACAGCGGATGAGTGAGTGACCAAAGGGAGCGACCGTTAGCGCGGGACCGTCGGTC
>NZ_JBHDYC010000015.1:0-105630 GCF_041894845.1 Natrinema sp. H-ect4
CCCAATATCGATATCAAAGGCGTGTCCAAGCTCGTGTGCTACTGTCGGCCCTTTTCTCGCACCCAGAAAGTCATCTGGGTCAGTATCTACAACGATACGTCTTGGTACCGGATCGAAATACCCCAATACGTCATTCTCATCTATGCTGCCATCCAGTTCAGAATTATTTACATATCCACTTCGTTCTGCGAACTCAAGCACCCGAGTTGCTCGGCCAAACAGCTTTGCATGTGGGATGGTATCTACATGAGGAAAGTCCATTTCCCAGACATTCTCTTCCCATGTATCTACCTCAAGAGTAATCGGCTCGTTTGAGTTCTCGTCCTCTTGTTGGTCGGCATTTGGTCTGTTCTCATGGATTGCGTTTGCTTTTGCCTTACTTTCTCCACCCCCTCGTAGTGTGTACGGCGATGGGTTATCCCCTAATTGCTCAAAGCCGCGTGCAGTGTCGAGTGCTGAAAATGGTTTCTGGAAGACATACATCCAAATTAATGTGTGTTCGGGGCAGTTTCGTCTTCTCTTTGGGTAATATCAGCATCACCCTTCTCTTCAATCTCTTTTACACGTGCGACGAAAGTCTTCGCCGCATCGGCCTTCCCTGTCGCATCGTACCGGTGCGAGTCAACCGTACTTGGCTCAATATTCAATATCTGGGCGATTTCACTTCGACTGAATCCAGCTCTATGTAACGCTAATACGTGGGCTTGTTTCACCCCAATCATGCCGGACTCATGTAATGACCATGCGTTGTGAAGTGCACGTCCAACACGAGAGAGTTCTACCTCGGGAGTAGAGGTTTTGAATTCATGGACTTGCTCAGACATTGCTCCCCCCTCGATATTAGGTGAGTACCGTGGACTAAATCGTTCGTCCTTTTCGTTGTACGTACCCACGAATAGTCCACCTCGCCAATGGATATAGTACGCAGGCATCCCTTCCATTTCGGACTCCTCGTCAGTAACTCGTCCTATGAAGACAGCCTGCTGGTCCTGGATGTACATTGGGAACTCAAACTCCTCGTATTCGGACATTGGCTTCACCTTGCCACTATATAGTAGCAACAACTATTTAAATGTTTCTCCCGTCGATGACGCCGACGATCTCATCGGTGGACTTCGCCGAGAAGGGCTCAGCTACCGCATTCAACTACACGGCTATCGAAATCAGGTCGAACGTCTCTTTCGTGTGGTAGAACGACGAGCCGCTTCGTTCTCAAACTGTTTCAGCCACGTCGATCCAGCTACCGCAGACACCTATAGTAGCCACTGAAACGATTCACACACTGATCGTATAGCTGTCGTTCGATCAGGTGTGCAATGACTTTCAGTGGCTACTATAGCTTCAGGCCCACGCCGTTTGGTGGAATTATGTCTAAGTTAACACTACCGACGTAGCGCGCGCCACCGCACGCCGGTTCCCCAGTCCGGAGTATCGTGTAGATCGATGGGGCTGAGCGGTCTCGCCTCGAGTCACGTCTTCCTCGGATCGATATCATCGAATTAGACAGTCAGTTGCGCCACAACAGCAGTTTTTACGCGACGGTGGTGTACGAAGCCCGATGTCGACGATAGCCGACCTTCGACTGCCGGCGGCGGAAACGGCGTTGGCAACCGCCTTCGAGCGCGCGCCGGCGGCCACGTTCGAACTCGAGTCCTCGGTGTCGAAGACGCGCCCGTCGCTGTGGGTCGCCGGCGTCGATCGCGAGACGGTCGACGACGCGTTCGCGGCCGACCCCTCGGTCGAGGCAGCGGAACTCCTCGTCGAGACGGACTCGAGACTGCTGTACGACGTGACCTTCGCGGATGAGACGGGGACCGAGATCCTCTGGAACGACCTGCTTCTCGACGGCGGCTCGCTGCTCGAGGCGCGGGCGACCGACGGCTGGTGGCAGGTGACGGTTCGGTACCGCGACCGCGACCTGCTCACCGAGGCCTACGAGCGGCTGGTCGGCCGCGGGATCAACGCCGATCTCCGGCGCGTGACCGACGTGACCGACGCCGACGGCTGTGAGACTCGGTTGACGCCCGAACAGCAGGAAGCCCTCGAGGCCGCACTCGAGTATGGCTACTTCGAGATTCCGCGCGGGGTGTCGATGGAGGAGTTGGCCGAGGAGCTCGGAATCTCCCATCAGGCGCTCTCCGAGCGGTTCCGGCGGGCCTACGAGACGCTGGTCGACGCCGAACTCCAGCCCGCGGGAGAGGAGTCACAGCTCGAGTGAGCGCCAGTCGACCGGCCGCGACGGATTGTGATCGCGAGGCGGCGGCCGAATGGGAACCCGGCACAATCGTTATTTGGGTGGCTTACGTTCGCCACCACATGACTAACCTGCTTTCCGACGATGAGATCGAGACGCAACTCCCCGACGACTGGAACCGCGAGGGCGACGAGATCGTTCGTGTGTACGAGTTCGACGACTATCTTCGCGGCGTCAACTTCGCACAGATGGTCGGCGAGATCGCCGAAGCGCAGTTTCACCACCCCGAGATCATCATTCGCTACGCCGGCGTCGAGATCCGGTTGACATCCCACGAGGAAGGCGGCATCACCGACGATGACATCGAGATGGCCGAACTGATCGAGTCCGAACGCGGCGACTGAAATCACAGTACCCACACGATGGACGCCCGCTACGTCTTCCGCGTGCGTGTCCGACTCGAGCCCGCTCAGGAGAACGTCTCCCTCGAGCCGAGCAGCGCCGAGACGACGGTCACGCTCTTTCGCGGGGCCCCGGAGCCGGGTACCGAGGGCTGGCTGTTTTTCCGGAATACGCTGTGGCGCGGCGAGGTATCCGACGAGGACTACGCCCGCCGGCTCGCCGCGGAGTGGCTCGGCGTTCCCGAGCGGACCGTCGAATCGGTCGACTTCCGCGAACTGCAGGCCGACGAGGACTATCTCGAGGCGCTGAAATCGGAGATCGAGGCGGATCTCGAGGCGTTCAACGCCGATGATGTCTCCGAGGTGTTGTCGAAGTATCTGGGCTCGAGCGTTCGTGTGACGGATGCGTCGTGACCGCGCCGCGAGTTGACCGCGTTCCGTCCGGCGCGCGAGACTCGAAATCCGCAGTCACTCGAGGGGTACAGCCACTCGTTACTCGACATCGTCGTGCGTCAGCAACGGGCGCGTTCGTTCGTCCTCGGGTGAATCGTACGTGATGACCTCGAGGAGGTTGCCGTCCGGGTCGAGGAAGTAAAAGCCCTCGAACTCCCCCCAGTCGTAGGGTCCTTGCTTCGGGAACTGTCCCTCGAGGTCGGCCATCAGCGACTCGTAGGGCCCGCGATCGGTTGCGAACGCGAGGTGGGCCTTGTCGAGCGGGTGATCGAGCCCACGCTCATCCCAGTTCTCGGCGCGGCCGGTTTCGGCCAGCGTCACGACCGTCTCGCCGGCCCGAAACATCGCGTGTGCACCCTGGAAATCGTCGGGCGGTCTGACCAGTTCGAGATCGAGGACATCGCGGTAAAACTCGTAACAGGGCTCGAGCGCGTCGACATCGACGTTGATGTGATCGACAGCGTCCATGTCGGGAAGTACCACGGGAAGGGACATGAGGCTAGCCGTGGCAGCAGCGTCGACCGGCCTCGAGCGAGTATCGACTGCAGCGGTCCGCACCGTTCGGCCTCGAGCGAGTTTGTAACGAGCGGACGCCCCTCAGGAACTATCGACCCGCGAGGGCGACGGCGTCTGCCGCCACTCCGGTTCCTCCCGCGGCGGCGCGAGGACCCCGAGACCGAACGCATCCTCGCGAGCCCGATTTTCCGCGCCGTGGCGTTCGCTGCTCGCGAATCGATACGCGTCGCCAGCCGTGAGCGGGTACTCCTCGCCCTCGACGATTGCGGTGAGTTCCCCCTCAAGGACGAACCCGATCTGTTCGTTGTCGTGCGCGTGGACCGGTAGCGTCGCTCCGGCTTCGATCCGCCAGTAGACCATGCCCGCTCGGTCTCCGGTGGGGAGCGCCGCGAGGTGGACGCCGTCAGCGACCTCCTCGAACGCCGCCCGGTCCGTCGATCGTTTCTCCATGTGAGCAGGAAACACTCCCCACGCCATCACTGATAAACGTATCGTGAAAACGCTTTAAGCACCTCAGCGGTGTCGGTTGATACATGTTGACACACCAATCCGTCCGGCTGTTTCACCTCCCGTTCTCGTTCATGCTGCCCCAGCGGGTGGCGGCCGAAGAGGGCTACTTCCGCGATGAGGGGCTCACGGTCGAACTGGTCGAACGGGACAGACGCGACGTCGAAGTCAAGTATATCCCCGCAGAGGAAACGCTGACGGACGATTACGACGTAGACCTCTACCCGATCTGCAAGTGGGAGAGCATCCGCCGGACGTGGGAGATGGGCGACGGCCGCATCGTCGCAAACGGCACCTTCGCGAACCTGCCGTACACCGTCTTTACCCGTCCCGACTCCGCAATCGAGACCCCGGCCGACCTCGCGGAGGTCCCTGTCGGTGTCAACTTGCGAACCGGGCAGGAGTATACCGCGCGAAAGGCGCTCGAGGAACACGTCCCGCCCGACGAGATCGACCTCGTCGGCTGCGGAATGCCGACCGACAGGCTGCAGGCCCTTCGCGAGGGGCGCGTCGACGCCGTGACGCTCATCGACCCCCACAGTACCCTCGCCGACCACCTCGGTTTCCGACGACTCCTCGAGTACGACAACCACATGGGCATCGTCGGCAGCGCCGAAATCGATCGTGACCTGCTCGAGGCGTTCCTGCGGGCCTACGGCCGCGCGGTCGACGACATCAACGCCGATCCCGACGCCTTCCGCGGGACGTATCTCGAGTTACTCGAGGCCGACGCGGCGGTCGCGCCAGACCTGTTCGACGAGATCGACGTCGACGCCGTCCGCGAAGAGATCGACGTGCCCGAGTACGAGGTCCCCGAGCCCGCCGACCGCGGGGAACTCGACGACCACCTCGAGTGGATGCAGGCCCGCGGATTGATCGGCGAGGACGCGACGATCGACGACATCGTCGCGCCGCTGTGATCACGCATCGAGACGCCCCAAGCGCCACCTCCATCCAAACCCCACCATGACCGATATCGACATCAGTTCCCAACAGGCCGCGATCGACGAGTTCCAGAGCGACCCCGACGACCGTCCCGTTCTGCGGGCGCGGTTCGAACACAACGGCAGCCCGCGGTACATGCTCTATACGATCAAACGGTTCGGCTACGACCACGACCACGGCTTTCACCTCGACCTGCAACTCGTCTCCGACGAACTCGAGGCGGGCCGCGAGACCGTCGAGGCGAAACTCCAGGACGGCGACGCCGACCTGATCGACATCGACTACATCTCGACGGCCCGCGAGCGCGCCGACGGCGCGCCGATCGTCGCCTTCCACCCCTACGGCCAGACCGTCGGCGGGCTGGTCGTCCCCGACGACTCGCCGATCGACGGGCTCGCGGATCTCTCGGGCCACCGAATCGGCGTCGTCAGACGCCTCGACAAGAACTGGATCCTCGTCCGGGCGGCCTGTCGAGAGTTCCATGGCTTCGATCCGGACGAGACGGCGACGCCGGTCGAGGCCGGTTCGAAGGTCGAACTCACTCGGCTGCTCGAGGAGAGCGAGGTCGACGCGATCCTCCAGTTCTGGCAGATTATCCCGGAGATCGTCGAGACCGGACCCTACCGCGAGGTGCTGCCGATGTCGCGGCTGGTAGACCGCCTCGCGGACGGCGGTACCGACACCGACATCGACACTGACACCGACGGCGATCGCCCGATTCCGGTCTCGACGTTCCTGACGAGTGAGGGATATCTCGCCAACCATCCCGATGCTGTCCGCGGGTTTCAGAGCGCGTTTCAGGACGCCGTCGAGCGACTGCAACGCGACGACGAACTTTGGACCGAGATCGGCGCACAACTCATGTACGAGGACGACCCCGCGGTCATCCGAGCCGTCCGCGATCGGTGGCGGGAGATGGTCGTTCCCGACTGGGACGAGTCGACGGTCGAGGGGATGGAGCGGCTGTTCGACGACCTGCGCGCGGTCGCCGGCGCGGACGCGCTCGGTGTCGACGAACTCCCGGACGGACTGTTCCGGCCGACCCTCGAGGTGGACGCATGACCGCGACGGACAGCGAGCCCATCTCGTTCCAGCTCAACTGGGAACCCAACGGCTTCCAGTCGCCGTACTTCCTCGCCCGCGAAGCGGGGTTCTACGAGGCGGAGGGCCTCGAGGTCGAGTTCGTCGAGGGACACGGCTCGCCGTTTGCGGTCGAACGCGCCGCTCGCGGCGAGAGCGATATCGCGCTCGCCGGCGCGAGCGCCGTGTTAGCGAAACAAAGCGAAGGCTTCGAGCCGCTCGCGGTCGCGGCGGTGACCCAGAAGACGCCAGCGGCCGTCTACACCCTGCGGGACGTCTTTGGCGAGGAACTCACCGAACCCGAACAGCTCGCGGGCCAAACGGTTGCGCCCTCCGCCACGAAGACGCGGATCCTCACCGCTCAGTTGCTCGCGAACGCGGGCATCCGCGACGAGGTCGAACTCCTCGAAGTCGACCCGCACACGCACCACCGCGTCCAGCACAAGGTGGTCGACGGGACGGTCGACGCGGCGGTCGGCGTCGTCACGAACGGGATCGAAATCGGCCGGGAACACGATCGGACGGCCGACGAACTCCCGATCGGCGACTATCTGGATATCTACGGGATGACGCTCGTCACCGGCCCCGAGTTCGCGGACGAGAACCCGGAGACGATTCGGTCGTTCCTGCGGGCGACCGCGCACGGCTGGGCTGCCGCGACTCGCGACCCCGAGCGCGCGATCGACGTGCTCGTCGACCGGAACGCCACGCTCGAGCGCAATCGAGAGATCGAACGGCGCAAGTTCGAAACCGCCGCGAACCGACTGCAGTTCACGCCGTATACTCAGGATCACGGCTGGGGTGTGCAGGATCCGGCCCGCTGGCGGCGACTCGGGGAGACGCTCTCGGAGACGGCGCTGCTCGAGGGTGCGATCGATCCGGACGCCGTGTGGACCGACGAGTTTCGGCCCGCCGACGAGCCGATCGTCGCCGAGTACGCCGACCGGGTCCGGCCGACGGCGGAGTGATCGCGTCTCCGATTTCCGCCGCGATCGGCCGTGTTCTCCATCAGTGGCCGTTCCGCGACGGTCGACAGGCATTTACTGGAGAACCCCGTACATCTGTGTCCGAATGGCCCTCGAGCAATCCGAGTACGACTTCTGGCTGCTGGACCTCGATGGGACCCTCGTCGACGTCGAGTGGTCTTACACCCGCGAGGTGTTCGACCGGGTCGGCGACCGGCTGGGGCGGGAGTTCACCGACCGGGAGGCCGACATCCTCTGGAGCGGCCTGACTGGCTCCCGAGATCGCCAGCTCGAGGAGTGGGGGGTCGACCCGCAGGCGTTCTGGGAGGTCTTCCACGACGAGGAAGAACCGCTGGTGCGAGCCGAACAGACCTACCTCCACGAGGACGCCGCGTTCGTCGCCGACCTCGAGGCACCGGTCGGGCTCGTCACACACTGTCAGGAGTTCCTCACCGAGCCGGTGTTGGAACACGTCGGGATCCGTGACTGGTTCGACGCGCGTCTGTGCTGTACCGAGGAGACGGGCTGGAAGCCCGACCCGGACCCTGTCGAGCGCGTCATGACCGATCTCGGTGTCGCTCACAACGGCCACCGGGGTGTGCTCGCCGGCGATGGTGCTTGCGACATCGGTGCGGCGTGGAACGCCGGACTCGACGCGATTCACGTCGAACGCGTCGGCCACGAGCGGCGGGGCCGGTGCGTGCTCGGTGATCACCGCGTCCGCTCGTTCGACGAACTGGGGTTCAATGGACCGCATCGATCGGCGACCGACTGACGTTTCACGGCGAGCACCCGTTCCGGTGGGCGTCTGAGAGAACGTGTGAAAATTGAGAGCACGGATCACGAGATCCTCTCTCTCTCCTGCAGGCGACGAATCGGGGCAGATTTCACGCACGTCGAGAGCGACGGCCGGATCTCGCTCGGGACCGATAGTGAGGATATCGCTAAGACCACAAAGAATTCAACGGTCCAGTCGGAGACGGAGTTACGATGAAGTACTGCCTCGACTGCGACTGGCATCTAAACGCCGCCAGCGAACCGTCACAGCGCGACCGCTCGCGGGCGGCGATCGAGCATCACGTCGAGACGGGACACGCGATCGACTCGAGCGAATCGGTTGTCCGCCCGACGATTCCCGACGTCACCGGCGAGATATTCGTTCGCGACCTCGTTCCCTCGAGCGACTGAGAACCGAGCGGTCGGCGTCTCGTCGTGGCTCACCCGTAATGTTTCTCGAGGTAGTCGACGATCTCGTCGCTCTCGTAGCGCGATTCCTCGCGGTCGGTGTCGACGAGGAACGGAATCGCGTCCTCGCCGCCCAGATCGATCATCGCCCCGTGACGCCACTCGTTGAGCACCTCGCGGTTGCCGTCGGGTCAGCGGGGGGTGTGAGTCACGTACGAACCGCCGAGAGCCGTCAGCTTCTCGCGGACATCCGCGCTGTGTGGACAGTCCTCCGCCTGATAGAGCGCGAGCATCCTGCGTACGGCGACCACACCACCGCTCTCCGTACACGTTGGCCGCGCAGCCACTGACGAATCGTCGGCGAGTCTCGGAGCCGCATTCATGTATTCTTACCATTTAATCGACAGGAAAGCTTATGCCGGGATGCTCTGGTTATCGGTGCATGGCACGCGACACGCCGGTACAAAACCGGACTACCAACGCTGCGAATGACACACAATTGCCGAACCTCGTCACGATCGTCGGTCGAGGAGTCCCCTCGAACTACGAGATCGCCGTCGACGGTGACCTCGAGATGCTAGCGGGTGATCCGATGGCTGAGGGAACCGTCCTCTCGGGGAGCGTCGCGGAGGGGGCAATCGATGTCGGCGTCCAGCGGTTTCGCTTCTCCGGCGAGATGGCGAACGTCCGACTCGTCGACTGGAACGGCAACGAAGCGCCCGACTCCGCGAGCGTCCCGACGGTCCACGTCGAGTACGGCGCGCCGAATCGGTAGCGGGGTCGCGTCTCCCGACGGGAGACGATCCGGGTAGGGGTTTTCCGGTCGCAGTTGCGACCGAGCGATGGCGTTCTGTCCGACGGGAGCGGACGCTACCGAACGAACTCACAAAACGCACTCGAGAGCGATAGAACTCCGCCGCGTCGTCAGTCGTCGTCGGTCGCGCCGAGACTCGCGTCACCGGTCGTCGTGTCACCGGTGACGGCGGCAGCCATCGATGGCGGCGCGATCGGCCCGTCGTTCGCGCCGAACTCCGGATCGAACAGTTGGAGCGCGGTATGGATGGTGCTCCAGTCGTCTTCCGCCGCCGCCTCCCGCAGGCTCTTGGTCGGCGGTGCGAGCAACTGATTGACCAGCGAGTCGGCCATCGCCTCGACGACTTCGCGGTGTTCGTCGGACCCCTCGTCGCCCTCGAGGTGCGAGAGGGCCGTCTCGACCTCTCGTTCCTTGATCCGCTCGGCGGACTCGTACATGGCGGCGATGGCCTCGTCGGCGCGGGCGCGCTTGTACTGCTCCGTGAGCAGGTCGAACTCCCGGTCGATCATCGATTCGACCTCGCGAGCCGCGTCGGCTCGCTGGTCGCGGGTCTCTGCGGTGATCGACTCGAGGTCGTCCAGATCGAAGATCCGCACCGCGGGCAGCGTGGCGGTCGCCGGTGCGACATCGCGAGGCTGCCCGAGATCGACGATCACCTGTTCACTTGCCTGCCCCTCGAAATGTTGGGGTTCGAGTATCGGCTCCTCGCTGCCGGTCGCCGTGACGACGACGTCGGCGCGGGTCGCGACGGTATCGAGCGCCTCCAGCGACGCGGCGGTGGCATCGGTCTCATCCGCGATATCGTCGACGAGGTGGGCGGCGTGGGCGACGGTCCGGTTGGCGACGATGAGTTCGTCGACGCTGGCGGTCGCGAGACTGCGAGCGGCGAGTTGTCCCATCTCGCCGGCTCCGACGACCAGCGCGGTCGCTCCCTCGAGCGGAATCTCCCGGGCGGCCCGTCGCGTCGCGGCCGAGCCCAGCGAGACGACGCCCTCGTTGATCGCCGTCTCGGTGCGGGCGCGCTCGCCGACGTGGATGGCCTTCGTGACGGCGGCCTCGAGCATCGAGCCGATGCCGCCGGCGTCGCGGGCGTCCTCGTAGGCGGTCCGGACCTGGCCGATAATCTGGTCCTCGCCGAGGATCACCGACTCGAGGCCGGCGGCGACTCGCAGCAGGTGCCGCAGGCTCTCGTCGTGGTCGGTGGTGACGACGGCCTCGTTGTCGATCGCGGCGAAAAATTCCGCGAGTGCGGCCCGGCCGACAGTGTGGTCCGACCCGACGACGTACGCCTCTACTCTGTTACACGTCGAGAGGACGTACGCCTCTTCGATGTCGGGCACGGTCAGCAGCTCCGTCACGGCGGCCTCCTGATTCTCGGGGCTGGCGGCGGCGAGTTGGTCGACACTACCGCTGTCGTGTGTCACCCGCGCTGCCGTAACGACCCCGGTCGAAATCACGGCTGATCACTCCCGGTAGACGGTTGTTCGCCGAGCACGTCCTCGATCACTTGCGGACAGTTGGAAGTACCCGTACGTAAAGCTGTCCAAAGATCCGGAGAATTGACGACGTCGGTGACGACCCGTCGCCGTCGGTCGGCCGGCACGTCGCGCGCTTTGAGTTCCTCGCGCAACCCCGCACAGACTCGGGCCATCTCGCCGGCCCCGTCGAGAGTCTCCTCGAGTTCCTGCCGAAGGTACTTGCTCAGCGCGGGTGCCGTGCCACCGGTCGCGACCGCGACGGTTACCGGCTCCTCGCGGACTGTCGCGGGAACAACGACGCTACCGGGATCGCGTTCGCCCGATCGATCCGCCCGGTTGACGAGACACCCTCGCTCGTGGGCCGCGTCGGCGACGGCCTCGTTGATCCCCTCGTCGTCCGTCGCGGCGACGACCAGCGCGGGCGTGGCGCGCTCGAGCCACCCCGCGATATCGTCGGGATCGGGCGCGGTGCGGATCAGCTCGGCTCCGCCGAAGTCCCGATCGGCGAATGCCGGGCTGACGACGAGCACCCGCGCCTCGCGGGCGAACCGCCGGGCCTTCCGGGCACCGACGGGGCCGCCGCCGAAGACGAGCACCGTCGCATCCGTGAAATCGTGTAAGAGTGGAATCATCGTGTCTGAAGGGGTCCGTCTGTTCGCCGTTACCGCTCTCTGGTGTTGGCATCGGCACGCTCCGCCATCCGAATGCCAGTTTTCTTCAATATTTGCGTCGAAAACAGGGAGTCCCAGTCGTCGTCGGTCACGTCCCAGTACTCGGCCATGGTCTCGCGGACCTGCTCGATGCGCCGTTGGCTCTCGGACTCGCTGCGGCCGTGAGTCATCGCAAAGAAGTTGTACGGCCAGACTCCCTCGTGACGCGGGCGCTGATAACAGTGGGTGACGAAGGGCAACGCGGCGACTTCGGGGCCGACCTCGGGGACGACCTCGTCCGGCACGTTCCAGACCGTCATTCCGTTTTCCGTGTAGCCAAGCGCGTAGTGATTCGGTACGACGCCGATCCGCCGAATCTTTCCGTCGCGCTCGAATCGTTTGACCGTCTCGAGCACCCACTCGAGATCCTGATCGATCGCATCGGCCACGTCCGCGTACGGCGTCTCGGTGAGCGGCACGCCGTCCTGTATCTCGAGGACGAGGTCGCGTTCGGCCGGGGTAAGCGTGGATTCGTCGGTTGGCGCGATATCCGGGCCGAGAGCAGAACAGTCGATACCGGCTGCGTCGGTGTTTCCATCGCCGTCGAACGGTCCGTCGACGTAGAACTTGGCCTCGACGCGGAACTCCTGTTGTTTGGGGAGGTTGTACGTCTCCTGGCCCGTCCCCGCTTCGATTTCGGATAGAACGTCCGCCACGCGGTCCTCGTCGGCGACACTGACGACGAACCAGACGTTCAGGTGTGGATGCTCGCGCTCGTAGTTGTGAGCCACCTCGCGGTGGTCGTTAACCCGCTCGACGATCTCGTCGAACCGGTCCTCGGGGGCGTGCATGGCGACCAGCGTCGCCGCGCCGCCGATCTCCTGTGCGTTGACGAGCGCACCGAACCGCGAGAGAACACCGCGCTCGTCCAAGTCCTGAATCGTCTCGAGTAACTCCGCTGCGTCGATGTCGACCCCGCGCTCGCGCATGGCGGCCGCGGCGGGCTCGAACGGCCGTTCCACGACGGGAAAGCCGCCCTGAAAGGCGTTGACGACCGCCCGCTCGCGCTTCGTGAGGTCGACGTCCGTGGTCATACGGAATGCTCGGGACTGGCGGTGTATAAGCGAATTGGAACTGGAGGCTCGTCTCGCTCGCCTTCTGAGCGAGTAACCGACGGAAGAGCTTACTCCCCTTCGACGCCCGTCACGTCGAAACCGAGCGCTCGAATCCCCTCGAGGATCGCCTCGTGGTCCGCGCTCGCCTCGTAGTAGATGACGATGTCGAAACTGCCCTCGCGCAGCAGTTGCTGGCATTCCCAGACGAATTCCTCGTCCTCGAGGGTCAGCCCCTGGTGCTGGTTCGAGGAGAAGTCGGTGTCGTCGTTGCCCGAGTAGACGTAGCAGTCCTGCGGGTCGTATCCCGACTGTTCGGCGATGATGTCGCCGACGTCGATCGTCGCCTGCATCATCTGCACGTCCTCGCTGCCGTCGTAGTCGGTGTGGACGATCGCCCCGTTGAGGGCGATGTCGCCGGGCTCGAGCAGCGCCTTGGTCCGCTGATAGAGATCCTCGTCGAGCGCGTCGGAGTTGGTGTTTGTCATTATCGGAATCGTACGGGGCCGGCCTGATAGCCGTCACGATTCCGACGGCGCGAGTGACTCATCCCGGAGAGAGCGACCCTGTCCTCACGCCCAGGAGTGTGAGGGTGTCGCTCCGTCTCGCTGAGGGAGGGTGACACGCAAGAACCATAGGTCTCGGTGACTTTTACCCGAGTAATGAAGCGGTGGCTCCGCCAACGTGTTGATTCGGCCTACGAGCGGCTACTCTCCAGGGAAATCTCCGGCGCGCCGACACACGTCGCAGTGATTCAGGACGGGAACCGGCGGTACGCCCGCCGCCGGGGCGGCGACGCCCACGAGGGCCACCGGGCCGGTGCCGAAACGACCGAACGCGTCCTCGAGTGGTGTCAGGACATCGGCGTCGAAGAGCTGACGCTGTACACGTTCTCGACGGAGAACTTCGAGCGGCCGGCGGAGGAAAACGAGGCGCTGTTCGACCTCCTCTGTGAGAAACTCCACGAGTTTGCGGACGCCGACCGCGTCCACGAGAACGACGTCTGCATCCGCGCCATCGGCGAAACGGAGATGCTTCCCGAGCGGGTTCAAAACGCCGTCGAGTACGCCGAACGGCGCACGTGTGGCTACGATCGGTTTGTCCTCAACATCGCGCTCGCCTACGGCGGTCGCTCGCGACTGCTCGAGGCCGCCCGCGGGGTCGCGGCGGGCGTCGAAACGGGCAACCTCGAGCCCGACGAGATCGACGTCGAAGACATCGAGCGCCGACTGTACGATCAGCCGGTTCGAGACGTCGACCTCATCATCAGACCGGGCGGCGACGAGCGAACGTCGAACTTCCTCCCGTGGCACGCCAACGGCAACGAGGCGGCCGTCTTCTTTTGTACGCCCTTCTGGCCGGAGTTCTCCAAGACGGACTTCCTCCGCGGGATTCGAACCTACGAACATCGTGAGGAATCCTGGCGGCGAACCCGCGCTCGCCGTGCACTGGCCCTGCTCGGCGCGGTCAGCGAGCCGGAACTCGCCGAAGCCCGTTCGATCGTCGACCGGTTTCGCGACTCGCTCCCATCGGGCGAACAGCCCGACACCGGGGAACTCGAGAGCGGGGACTCGAGCAGTCAGGTTGCGGACTGACCCCGCTGAACGGCCACTATCGTCCTGCCGTCAGCTACTGCCCGCCGCCGTCCGCCACTGCCTCCCCGCGTATCCATCGATCGCAGAGCTGCCGGGCGATCGGGCGGCACCGGTCCCTGTGGGTTGCTAACTACCCTCACCGCAAGACATTTATCCATCAGTATGACAACACAATTTGCGATGCCGGCTCCAAACAGTGCGCCCGTCGTCGATGTCGAGCGATTCGTTCGGCTCACGAACGTCCCGCTCGACGAGGCGTACGCGCTCCTCGCGAACCCCAGGACGCGTCTCACCCTCCACGTGCTCTCGACGTGTGAACCACCGCTCCCGGTCGATAGGCTGACCGACGCCGTCGCCGGTCGGGACGACGCCGACGAACGCACCGTTCGCGTCTCGCTCATCCATGTCGTCCTGCCGAAACTCGAGGCGCGCGACGTCCTCGAGTACGACCGCGAGACGGACACGGTCCATCTGGAACGTCCCGTCGTGGTCGCGGACGATCGGGTCGCGGAACTCGCCGGTACGATCGAGTCAACGGGGACGAACACCTCACAGCGGCGCGACTCTGCCGACTAACGGCCGTACCGTCGCGACCGGTTGCAGTACTCACGGACCGCCCGGAGAAAGTCTCGCTTGCGGAAGTCCCGCCAGTTGACGTCGGTGAAGTACAGTTCCGAGTAGACCGACTGCCAGATCATGAAATCGGAGAGCCGCTCCGCGCCGGTCTTGATCACTAGATCCGGCTCCGACGGGAACACGAGGTGGTCTTCGACGTGTTCGTCGTCGATCTCGTCGGGATCGAGGTCGCCCGACTCGACCCGCTCCGCGAGGGTTCGCACCGCGCTGGTGAACTCGTGTTTCCCGCCAAGGCCGATCCCAATCCGGATCGGCGCGTCCGCACGCGCCCTGTCCTCCGGGCCGCGAACGGCGACCGGCCGCGGCGCGTCGATCGTCTCGAGTTCGCGCTGTAAGGCCGGCACCGCCGCCGCGTCGAGGACGCTCACGTAGACGGTCACCTGCGAGGCGTACTCGACAGCCCACTCGAAGAAGTCCGTGAGCGTCTCGTAGGCGCCTCGCTCTAACAGATCGCGTTCGGTAATCACGAGCGCGACGTGGTCTGGGGGGTCGCCGTCGTGACGGGCGATCCGGAGGGCGAGGTACCGTTCGTACAATCCCACACGCGTGAGTTTCCCGGCGACTGTGATACGAGTTTCGGGTTTCTAACGGACGCCCAGCGACGATACGTACAGCCCGAATGAGCCGTTAAACGCGGTGAAAACCGACTCGAGCAGCGTTCACGAACCTTGAAGTAATCGCCACAGAAATGGACCGATATCGTGACAGCACCCGTTCGGCGAGCCGGCGTGTTCGCGGCTCTCTGTACGCTCTCGCTGGCCGTTCCGCTCGTCGAACCGCGGGTGGCAGCCGCGGTCGCCGGTGTCGTCCTCCTGGGGGCCTACGTGATCACCGACGGCCCGCTCTTTGACCTGCTGGCGTATCCGGGCGATTACGAGGATTCACGACTCTACGGTCTCATCACGTTCGTTCTCGCGGCGGTCGCGCTCGGTCTCATGGCGACCGCGGCGTCGATGCCGATCGCCGTCTTCGTCGGGACGATACTGCTGGTCGGCTACGGCAACCTCGGCGCGCAACTCGTCAGGCTACGAACGGACACCGATGTCGTTCGCGTGGGCGGCTTCTGTCTCGCGGCACTCGCAGCCGCTGTCGCCGGACAGGCGCTCACCCACTCGCTCACCGGTGACGCCGTCGCATCAGCACTGCCGCTGGTCGTCTTCCTGGCCGCCAGCGGTGCGTTCTTCGCCGCACTCCTTCGCGACGTACTCCTCCCCTCCGACGACCCGATCATCGTTCTCTCGGTCGGCCTCCTGCTCTGGTTGCTCGCGGAACTCGAGCCGACTATCGGGACGGGCGAAATCGTCATCGCACTCGCCGTTACGGTCGCCTTCGGCTACGCATCCTACGCCCTCGAGACGGCGTCCATCGCGGGGATGCTCACCGGAATCTTGCTGGGGCTGCTAACGATCGTTCTCGGCGGCTACGGCTGGTTCACCGTCCTCATCTCCTTTTTCGCCATCGGCGGCCTCTCAACGAAGTTCCGCTACGAGCGGAAGACGGAACTCGGCGTCGCCGAGGACAACAACGGGGCTCGGGGGAGCGGGAACGTCCTCGGCAACGCCGCCGTCGCGCTCGTCGCGGTGCTCGGCTACGCGGCCAGCGACGCCGGCTTCCTCCCTCGAGAGCCCGAACTGTTCCTCTTCGCCTTCGCGGGCTCGATCGCGACTGCGATGAGCGACACCCTCTCGAGCGAGATCGGCAGCGTCTTCGACCGGCCGCGGCTGATCACCACCCTCGAGCCGGTCGATCCCGGCACGGACGGCGGCGTCACCTGGCAGGGAGAACTCGCCGGCGTGGTCGGCGCAGCGGTCGTCGCCGCGATCGCGTACGGGCTCTTCCCCGACATCGAACTCGTCGGCGCGGCGATAATCGTCGCCGCGGGTATCGCCGGCATGACCGTCGATAGCCTGCTCGGGGCGACGCTCGAGGGAACGATTCTGGGGAACCAGGGCGTGAACTTCCTGGCGACGCTCTCCGGCGCGATCGTCAGCGCCCTCCTGGTGCTCTCGATCGCCGTTTCCTGAGGGGCAGAACCGATCCCGGCTTCGAAGCGTCCAACGATGCCGACAACCGTTCGGTCCGTGGACACGGCTCGTGGGGTACCGTACTGGCTACCCATTCTCCGTTCGACGGCCGGATTCAGTTGCGAAAAATCGCCACTCACTCCGCGTCCGGCCGCTGCTCGGCAACGTCGTCGACCGCGTGGATCCGAACGTCGGTCGGCCGCTTGGTGAACTGGCCGAGCGAGCGCGCGATGATTCGATCGACGCCGCGGTCGGCCGCCAGATCGAGGAGCCGCTGGTCGAGGATCCCGTCGAGGACGACCGTCGTCGGCGCGGTCTCGAGGGCCTCGAGCGTCTCGTAGGTCTCGCTCGCGTCAGCGTCGTCGATCGGGTCGGCCTCGGCGTCGAGAAAGCGGACGCTGTCGGTTCCCGCCCGAATGACCGCGGTCGCGTGCCCGTAGACCGTCTCGGGGGCGCGATCGGTATCTGACTCGGCGTCGGTCGCGGCCTCGTCCTGGCGCGTCCGTTCCGACTCCGTCTCCGCCTCCTCGGCGGACGCGCCCGACTGCGCCCGACTCGTCGCCGCTCGTTCCGGATCGACCGCCGACGGCGTCTCGAGGGCGGCGCTCGAGTCGGGAGCTCGCTCGCTCGACTCGAGATCACCCTCGTCGTCGGGCTCCGTGGTCGTCGGTGACGCGGTCGACAGTTCGGACGGCGGCGGTGCCGGCGTCGTACTCCCGTCGGTCGCGGCGATCGCGTCCCGGGGCTCGTTCAGCTCCGAGACGGTCTCGTAGGGCACCTTGTTCCGGAGCGCGGCGAACAGTTCGTGGTGGTTCAGGTCCTCGACGGAGCTCTCGGTGGGCGCGAAGGCGACGTAGTCGAGGTCGCCGACCTGAGCGAGTTCCTCGAGGATGAGGTCGCCACCGCGGTCGCCGTCGAGGAAGGCCGTGACGGTGCGGTGACGAGTGAGTTCGGCCACGGCGTCGGGGACGCTCGTCCCCTCGACCGCGATGGCGTTTTTGATGCCGTACTTGAGCAGGGAGAGGACGTCGGCCCGACCCTCGACGACGATGATCGCGTCGCTGTCCGTCACTCGGGGGCCGGCGGGGAGTCCCTCGTACTCGGTGATGTCTTCGACGCGGACCTGCTGGCGCACCTCCGCGAGGATCTCGTCGGAGGACATGATCGTATCGTCGAACCCCGTCCGGAGCAGTTCCTTCGCGCGGTCGACGACTTCTTTTCGCTTCGCTGCGCGCACGTCCTCGATCTCCCGTACCTCGAGGTCGGCCCGGCAGGGACCGACCCGGGTGATGGTCTCGAGGGCGGCGGCGAGGGTGGCGGTTTCGACCTTGTCCAGACTGGTCGCGATCGTCACCTGTCCGTGTGACTGACCGGCGGTGCTCGTGATTTCGACGTCGATACGACCGACTTTGCTCGACTGGCGGAGGTCGCGGAGGTCGAGGTCGTCGCCGAGCAGTCCTTCGGTCTGGCCGAAGATCGCGCCGACGACGTCGCTTCGCTCGACGATCCCGTCAGCCGTCACGTCTGCGTGGATAAGATATTTCGAGGTGTCTTCCATTGGAGATCTGTCCCCGGGAGGGGCGGTGACGCGGGTGTCGCGTACAGAGACCGATTTATATGTAATTTCGGTCGTGGGGGGCAAATAGCTGTTGACCTCCGTAGGCGTTGGCTCGGCTCAGTTTGCCGGTGAGCGTTCGATCTCGATTCGGCATCTTCGAACGTGCCCGATCGTCGTTCTGTATGCGAAAGCGACGATTTGAACGACCGTTCACTATAGACGGGAAATGGAACGGTGGGTTCTGAAAGGAATCTATAGTATCAACTGAAACGATTTATACACCGATCGCGAAGCTGTCGTGCGATCGGGTGTGCATTGACTTTCAGTTGGCACTATAGTGAAAGAAGTGTCCTGCTATCGTGGCAACACGGAGAGGCCACACCCTCTCCAGCCGATTTCTGCTCACGGGCGCTATGCGCCCGTGAGCATGGTTCGCGGAACCAAAGGTTCCGCGCTAACGTTCGCTCGCTGCACTCGCTCACTCATCCAACGGAAGACACCCCGCGTCTTCCGAGCAGTCCCTCGTTCCACTCGCGACGACCTCGCGCAGTGTCGTCCGACGCCCTCGCTTGGCTCACGGTTCCCTTCGGTCACCGTTCGCTCTCCGAGGTGCTCACTGTGTTCGCATCTCGCGACGCTCGGTCGGCGGACAGCGCGCGCCACCGCACGTCGGTTGATCAGACTGAGCGATACAGAGGTTCCCTGTACAGATCGTTCTACCTCGTCTACGACTTTCGTCACCGGTGTCATCCGTATCGGGTTTCGAAACGAGCCACGTGGTCAGTATCTGTATACGTTCTTCATGGATACTGTGGACAAGTTATTTATAACTGTTTCACCTGCCGTTACGTATGACGGCAGGTCCGCCGATAGACGAACTCCATTTCGATGACGCACCGGACGTCGACTCCGTCCCCGGCCCAAACACCAGGGCGCTGCTCGAGAAACAGCGCGAGATCGACAGTAGCGCGGTCGCCTATCCGGACGACATCCCCATCGCCTTCGAGGAGGGGAAGGGCGCGACGGTCCGTGACGCCGACGGCAACACCTACATCGATCTCTTCGCGGGCATCGGCGTGCTCAACGTCGGCCACTCGAACCCATACGTCCTCGAGGCGGTCCACGAGCAGGCCGACAAGTTCGTCCACACGGTCGACTTTCCGACCGAGGCACGCCTCGAGCTGATCGAGAAACTCGACGAAATCGTTCCTGCTGGTTTGCAGGGCCAGAACAAGGTCGTCTTCGGCGGCCCGACCGGCAGCGACGCCATCGAAGCGTCGATCAAACTCGCCAAGTACAACACCGGCGGCGACGGCCTCATCGCGTTCCGCGGTGCCTACCACGGTGCAACGACCGGGGCGATGAGCGTCACGTCGAACAAGAAGTTCAAGGCCGACTACACGCCGCTGCTCGCCGACGTCGTTCATGCCCCCTATCCGCACCCGTTCCGACAGGGGAAAACGCCCGAGGAAGCGGTCGATCACGCGCTCGAGGAGGTCCGGGCCATCGTCGAGGATCCCTACGGCGGGCTGGCCAATCCAGCCGGCATGATCGTCGAACCGATCCAGGGCGAGGGCGGCATCGTCACGCCGCCGAAGGGCTTCCTGCAGGGACTGCGCGACATCGCAGACGACAACGACGTCGTCCTCGTCTTCGACGAAATTCAGAGCGGGCTGGGCCGCACCGGAAAGTGGTGGGCCAGCGACTGGGAGGGTGTCGCTCCCGACGTGATGACCTCCGCGAAAGCGCTGGGCGGCGTGGGCTTCCCACTCTCGGCGACCATCTACCACGAGGATCTGGACACGTGGGGGCCGGGCGACCACGCCGGCACCTACCGCGGCCACGTCGTCGGGATGCGGGCTGGGACCCGCGCCATCGAGTACATTCAAGAACACGACCTCCTCGCGCACGCTCGCGATCTCGGCGAGTACATTCGGGGCCGGCTTCGCGAGGCTGCCAACGACAACGAGCACCTCGCCGACATCCGCGGCAAGGGGCTGTTCATCGGCGCGGAGTTCGTCGATAGCGACGGTAACCCGGACGGCGACCTTGTCGACGCGATCCAGCAGTACTGCTTCGAGCGCGGGGTCCTGATCTGGACGGCCGGCCGCCACGGCAACGTCCTCCGATTCCTGCCGCCGCTGGTGCTCACGCACGACCTGGCTGAGACGGCACTCGACGTCATCGTCGAGGCGATCGACGACGTGACCGCCGAAGCGACCCAGACCGCCTGACTCGAGCGGTGCGAAAGCGCGACGAGACTACCCACACCACGTCCGACATCGATTTTATGTCCGACACCGATTCCATGTCCGACACCGATTCCATCGAAACCGACGATGCACCGAGCAACGACAACCCCTACTCGCAGGGGGTTCGCGCTGGCGACACGCTGTACGTGTCCGGCTACGGCCCCGTCGACCCCGAAACCGGCGAGGTCGTCGACGGCGATATCGAGGCCCAAACCGACCGGGTGCTCGATAATATCGCCGCTGTCGTCGACGAAGCCGGCGGCGACGGCCTCGCGGACGTCGTCAAAGTCACCGTCTACCTGACCGATCTCGCGGACTACGAGCGGGTCAACGAGGCCTACGGGAGCCGATTCGGCGAGGAGCCGCCGGCTCGAGTCTGCGTGGAGGTCTCGCGACTCCCCGGGGACGTTCGCGTGGAGCTGGACGCCACGGCGTTCCTCGGGTGAGGGTCCGACGTCCGGGAATCGCCGGCTCGATCACACGAATTCGGGCGCGAACGGGTAGCGCCACGCGTCGCCGAAGATGGCTTTTGCCATCGCGACGATCCAGACGAAGAAATTGAGGAATCCGAGGAGGATCGAGACTAGCGCCAGCGCGAAGACGGGGACGAAGACGACCGTTTCGATCACCCCCGGAAGCGCGACGTACTCGAACAGCGCGTCCAGTCCGAACACGAGGACGAACACCGCGAGGAACGATCCGCTGACCAGCAGCTGCCAGTTGAGCGCGTTCCGCGCGTTGGCCCGCGTGAATTCGTGTTCCGATACCGCGTAGATGATCCCGGCGGTGACGAACCCGAGAAACGGGAGGATCGCGATGAAGTGGACGAATATCCCCAGGAGCGTCCGCTCCGTGAGGATCGACGGGCCGGGTTCGGTCGAAGTCGATTCGGGAGACGGCGATTCGTTCGGGGTGGAGTCAGTCGACATGGGTACGTGTTCTGGGGTGTCAGTTGGGTGACAGTCAGTTGCGTCGCGTTACTTCGGACTGGTCCGTTCAGGCGTCGGAATCGATCCGTTGGCGCCGTCGTCGCGACGGTTGCGAACGGCGCGTTCGGCGAAGAGGAGGACCAGACAGACGACGAAGAGATTGCCGGCGGCCGCCCAGAGCCCGTGACTCGCGTCGACGGGGGCCTCTATCGATAGCACGATCATCCCGACGCCGACGCAGAACAGCACCAGGCTAAGCTGGAAGCCCGCCAGGACCAGCGTCCTGATCCCGGCCGGGTTCCGGAGTCGGAGGAAGTCACGCGCCGACAGCGTTTCGAGGGGTGAATCGTGAGCGAGCGCCCGTTTCCCGTCCGGCGAGAGCGGCCACTGCGATTCGGGATGGTTGACGTAGTACAGCGTAATGGTGTCCGGATACGTTTCCGCGGCGACGACGTCGATTTCGCGGAGTTCGTCGAGCCGGTTTCGGACCGTCTCTTTACTGACCGTCGGCTTGACCCGAGCACGGAGCTGCTGGATCGAAAAGAACGGCCGCTCGGACTCGAGCATGACCTCGACGACGTGTTGCTGCGTGAGTTTCTTGTCGAGTGCGGGATCGATCCGATCGTCGATCCACGTTGGGAGGGGCGGCATCGATGGTCCATCCATCGAGTGGTTGTAAAGTAAATCCCGTGATGGATTTGGCGGGCACCAAACGCGAATGTGCGGCCGCAAAACGGTGCGTCGATCGCTCGAACGTGCGGCTGGCTCGAAGTAAGCGAGCGGTAACGCGTCTGCAAACCCCGCGAGTTCGGTTCAGGAGTGATCTCGTCTCGAGCGGACCCGTGAACGATTCGTTCGGCGACGCGAATCACGACGCAGCGCAAGAGCGGGCTCCACGCGGCGGCCAGTCTTGTCTTCCGCACGCCTCTCTGACCGCCGTTCCCCTCGACCGTCTCTGCGCTGGGACCGTCGCGGTCTTCGCGTCGGTTGCTCGTGTAAACCGCTCGAATCTGCGTCGACCCCCGACTATCTACATCGATCGTACGTAATCAGTATACGATTATCGACTACGATTAAGTATCTCCCGCGCGTAGAACCGGCAAGAATGTCCTACGAAGCGCGAAACAGATTGCGCGAATTACGGCGGGAGTTCCACCGTCATCCCGAACCGGGCTGGCGCGAGTTTCGGACCACCGGACGGGTCGTCGAGGAACTCGAGCGGATCGGCGTCGACGAGATCGCCGTCGGCCGCGACGCGCTGGCGACGGACGAGCGCATGGCCGTGCCGCCGGCGGCGGAACTCGAGCCGTGGATCGAGCGCGCCCGCGAGGCGGGCGTTCGGTCGGATATTCTCGAGCGCACGGCCGACGGTCACACTGGCGTTATCGCGACCCTCGAGCAGGGGGAGGGTCCCTGCATCGGGTTGCGCGTCGATCTCGACGCGATTTCGATGCGGGAATCCGACGAGAGCGAGCACCGGCCGGCCGCCGAGGGATTCCGGTCCGAACACGACGGCTACATGCACGCCTGCGGCCACGACGCCCACCTCGCGATGGCGCTGGGGACGCTCGAGAGGGTCAAAGAGAGCGAGTTCGACGGAACGCTGACGGTGTTCTTCCAGCCCGCCGAGGAGATCTCCGGCGGCGGGAAGGCGATGGCCGAGAGCGGCTATCTCGACGACATCGACTACCTCCTCGCCCTTCACATCGGCCTCGATCATCCGACGGGCGAGATCGTCGCCGGCATCGAGAAGCCGCTGGCGATGGCACACCTGACCGCGACGTTCGAGGGGGCGAGCGCCCACGCCGGCAAAGCGCCGAACGAGGGGGCCAACGCCATGCAGGCGGCGGCGACCGCGATTCAGAACGCCTACGGGATTCCGCGACACAGCGACGGGCTCACGCGGATCAACGTCGGCCGAATCGAAGGCGGTACCGCGAGCAACGTCATCGCCGAGGAGGTCACGATCGAAGCCGAGGTCCGCGGCGAGACCACCGCGCTGATGGAGTACACGCGCACGGAACTCGAGCGCGTCTGCTACGCCGCCGCCGAGATGCACGACTGCGACGTCACGCCGCGGGTGATCAGCGAGTCCCCCCGCGTCGACAGCCACCCCGCCCTGCGGGACCTCGTGGGCAACGTCGCCTGGGAGATCGACGGCGTCGAGCGCGTGGTGCCGACCGAGGAGTTCGGCGTCAGCGAGGACGTGACCTACCTGATGGAGCGCGTCCAAGAAAACGGCGGGCTGGCCTCGTATGTCCTCGTCGGGACCGACCATCCGACCAGCCACCACACGCCGACGTTCGACATCGACGAGGACAGCCTCGAGGTCGGGGTGACGTTGCTCACCGAGACGGCGACCGAACTCTCCCGTCGGCGGCCGTAGCGGTTGGCTCTCGATCGGGGCTGAGACGCCCCTTGTAACCATCTGATGGCGCTCACCGGGCGGACGGTTCGCCGTAACTCTCGTCGAAAACCGCAATACTGACTGACAGTCGAACGGACGCTTCTGTCCGTCGAGAATCACGTTCGCTGAATGGGAAACGTTAATTCGCGGGCTCTCCGTGTATCCCCTATGAGCCAAGACGACGTTCCGGAGTCGTTGCGGACGGCGGCGGACTCGGATCGCCCGCGCGGCATTCTCACGCCTTCCGACCGCGATTTCTTGCTCGGTCGAAAGACGGACTACACCGACCACTCGAAGAAGCAGAAGCGAAACCGGATCCGACGCCGGGTGCGCAACGCGATGCTCGACTTCAGCATCCTCTTCGAGTACATGGAGGAACGCGACCGAGAGACGGTCTTCGATCCCGACGCCGAGGATCGCGACGCTTACACCCAGGGAATCACCGATATGCTCGCCTTTCTCCACCTCGGGACGATCGGCTATCACACCCCGTTCAAGGACATGCTTTCGGAGGGCGTCGGCAAGGCCGAACAGCGTCTCGCCGGCTCGAACTACCGGATGGTCAACGTCGAGTTCAACGTCGAACCGGTCGGCCAGATCGACGTCGACGAGGTCGTCGACAAACTCGAGAACGAGGAGTTCGCCCAGCTCACCGACGAGGAACTCCGCGCGTTCGTGCGCCTGCTGACGATGTCCGATGGCTTCTCGCCGGAGGACACTCGCGCGGAGATCAAAGACCGGGTCGACGAGTTCGCCGAGCGCGTTGCCGAGAGCACCGAGACTCGCGAGCAGACGCTCGAGGAACTGACGAACTGAAACGGTAGTGTCAGTCAGTTCCGGCGCAGCCCCATGCGAGTCGGGGCTGCGCCGGGACGCGGTGACGGCAATCCGTCTAGCCCGGCCGCCTTCGATTATCGTTTTCGCCGACGAGTCATCGATCCTCGCGCGGGTCTCGCCGGCTCCAACACCCACCGAACGCCCGTTTACTCTCAGTTACTGACCTCGAGAAGAGTACGGCAAGTTTTACTACTGATCTGTTCTTAGCAGCACTCCTGCCTTTAACTCTCTATTTTATGGCCGAATGTTGCCAATCTCTCTGAGTAGGCCCAGATATCGTCCAAATACACAATAAACACAAACTGTTGATAAACTGCACGAGTGAGAAACACTTATTGTATACGGCGTCAATGGTAGCGGTATGCCATCATGCAGCATGGCGAACGGTAGGTGGAGTCACAGGAAATCATCGACCTGTCGCCTGGTTCGGGGGGTGAGACGATGAGTGGTGCCGACGCTGATCAGGGGATGGTCGACGAGTTCCTCGAGGAGATCGACCTGGTCGTCTTCGCGTTCGGAGCGCTGTTGACCGTCGGTGTGATCGCGGCGTTCTTCATCAGTCCGAGTACGGTCGAAAACGGTATCTCGACGCTCAACGATCAGATGCTCGGTGCGTTCAACTGGGCGCTGCTGTTGATCGTGTTCCTGATCGTGGTCTTCCTCCTGTTCCTGATCATCGGCCCGTGGGGGAAGATCAAGATGGGTGATGAGGATCCGGAGTACAGTTTCCTGTCGTTCTTCGCGATGCTGTACTCCGCGGGGTTCGCCGCCGGCGTCGTGTTCTGGGGGCCAACCGAGGCGCTGTTCTACTACGACAGTCCATCGCCCCTGTTCGGCGGCGTCGAGGGCAGCTCGGCCGAGGCGATGGCCGTCGCGATACAGCAGACGCTGTTCCACTGGGCGCTGCCCCAGCTCGCGGTGTTCACGATAATGGGGATCGCGATCGGGTATTTCGCGTACAATTACGATAACGTCCCGCTGCGGGTATCCTCGGCGTTGACCCCGATTCTCGGGAAAGAAAATCTCGACGGCCCGGCCGCGAAAGTCGTCGACATCCTCGCCGTCTTCGCGACGATCGGCGGCGTGGCCACGTCGCTCGGCTTCATCGGGAGTCAGTTCATCACGGGTCTAGACTACCAGTGGGGTATCAGTATGGGGAACATCGGCATCCTCCTCGTGGTGACCTTCATGACGCTGCTGTTTACAACTTCGATGGTGCTGGGAGTCGACAAGGGGATCCGCCGACTGTCGAACTTCAACATGATCCTCTTCGTCGTCCTCATGGTGGGGACGTTCATCGTCGGTCCGACGCTATTCCTGATCCTGCTCGGCACGCAGGCCGTTGGCGGAATGGTCTCTGACTTCGTTTCGATGAGTCTCTTTACCGGTGCCGGTACCTTCGGTGCGGGTGACCCGGAAGCCACGAACTGGATGAACGCCTGGACCGTCTTCTACTGGGCGTGGGCGCTCTCGTGGTCCCCGTTCGCGGGTCTGTTCATCGCCCGCATCTCCAAGGGGCGAACCGTCCGTGAGGTCGCGTTTACCGGTATCGTCGCGACATCCGCGGCTACCATCCCATGGTTCACGTTCGTCGGCGGTACCTCGGTCTGGGCTCACCACAACGGTGTCGCTGACTTCAGCGCTGTGATCGCCGGTGAACAGGGCGCGGAAGTCTCCGGTTTCATCCTGTTCGAGACGTTCCCCTTGGGATCGATATTCATGTTAGCCTTCATGATACTCGTGACGACGTTCTTCGTCACGTCCGCGGACTCCTCGACGCTGGCCGTCTCGATGATGACGACCGGCGGTAAGGCGCGTCCGTCGACTATCAATCGGGTCTTCTGGGGCGTCGTCCTCGGGATGACCGCCGCGATCCTGATGATCCTCGGCGGTACCGGCAGCGCGAACACGCTCCAGCAGGCGGCGATCATCACCGGGACCCCCTTCGCCTTCGTCTGCTTCCTCGCGATGTGCTCGCTGATCACGGACTTCGGCTCGAACTTCGGCCGGGTCCTCCTGCAGGACGAAACCGTCCTCATCGGCTCGAGTACGAAGGCCGAACCCGAGCCGGAGTCACCCGGGCCAGGGGGTCCCGTCGAATCGGACGACGACTGAGACGGACTGGCGGTAGTCCGTTTGAACCGCCCGCGACCCGCCACCTCTCCGGCCGATCCGCTTCGGCCGTCATGCTGTCCGTTTTTTCGCGCCGTCGATGCCCGCCCCCTCTCTTGCGACGACCGCCTCGCCAATCGATAACAAGTTTTAATGTATGAGGTACACATAAATTGTGTATGGATAGGGACACGGCGGAACCCGACGCGGACGCGCTTCCGGGGCCGAACGCCCAGCAGTGGGTCGAGTTCCATCAGGAGTACTCCGCCCCCAGCGAGTACTCCCACGAGTTCGTCTGGGACGTGACCCGCGAGGCCGACGGCCCCTTCGTCACCGATGTCGACGGCAACGTTCTCCTCGATTTCACCTGTCATATCGGCGCGGCACCGCTCGGCTACAACAACGAGAAGGTCCTCTCGAAGGTCCGCGAGTTCGACCTCGTCGAACCGATGAAGATCGCGGGCCAGGACATGTACTTCGGCTCCGGCCCGAGCCCCGACGAGGCCGACTTCCCCGGCTCGAGTCACCTCATGAAGAAACTCACTGAGGTCTCGAGTCAATACGGAATGGACACCGTCTTTCTCTCGAACTCCGGCGCGGAGGCCATGGAGAACGCGATGAAGATCACGAACGATTACCGCGCGCCGTCGAAGTACGGCGTCGCGTTTTCGGGGAGCTTTCACGGCCGCACGCTCGGCACCCTCTCGCTGACGAAGTCCAAGGAGGTCTACACGCGCCACTACCCCGAAATCAGCGGGATCGAGACGGTCCCGTTCTGCGACGATCGGGGCTGTGACGCCGAGAGCTGCGACTGTGGCTTCTTCGCCGGCGGCGGCTCACAGCTTCGCAGTATGCTCGCGCCCGAGGGTGGTCACATCGACCCCGACGAGATCGCGTTTCTCACGCTCGAGCCGATTCAGGGCGTCGGCGGCTACCGATTCCCCAGCGAGACCTTCATGCAGGAGGTCGCCGACGTCACCGACACCTACGACATCCCGCTGGTCGTCGACGAGATCCAGGCCGGCGTCGGTCGCACCGGCGAGATCTGGGCCTCCGACCACTATGCGATCGAACCCGACGTCATCGCCAGCGCGAAGGCCTTGCGCGTCGGCGCGACCATCTCTCGCTCGGAGGTCTTCCCCAGCGAGAAGAACCGTCTCGGATCGACCTTCGGCGGCGGCGACATGCTCGGGTCGATGATGGGTGCCTTTACGCTCGAGGCAATCCAGGAACACGACCTGCTCGAGAACGCCACTCGCCGCGGCGAGCAGGCAAAAGAACTCCTGCGCGACGACGCGCCCGACTCCGTCGTGGACGTCCGCGGCAAGGGTCTGATGCTGGCCGTCGAGTTCGATACCCCCGAGCGCCGGACGAGCGTCGTCGAGGCGGCCCTCGAGCGCGGCCTGCTCACCCTCGGTTGCGGGACGAAGACCATCCGGCTGCTCCCGCCGCTGGACTCGAGCGAGCGCGAGATCGAACTCGGGATCGAGATTTTCTGCGAGGCGATCGAGGCCGTTAGCCCGAACGCGAAAGTAGCCTGACGATCCGGCGTTGAACGATCGGATTTCGGCTCCGCCCTCACGGGGCCGGCGGCTGGAACCGGACGCCAGCGGAAACGTGATGGCCGAACCATCCCTCAGATCGCGAGCGACACTACTCCCGCAAGCAGGATGAGTACCGCGCCGACTATCGAGAGCCAGAAGCTCACACGACCGATATCGATGCGATCGGTGTTTCCGTTCAGAATGTGGTATCCGTTACCGAGAAGGATCCCGACGCCGCCTATGATCATCAACGCCGAACTTATCGAGAGTACGAACCCGTCGGAATCACTGGATACGATGTTCGAAACCCCGATTAGGGTGAGGCCGCCGCCGACGACCATCTGCGAGACGTAATAGAAGAGCGTCCGATTCACATCCGTATTTATCTGTGAGATATAAAAAATACTTCGCTGACATTCGTTCGATCGCTATCGGCACCCATCGCCGGACGAACCGGAACACGGCCGGCGGCTACTCGAGCGTGCGCTCCACGACCGACACCCCCTCGAGCGCCGACAGCGCTTCGAGTACCCCCTCGAGATGCCCAGGGCCGCTCCCCTCGACCCCGATCGTTACGGGCGTCCGATTCGGGTGGTCGACCGCGGTGCGACGGGCCCGCTCGAGGACATCCAGCTCGGCACCCTCGGCTTCCACCGTCTCAACTACCGCGCCGACGCTCGTCGGCCAGCCCGCGAGCGCGAGTCTCGCTTCGGTGTAGCGCTCGAGTTCGTGCAGCCCGGTTCTGGTCAGTTCGGCGTGCTCGGTGAGGTTCACGTTTCCGCCCGAGATTATGATGCCGACGTGCTCACCCTCGAGGTCCAGATCGTCCGACAGTGCGGCCGCCAGCGGGGCGGCACCGGCGCTCTCGGCGACCGTCTTCGCGCGCTCGGCCAGCAGGGTGACCGCGGCGGCGATCTCCCGATCGCTCACGCTGACCACGTCGTCGACGACCTCGCGGGCGATTTCGAACGTCGTCTCGAGCAGTCGCGTATCCGCGATCCCCTCCGCGACGGTGTCGACATCCGGGAGCTGGCGGATTTCGCCGGCCTCGAGCGACGGCTTCGCGTGGGCGGCTCCCTCGGGCTGGACGCCGATCACGCGAACATCGCGCTCAGCGGCCTTCAGGACCGTTCCGATGCCCGAAATGAGCCCGCCGCCGCCGATCGCGACCAACACGGTGTCGATCTCGGGATACTGCTCGAGCAGTTCGAGGCCGATCGTTCCCTGCCCCGCAACGACGTCCGCGTCGTCGAAGGGATGGACGAACGTTTCCCCGGTCTCTGCGGCCCGTTCGAGGGCGTACTCGTAGGAGCGTTCGTAGATGTCGCCTTCGACGACGACCTCGGCCCCGTAGCCGCGGGTGGCCTCGATCTTCGCGGCCGGCGTCACCTCGGGGACGACGATCGTCGTGTCGATGTCGAGCAGATCGCCGGCCAGCGCCACGCCCTGTGCGTGATTGCCCGCGCTCGAGGCGATGACGCCCACCTCGTGCTCCTCGGGTGACAACTGGGCCATCGTGTTGTACGCGCCGCGAATCTTGAACGAGCCGGTCCGTTGGACGTTCTCGAGTTTGAGCCCGACCGAGGCTGCATCGCTCATGTGGGAGAACGTCCGCGAGGTGTCGAGCGGGGTTCGGTGAACGACATCCGCGATGCGTTCTCGGGCCGCTTCGACGTCCTCGAGTGCGACGAGCGCCTCGTCGGAGTCGCGGTCCCTGCTCATCCGTCGTCCTCAGTGCGCGTTCCGGTCTCGCCGAGCGCTCCGCTCTCCCCGAGTGGCCCGCTTTCCCCGTGCTCCACGGTCGCCCCGTCATCGACACGCGGAACCGGATGTCGGCGCTCGAGGTCCCGGATCGTCCCGACCAGTACGTCGACGCCGTGCTGGAGGCTCGCCTCGTCGACGTCGAAGGTCGGCGTGTGGTGGCTCGTCGGGTGGTCGGTACCGACGATCATGTAGGTCGCCAGCCCGCCCTCGTCCTGGACGCGCTCCATCAGGAAGGTCGCGTCCTCGCTCGCGCCGAAGTCGGCGGCCGGTAGCACGTGGTCGATCCCCTCGACGCCGTTCGCGATCTCGCTGACCAGGGCCTGCAGTTCGGGGTCGCTGTCGGCCCGCGGCGACTTGCTGACCACGTCGACCTCGGCCCGACAGCCGTGCATCTTGGCCGCCGATTTGATCGTGCGCTCGAGTCGCCGTTCCATGAACTCCATCAGCGCGGTCGTCTCGCCGCGGGCCTCGGCTTCCATGTACGCGTGCTCGGCGATGACGTTGCTCGCGGTTCCCGCTTCGGCCTTGCCGATATTCACTCGAGTCATGCCGTCGCTGTGCCGGGGGATCCCGTAGGCGTTCACGATCGCGGCTCCCATCGCGTGCATGGCGTTGGCTCCCTCGTTCGGTGCCTTCCCCGCGTGTGCGGAGGTCCCGGTTATTGTCGCGTCGACGTGGGACATCGCGAGGGGCTTCTCGATCCCCGCAACCACTTCGCCTGTGGGATGGTCGAGGCCGACGTGGATCGCGAGCAGGTAGTCCAGGTTATCCGCGAACTCGCTTTTCGCCATCGGGCAGCCCCCGCCACCGGTTTCCTCCGCGGGCTGGAAGAAGACGACCAGCCGCCCCGAGAAGTCGCTCTCGGCGATCGTCTCGAGGACGGCCAGCCCCCAGGTCATGTGAGCGTCGTGGCCGCAGGCGTGCATCGTCCCGTCGATCTTCGAGCGAAACCCCTCGTTCGCAGGGTGGTGCTCCGAATCGGTCGATTCCTCGATGAACAGCCCGTCGATGTCGACCCGCAAACCGATCGTGGGTCCCTCGCCGCGCTCGAGGACCGCGACTGCACCCGTGTTACCGCCGGTCATCCGCTCGAGGAGGTCCTCGTCCGCGCCGCGCTCGCGGGCGCGTTCGATCCAGGGCTCGAGGTCGTCGTCGGTGACGGCCATTCGATCGGCGGGGTCGTAGGCGTCCGGTCCGACGGCCAGTTCGTCGACGCCGATGGCTCGGATTTCATCGACGAGCCGTGCCGTGGTGAGGAATTCGCGCCACGCCGGCTCGGGGTGGCGGTGGAAGCTGCGCCGGAGGCTGACGAGACGGTCCCGTATCGGCTCGGTCATGCGGGGTACTGACGCGCCCCAGGAACTTAATTATACACAATCAGTGTTTACGACGGGTACACAAAAAGGATAAGAGAGCGCGTGACAATGGTAGGCCAACACGGAACTCTCCATGAGCACGGATCCAGACATCGTCGTTCTCCGAGAGGGGACGGAAGGGCTGCCGATGGCGTCGTACGCCGAAACCTTGCGCGAACGGGTGCCCGATCACACCGTTGCGCTCGCGCGAACGCCGAAAGAAGAGCGTGAACTCGTTCCGCAGGCGCGGGTCGTGACAGGCATCACGATCGATGAAAATCTCCTCGAGCGCGCCGATCGGCTCGAGCTGTTCGCGTGTACCTTCGCCGGCACCGACCACGTGCCGATGGACGCGCTGGCCGACCACGGCGTCGCCGTCACCAACGCGGGCGGCATCCACGCGCCCGGCATCGCCGAGCAGTCGATCGGCAACATGCTCGTCTTCGCGCGCCGGCTCCACGAGGGCTGGCGGCGGAAGGAAAACGACGAGTGGCGGCACTTCCAGTCACACGAGTTCACCGACAGCACCGTCACGATCGTCGGCCTCGGCTCGATCGGTCAGGCGATCGTCCAGCGCCTCGAGGGGTTCGAGGTCGAGACGATCGGCATCCGCTACACGCCCTCGAAGGGCGGTCCGACCGACGAGGTACTGGGGTTCGACGAGGACGATATCCACGAGGCGTTCTCCCGGAGCGACTATGTCGTCCTCGCGTGCCCGCTCAACGACCTGACCCGCGGGCTCGTCGGCGAAGACGAACTCGCCACGCTCCCGCCGAATGCGGTCGTCGTCAACGCCGCTCGCGGCGGCATCGTCGACACCGACGCGCTCGTTTCGGCGCTGCAGTTCGAGGGCATCCGCGGGGCCGCACTCGACGTTACCGATCCCGAACCGCTCCCCGCCGATCACCCGCTCTGGGACCTCGAGAACTGTCTCATTACGCCCCACACGGGCGGTCACACGCCGAAACACTGGGACCGACTGGCCGACATCGTCGCGGGCAACGTCGACGCGCTCGAGACCGGCGGCGACCTCGAAAACGCCGTCTATCAGCCCGACTCGAGCGGAGCGTAAGATGGCAGCTGATAACTCGCGTTCCACGACCGACCACAGCGACCAGACCGCGACCTCGGACGAGAGCGCTCTCGGGCCGCAGTCGGATCCGCGAGCGGACGATCCCGCAGCGGATCCCCGCGCCGAGTACGACTACGTCGGCGGCGATATCGATCGCCCCGAACTCGTCTCGGCGCTCGAGGAACGCATCGACGGCGAGGTCCGCTTCGACGAGTACTCCCGACGACTCTACGCGACCGACGCGAGCGCCTACGAGGTGACGCCGGTCGGCGTCGTCCTCCCGCGTTCGACCGACGACGTCGCTGCAGTCGTCGACTACTGCGCAGATAACGGGATTCCGGTCCTCCCGCGCGGCGGCGGCACCAGCCTCGCCGGACAGGCAGTCAACGAAGCCGTCGTGCTCGATCTCACGACGCACATGGACGGGCTACGCGAGCTGTCGGCCGACGATCGCCACGCGACGGTGCAGGCGGGGACCGTCCTCGCGGACCTGAACGGCGCGCTCGAGCCACACGACCTGAAGTTCGCGCCCGATCCGGCGGCCGGAAACCGCAGCACGATCGGCGGCGCGATCGGCAACAACTCCACCGGCGCACACTCGCTACAGTACGGCAAGACCGACGCTTACGTGGAGGACGTCGAAGTCGTCCTCGCCGACGGCTCCGTCGAGTGCTTCGGCGAGGTGACAGTGGCCGAACTCCGCGAGCGGGCCGATCCGGAGGGAGAGCTGCTCGAGCGGATCTACGACGCATTGCGCCGGGTCGTCGACGAGGAAGCCGCGGCGATCAGCGAGGTCTTCCCGCAACTCAAGCGGAACGTCTCCGGCTACAACCTCGACCGACTCGTTGCGGAAGCCTACGGCGACCCGGAGGCGTTCGACGAAAACACGGACGAGACGGTTGCAATCGACGGCGAACCCGACCCCAACGCGACGGTCAACCTCGCCCGCGTCTTCGCCGGGAGCGAGGGAACGCTCGGCGTGGTGACGGAGGCGACCGTCTCGCTCGAGCCGGTCCCCGAGACGACGGGCGTCGTCCTGTTGACCTACGAGGATCTGCTCGAGGCGATGGCCGACGTCGACACCATCGTCCGGCACTTCGACCCCGCGGCGATCGAGGCGATCGACGACGTGTTGCTCGAGCTCGCCCGGAATACCGAGGAGTTTGCCGACGTCGCGGCGAACCTTCCCGAGGGAACCGAGACGGCGCTGCTCGTCGAGTTCTACGCCGAGAGCGAGGACGACGCTCGCGAGAAAGTGGCGGCGATGCTCGCGGATCGATTGCCCGACTCGAGCGCGCCGGAATCCGACGGCGGCGCGACTGCAACTGAGTCGACTCCCGATTCGGACCCCGTCCGCGCGTTCGACGCCCTCGAGGCCTACGCGCCCGACGACCGCGCCGAACTCTGGAAGCTCCGCAAGAGCGCGGCACCGATCCTGCTCTCCCGAACCTCGGACGCCAAGCACATCTCCTTCATCGAGGATACGGCCGTCCCGACCGAGAACCTCGCGGACTACGTGGCTGACTTTCAGGACGTGCTCGAGGAACAGGACACGTTCGCGAGCTTCTACGCCCACGCGGGACCGGGCTGCATGCACATGCGGCCGCTGGTCGACACCAAGAGCCCGGCGGGGCTGAACCAGTTCGAGGCGATTTCCGACGCCGTGACCGATCTTGTCGTCGAGTACGGTGGCTCGGTCTCGGGCGAGCACGGCGACGGCCGCGCCCGAACCCAGTGGAACCGCAAACTCTACGGCGAGGACGTCTGGTCGCTCTTCCGCGACGTGAAGACCGCGTTCGACCCCGACTGGCTCCTGAATCCCGGCACCGTCTGTGGCGACCACGACATGACCGAACACCTGCGGTTCTCGCCGGAGTACGAGTTCGATGCGGGCTTCGAGCCCGCCCTCGAGTGGGCAAACGACAACGGCATGCAGGGGATGGTCGAACTCTGTCACGGCTGCGGTGGCTGTCGCGGCTCGCAGGAGACGACCGGCGGCGTCATGTGCCCGACGTATCGCGCGGCCGAGGAAGAGAGCCTGAGCACCCGCGGCCGGGCGAACATGCTCCGCGGGGCAATGAACGGCGAACTCGACGCCGAGTCGACCGATCCGGAGTTTCTGGCCGAAGTAATGGATCTCTGCATCGGCTGCAAGGGCTGTGCGCGGGACTGCCCGAGCGAGGTCGACATGGCGAAACTCAAAGCGGAAGTCGAGCACGCGAACCATCAGGAAAACGGCTCGAGCCTCCGCGACAAGCTGTTCGCGAACGTCGACCGGCTGAACGCCGTCGGCTCCGCGCTCGCCCCGCTCTCGAACTGGGCCGCGTCGCTGCCCGGTGCCGGGACGATCGCCGAAAAGACGGTCGGCATCGCCCGCGAGCGCGACCTCCCGACCTTCGCCGGCGAGAGCTTCGAGGACTGGTTCGAGGCGCGAGGCGAGGAAATCGCCTCGGACAAGCGAGCGGCGAAGCCGCGAGCAGCGCGAGGCGGCTCTCGGATTCCGCTCGAGGAAGCCACCCGGAAAGTCCTGCTCTTCCCCGACACGTACACGAACTACAACCACCCGCGAGCGGGGAAGGCGGCCGTGCAGGTGCTCGAGACGGCGGGGATTCACGTCGAAATCCCCGATGGCGTCACCTCGACCGGCCGGCCGGCCCACTCGAAGGGGTTCCTCGACCGCTCGCGCGAGCGCGCCCGAACCAACGTCGAGGCGCTGGCTCCGCGAGTCGAGGACGGCTGGGAGGTCGTCCTGGTCGAGCCCTCGGACGCGGTGATGCTCCAGTCGGACTACCTCGACCTCCTCTCCGGACGCGACGCCGAGCGGGTCGCGGCGAACACCTACGGCGTCATGGAGTATCTCGATCGGTTCGACCTGGCGGCCGGACTCCCGACCGCCGAACTCGACGAACGGCTGACCTATCACGGCCACTGTCACCAGAAAGCGACGAAGAAGGACGGTCACGCGGCCGCGGTCCTTCGGACGGTCGGCTACGAGGTCGACGCGCTTGATTCGGGCTGCTGTGGGATGGCGGGCTCCTTCGGCTACGAGGCCGAGCACTACTCGCTGAGCCGATCGATCGGGCAGATCCTCTTCGATCAGGTCGACGACAGCGAGGGCGAGACCGTCGTCGCGCCGGGCGCGTCCTGTCGGACGCAGCTCTCGGAGTACGATGGCTGTGACGATCCGCCCCATCCGATCGAGAGCGTCGCGGCCAGCCTCTCGCGGTAACGCGCTGTCACGCCCTCGAGCAGGGTGCAGTTACTCTTTGTCCGTCGAGCGGGGCGCAGTTACTCGTCGTCCATCTACCGGCATGCGGTCACTCGTTGCTCGTCGACCGCTCGTCGTCCGTCGACCGCTCGCCGTTCGTCGACCGTTCGTCGGACGTGTCGAGCGGTGCTCGCGGCCGCTCCGTTTTCGGATGTTTTGACTCCCCGAACCCGCCGCTCAAGACACGTGCGAGCGTCTCTTCGACGGACTCGTCGGTTTCGGTGACCTGGTCTGGGTCGGCCTCGACCGTGAACCCCGAAGAGATGTTCGGCGCCGTCGGGATGAACAGGACGACTCGTCCGTCACTCGTGGTGTGTCCGGTCTTGAACGCCGGCATCTGGGTCCCATCCCAGCTCTCGACGCTGACCGATTCCTGCAGCGCCTGTTCCTCGCCGAACGTGGTCTCGGCGGCGACCTTCGACGCGTTGTAGAGGACGCGAAGCCCCGGAACGCGGTTCACGACGCCGTCGACGCTCCGCGAGAACACGTCGCCGACCGTCGTTCGGGTGAACGAGCCGACGACGGTCGCTATCAGGACGAACACTCCGAGCGGAACAACGACGCGAAGAAGATAGACCGCGAACTCGCGTGTCGGCTCGTGACCGATCAGGCCGCCTAACAGTTCGCTATCGAAGACGAACACTGGCACGACCCCCGCGATGATCGCGTAAACCCGATAGACGACGTACAGCGTGACGAGTATCGGACCGATAACGATCAGTCCGCTCGCAAAGACACGCTTCCACGACCTCATGTCTCTAGCGTACAACTGCTGGGACATGATACCTTCCTTTCGTTCGAACGCGGGCGATGAGGAGAGCGGCGTCGACGGCGGCCGCGTTGCGTCGCGCTCCGATCGTGACGGCCGGCCCGTCCGCTACGGCCAGAGTCCGCGCGTCTCCTTTGCCTCTGCGATCCGTGACAGCGCCACGACGTAGGCTGCGTCCCGCCACGTCAGTCCTTCGGCGTCGACCTCTGCGCGGACATCGTCCCAGGCGTCGAGCATGTGCTCCTCGAGTTCCTCGTTGACCCGTTCGAGCGTCCACTGGCGGCGGTTGATGTCTTGCAGCCACTCGAAGTAGCTCACCGTCACGCCGCCCGCGTTCGCCAGGATGTCCGGGATCACCGGGACGTCTCGCTCCTCGAGGATTGTGTCGGCGGCGAACGTCGTCGGGCCGTTCGCGCCTTCGACGACGATGTCGGCCGAGATCGCGTCGGCGTTGTCTGCCGTGATGACGTTGCCGACGGCCGCCGGGATCAGGACGTCGACATCCAACTCGAGCAGTTCGGCGTTCGAGAGCCGACGGACGCTGTCACCGTCGTCGAGTTCCTTCGCGAAGCTGGTGACCGCTTCCGGCTCCTCGTCGTGCGATGGGATCGCATCGACGTCGATCCCCTCGGGATCGTAGATCGCGCCGTTGACGTCGCTCACGGCGACGACGGTCGCGCCCCAGTCCTCGAGCAGGCGCGCGGCGTTGGCACCGACACTGCCGAAGCCCTGGACGGCGACTGTCGTGTCCGAAATCTCGCGATCGTAGTACTGGATGGCTTCTCGTGCGGCGATCGCCGTCGAGCGGCCGGGGGCCTCCTCGCGGCCGTAGGAGCCGCCGATGACCGGCGGCTTGCCGGTGACGACGCCGGGGATCGTCTCGCCCTGTTGCATCGAGTAGGCGTCCATGAACCAGGCCATCGTCTGGGCGTCGGTGCCCATGTCCGGCGCGGGAACGTCCTTCGTCGGCCCGACGGCGTCGCGCAGTTCCTCGGCGAACCGGCGGGTGAGCCGTTCCGTCTCGTCGTCGGTCAACGATTTCGGGTCGACGGCGATGCCGCCCTTCCCGCCGCCGAAGGGGAGGTCCATCACCGCGCACTTCCAGGTCATCCACATCGAGAGCCCGGTACACTCCTCCGCGCTGACCTCGGGATGGTAGCGCAGACCGCCCTTGTAGGGCCCGCGAACGTCGTCGTGCTGGGCTCGGTAGCCGGTGAAGACCTCGACGTTGCCGTCCTCGCGCTCGAGGGGCACCGAAACCTGCTGAACCCGCGTCGGGTGTTTCAGCCGCTCGACGACGCCGGGATCGACGTCGACGTGTGTCGCGGCTCGCTCGAGTTGCCTGCGGGCGGTGATTAATGCCGAGTCGAGGTCGTCGTCCGATACAGTCTCGTCCGCGGATGGTGTCGTGCTCATGAGTATCTGTTTGCAGTGGTGGGAAGTCGTGGCGGCCGGCGGCGTCAGGCCGTGAACAGTCGTCGCGGGAAGTCGGCCAAGGTTTCGGCGCCGTTACTCGTGACGTGGAACGTCTCGCTGATCTCCATGCCGATCTCGTCGGTCCAGATCCCGGGGATCATATGGAACGTCATGTCCTCCTCGAGGATAGTCTCGTCGCCCGGTCGAATGCTCGCGGTGTGCTCGCCCCAGTCCGGCGGGTAGCCCAGTCCCATCGAGTAGCCGATTCGGTCTTCCTTCTCGAGGCCGTACTGCGCGATGGTGTCGCGCCACGCTTTCTCGACCGACTCGCAGGTGACGCCGGGTTCGGCGGCGTCGAGCGCGGCCTCGAGCCCCTCGACGACGATGTCGGCGGTTTCCTGGAGTTCGTCGGGCGGGTCGCCGACGAACGTGGTGCGGGCCAGCGGGGAGTGATACCGGTGGCGACAGCCCGAGAGTTCGATGATGACCGGGTCGCCGTCCTCGAACTCGCGATCGGTCCAGGTCAGGTGGGGCGTCCCGGTGTGATCGCCCGACGGCATCAGCGGGACGATCGAGGGGTAGTCGCCGCCGTACTCCTCGGTCCCGGTGATCAGTTGCTCGTAGATCGCGGCCGCAGCCTCGTACTCCGGGACCCCTTCCTCGATGACGTCGAGTCCGACCTGCATCGCGTTCTCGGAGATTCGCGCGGCCTCGCGCATGTACTCGAGTTCTTGCTCGGACTTTTTGATCCGGACCCAGCCGACTAGCAGCGTCGCGTCCTCGAACTCCGCTTCGGGGAGGTTCTCCTGCAGGCGCGTGTAGGATTTCGCGGTGAAGTAGGCGGCGTCCATCTCGAGGCCGATTCGGCCGTCTGCGACCTCGAGTTCCTCGAGGACGCCCGCGACGTAGTCCATCGGGTGGAGGTCGTGGGGCGAGTGGACGTGATCGTCGCTGTACGCGCGGATGCTCTCCTCGCCGAGATGGGTCGTTGCGCGCGCGCCCCCGCCGTCCATATCCCGGCCGATCCAGACGGGTTCGTCGCGATCGGGGGTGACCACCACTGCCTGATGGACGTAGAACGACCAGCCGTCGTACCCCGTCAGGTAGTTCATGTTCGCCGGATCGGCGACAACGATCGCGTCGAGGTCTTCCTCGCGCACCCGCTCTTTGGTCCGAGCGACCCGGCGCTCGTACTCGGCCTCGTCGAAGATATGCTCTCGTGGCATGATAACAGGGCTTCTACGAGGAGCATCAATCAGGAGAACTAAAAGCTTTTCGTGTACAGAAGATACAGATACTGTTTACAATGCTGTTTTGATGCGATTGTGACCGATCGGTACGCGTCGAGCGCCATCTGGGACCGTTCGACTCGAGTCCCACCGAATCGTTTCCGCCAAACCACCGCCGGTTAAGACACGTCGGTTCGTCCCGGCGGATATGGCAATCCTCGAGACAATCGTGATCGCGTTCTGGGCGATGTTGCCCGCCTACGTCCCCAACAACGCCGCGGTGCTGGCCGGCGGCGGCCGGCCGATCGACGGCGGCCGGACGTGGGGCGACAAGCGCGTACTGGGCGACGGGAAGACCTGGCGCGGGACGGCGATGGGCATTCTCGCGGGTCTCGCGCTCGCCGCCGTGCTCACCCTCGTCAAGCCGGCCGTCAGCGACGCGCTCGGCTTCGCAGTTCCCGAGTTCACGCCGCTCGCGGCGCTCGGACTCGCCGGCGGCGCGATGCTCGGGGACATCCTCGCGTCGTTCCTCAAACGCCGAAGCGGCCGCCAGCGCGGCGCGATGTTTCCGGGTCTCGATCAACTGGATTTCGTCGTCGTCTCCCTCCCGCTGGTCGCCCTGCTCGATTTCGAGTGGTTCAGCGAGTGGTTCACGCTCGAGGTCATCCTCGTCGTCGTGGTGCTCACGCCGATCCTCCACGTGACGACAAACATGATCGCGTACAAACTGGGGCTGAAGAACGAGCCCTGGTAGTCGCCACGAACGGCTCGGAGAACGCACGCGATCCCGTCTGTTTCTCTCGAACGCGTTCCGACAGTATCCGATCAGCGAGGAACGGCGATCGTTCGACTTTCTGTCCGTCGATTCACGCTCGTCTCGTAGTTGTCGAGTTTGGTACTGACCAGGGTTTCCTCGAGGAGTTTCTCGAACCCCCTTCGGAACAGTGAATTTAGAGACATGTATGAAAAATCATAAAACGGTTCTATCGGTGACTCGAGGCGTGAATAGCTATATATCGGTTCGTGACGACACCTCTACAGAGCCACATGGTAGCTGTTAGCAAACTACAAGGGATGTACGAGGAGATGGTGACAGCGCGTCACTACGAAGAGCGCCTTCAGGAGGAGTATCTCGAGGGGAAACAGCCCGCGTTCGACATCTCCGCCGGGCCGATTCCCGGCGAGTTGCACCTCGCCGCGGGTCACGAGGCGTCCGGCGCGGGCGTCTGCCAGCACTTGCGGGACGACGACACGGTCACGGCTCCCCACCGACCCCACCACATCGCCATCGCGAAGGGCGTCGACTTGGAGCGGATGACCGCCGAGATCTTCGGCCGCGAGACCGGCCTCAGCAAGGGGAAAGGCGGCCACATGCATCTCTTCGATCCCGACGTCAACTTCGCGTGCAGCGGGATCATCGCCGAGGGTTGTCCGCCAGCGGTCGGCGCCGGACTGGCCGCGAAGAAGCGCAACACCGACAGCGTCGCCGTCGCGTTCCTCGGCGAGGGCGCGATCGATCAGGGCGCGTTCCTCGAGTCGCTGAACCTGGCGAGCGTTCAAAACCTCCCCGTCGTCTTCGTAATCGAGGACAACGACTGGGCCATCAGCATGCCAAAAGAGCGCGTCACCGACGTCGAGAACGGTGCACAGCGCGCTGGCGGGTTCGACCTCCCTGGCGCTCGCGTCGACGTCGACGACGCCGTCGCGATCTACGAGGCCGCCGGGAAGGCTATCGGCCGCGCCCGCGACGGAAACGGACCGACGCTGCTCGAGGTCCAGGTTCACCGACGCATGGGTCACTTCATGGGCGACGCGGAGGGGTACCGTCCCGACGAGGACAAGGCGGCGGCCGAGCAGCGGGACTCGATCGAGCGACTGGCGAGCGAGCTTCGGGCCCACGACGTATCCGACGAGACGATCGACGACCTTCGCTCGAGCGCCCGCGAGCGCGTCGAGGAGGCGATCGAGTGGGCGAAAGACCAGCCCGAACCCGAGCCGGACGCGGCCTACGAGGACGTGTTCGTGAACCCGCCGTCGGGCGCGACCGAGAGCGAACCGTCCGCCGCGGAGACCGGAGGTGACGACTGATGGCGCAAGAGGAACCGGAACGACGAGGACGGCAGACGGATCGATCGCTCACGATGAGCCGGGCGATGGTCGAGGCGATCGCCCACGAGATGCGCGACGACGACGAGGTCTTCTACATGGGCGAGGACGTCGCGGACTACGGCGGGATCTTCGACAGCACCGAGGGCCTGCTCGAGGAGTTCGGCCGCGACCGCATCATGGACGTCCCCATCAGCGAGACGGCCTACATCGGCGCCGCCGTCGGGGCGGCGCAGGCGGGAATGCGGCCGATTGCGGAGCTCATGTTCGTCGACTTCTTCGGCGTCGGCATGGATCAGATCTACAACCAGCTGGCCAAGAACACCTACATGAGCGGCGGGAACGTGAACGTCCCGATGGTGCTGACCGCCGCCGTCGGGGGAACGTATAACGACGCCGCCCAGCACTCCCAGACCCTGTACGGAACCTTCGCGCACCTCCCGGGAATGAAAGTCATCGTGCCGTCGACCGCCTACGACGCGAAGGGGCTGATGCACAACGCCATCCGCGACGACGATCCGGTCGTCTACCTGTTCCACAAGCGGCTGATGGGGATCGGCTGGCTCCCCGCACCGGACGGCCCGAAGACCGGTGTTCCCGAAGACGAGTACACGATTCCCTTCGGCAGCGCCGACGTCAAACGCGAGGGAGCTGACGTGACCGTCGTCACGCTCGGACTACACGTCCACCGTGCGCTCGAGGCCGCCGAATCGCTCGCCGACGACGGGATCGACGTCGAGGTAGTCGACCTCCGAACGCTCGTTCCCCTCGACACCGAGACCGTCCGTGAATCAGTGGCCAAGACCGGCCATCTGGTCGTCGTCGACGAGGACTACCAGTCCTACGGCGTCACCGGTGAGATCATCGCGCGCGTGGCCGAAGGCGGCCTCGACGACCTCGAGGCCGTCGAGCGGGTCGCCGTTCCCGACGTCCCGATCCCGTACGCGCGGTCGATGGAGGACGAGGTCGTTCCCGACGCGGACGACATTACGAACGCGATTCGAACCGTTCGATCGAACGAATGAGCGCGAACGACGAGCGCGTCGCCGTCGATACGGCCGACGTCTGGCCCGACGATGCGGACGAAGACGAGGGAGTCGTCGTCAATTGGTTCCTCAGCGACGGGAGTCGCGTCGAGGAAGGCGACGCCCTCTGTGAATACCAGGTCGAAAAGGTGAGCGTCGACGTCCCCGCACCGGTGACGGGCACGCTCGACGAGATCGTCCTCGAGGAAGACGACGAGTTCGAGCGGGGCGACGTCCTCGCCTGGATTCGCCCGGAGTAGCGGCGTCCGGCCCCTCGAACGCGCACACGGAATACCCTCTCACATCTATGCCACCCACCGATACGGAGTCCGACCGGAGCGAGGAACAGTCGTCCGAGACCGACGGCGGATCGGGTCGTACCGTCCGCGAAGCGCGATCGCTCTCTCGAACGCGACGGACGATCGCGAACCGCCTACAGGAGAGCTATCGGAACGCGGTCCACGTGACCGCGAGTCGAGATGTCGACGCGGAGGCGCTGGTGCGAGCGACCGAGACCGCCGACGCGCAACTCGAGAGAGACGTTTCGGTCATCGATCTCGTGCTCTGTGCGGTCTCGGCGACCCTCGAGGAACACCCCGCGTTCAACGCGACGTTCGAAGACGAAACGCATCGGCTCTACGAGGAGCACAACGTCGGCATCGCAGTCGATACCGAAGCGGGGCTCGTGGCTCCCGTGCTCCGCGATATCGGGTCGAAACCCCTCGACGAGATCGCAGCCGAACGGCGGCGGGTCACGGAGTCCGTCCAGTCGGGCGAGCATTCGATGAGCGACCTCCGCGGCGGTACGTTTACCGTCACGAACCTCGGCGTGCTCGGTATCGACTCGTTCACGCCGATCATCAATCCGCCCGAGATCGCGATTCTCGGCGTGAATCGGATCCGGGAACGCCCGCAGCGAGGCGACGACGGCATCGAGTTCCGGAACCGGATGAACGTCGATCTGAGCTTCGACCATCGAATCGTCGACGGTGCCGACGCGGCCCGATTTCTGGCGACCCTCGCCGACCGGCTCACGGCGGCAGAGCAGTTCGTCCCTGACGGCTAACTCGTCGATCGATCGCTGTGTGCCGGTACCGGTCCGATCGTTCCTCTACTGAACGGGTCCGCTGCTGAACACAGTCTCGAGCGATATCGCTACTCACTCGAGCGCCGCGTCCATGTCCGCGACTGCGTCCTCGTGGGCTTCGTGCGCTCGATCCAGATCGATCGGATCCGAGATCATGCTGAAGAAGCCGTGGATCATGTCGTCGTAGTTGTGGTACTCGACGGGGACGCCGGCGTCCGCGAGTCGGTCGGCGTAGTTCGCACCGATGTCGCGCAGCGGATCGAAGCCGGCGGTGATGATCGTCGCCGGCGGGAGTTCCGAGAGGTCGTTCGCGCGCAACGGCAGCGCGTAGACGTTTCCGAGGTCGATATCGGTTTCGTAGAGGTGGCCGCGGAACCACTCCATGTCGTCTTCCGTGAGGAAGTAGCCCTCCTTGTTCTCCTCGTAGGCCTCGGTCACGGTCGCGTCGCCGACGCTGGGGTAGAGCAACAGCTGATACGCGATCTCGGGGCCGCCCCGGTCTCGAGCGAGCAGCGACAGTCCCGACGCGAGGCCGCCACCGGCGCTGTCGCCACCCACGACGATCTTGTCGGGATCCGCGTTCAGTTCGTCGGCTTCCGCAGCCGCCCACTCGAGGGCGGCGTAACAGTCCTGTAATCCCTCGGGGAAGGGGTGGTCCGGCGCGAGCCCGTAGTCGACGCTGACGACGGGATAGCCGGTGTCGTCGGCCAGCTTTCGACAGACACCGTCGTGGGTGTCGATGCTGCCGACGACCCATCCACCCCCGTGAAAGTACAGGAGCAGCGGCCGGTCCTCGCCCTCGGTCCCGGGGTCGTAGCTCCGCACCGCGAGGTCGCCGTGTGGCCCGTCGATGGTGTGGTCCTCGACGGATGCGAGTTCGATGTCGGGCTCCTCGACGACGCGCATCTCCTCGAACATCCGTCGGGCCTCCTCGGGCGTGATCTCGCTGAACTCCGGGGTGTCGAGCGATTCGTAGAGTTCGAGAAACCCCTGCACGTCCGGATGCGGCTCGGCTGCACTGGATGGTGTCATCAGGGAACACACGCGCTGGCAGCTATAAAAATGTATATGTACTGGCACTCTCCGCTCGTTCCCTCCCAGTCCCGTTCCACACCGCTTATTTCGGTTCGGCGCGCTCTCTCGAGCAATGACGAATCAGGACCTCATCGACGCCCTTCGCGCGGCCGAGGCCGTCCAGTTCGGCGAGTTCGAGCTCTCCCACGGCGGCACCAGCGAGTATTACGTCGACAAATACCTCTTCGAGACCGATCCGGACTGCCTCGAGCTGGTCGCCGAGGCCTTCGCGGACCGCGTGTCGGCCGACGACAAACTCGGCGGCGTCGCGCTCGGTGGGGTGCCCCTCGCCGCCGCGACGAGCGTCGCGGCCGGCGTCCCCTACGTCATCGCGCGCAAACAGCGCAAGGAGTACGGCACCGGCAACCTGATCGAGGGACGACTCGCCGAGGGCGAGGAGGTCGTCATCGTCGAGGACATCGTGACCACGGGCACGAGCGTCGTCGAGGCCGTCGAGGCGCTCCGCGAGGCGGGCGCGACCGTCGAGCGCGCGCTGGTCGTCGTCGACCGCGAGGAGGGCGGCCGCGAGAACATCGCGGACGCCAGCGTCGAGATGGAAGCGCTGGTGACCGCGAGCGAGCTACTCGCCGACCGCGACTGACCGACCGGCGTCCCGGCGGCGAGCGGAACGGCCGTTCACTGCCCGTAGGATTCGAACTGCTCGAGCACCGTCTCCAACTGCTCGTCCGACAGCGTCTGGGGCTCGAGTCCGGCCGCTCGGGTCTCGAGGTAGAGTCGAGCGAGGCTCTCGACGTGGTGGGTGTTCTCGAGGGCGGTCTCGACGTCCGACGCGGTGACGACGAGGCCGTGGTTCTCGACGAACGTCGCCGTCGCGTCGGCCTCGTCCATCGCGCGGACGATACGTTCGGCCAGTTCGTCGGTGCCGTACGGCGCGTACTCGGCGACCGGGACGCGCTTGCCGACCGCGACGATCATATAGTGAATCGGCGGCAGCGGCTCGTGTGCGACGGCCATCGCGGTCGACCACGGCGAGTGGGTGTGGACGATCGCGCCGACGTCTTCGCGCCGGTAGATCGCGGCGTGCATCGGGACCTCGCTGCTCGGGGCCATCTCGCCGCCGCGCCGGTCGCCGTCGACGCCGACGACCGGGACGTCGTCGACGTCGAAACTGTCGTAGGGGACGCCGGTGGGCGTGACCGCGAAGGCGTCGCCGTCGGCACCGTCGCGGACGCTCAGATTCCCCGTCCGGCCGGGCGTCAGCGCGGCGAGTTCCGTCGCGTGCTCGACCACCGCTCGCCGCTGGGACTCGAGGATCACAGTATCACCTCCGGTAGCGCCGCGAACGAATCTATCCTGTGATCCGGCCGGCGATTCCCCTCGAGCGCCTCGCCGTCGCGGTCGCCGTCGGGGTCGAACAGCACCGTCTCCAGTCCGACGGCGTTCCCGCCCGCGATGTCCGCCTCGATATCGTCGCCCACCATCACCGCCTCCGACGGCCGCCGCTCGAGTCGCGACAGGGACAGCGTGAACATGACCGACCCCGGCTTCTCCCGGCCGGTCTCTTCGGAGGTGAGCAACAGGTCGATGGAGGACTCGAGTCCCAGCGCGGCGAGCTTCTCGAGTTGGACGCGCGTCGTGAGATTCGTGACGACGGCGACGTCGATCCCGTTTTCGCGCAGCGTCTCGAGGGTTCGCTCGACCCCGGGATAGAGCGCCATTTCGTCGATATACGCCCCCCAGTAGGCCTCACCGAGCGCGAGCGCGTCCGCCGGTCTCGGGCGACCGACGCGGCGCTCGAGGGCGCGTTTGAAGTAGAGGACGCGCTCGTGGGAGGCCGCCGTCCCGGGGAACTCGCGCTTCGTCGCGCGGCGTCCCATCTGGTAGAACGCTTCGAACGACTCGCGGTCGAACTCGTAGCCGCGGTCCCGTGCGGTCGCTCGAGCGGCGTCCTTTCCCGCCTCGTTACACGGCGAGTAGGGATAGAACGTATCGTCGAAGTCGAAGAGAACGGCGTTGACGCTCATACCGGCCTATCGACGGGACGCGAAAAACGAGTACCGGTCCCGAGAGCGATGCGGCGATGAGGGGGCGCGAAGGCGATTCCACGGCCGAATCGGATCGGCAGACGTCCGGACTGGCACGTTCAGCGGGAACTGGTCGCCGCGGTTCTGTTACTCTGTTAATCAAAACGACGTGGGTTCGTGAAAACATCATATTTTTAAGATAACGCCGGCTCTAAACGGAACTCGAGGGGATACTTGATGATCGACGATGACGAGATGTTCGAGGCGTTGGCGGACGTTCGCCGGCGTGAGCTATTAGTCGAGTTACTGGACCGAGATCGGCTCCGCATCTCCAAACTGACTGGCATTTCTCGACAGATCGCCGAAGCAGACGGGGGATTGCTCCGCACGTATCTCTCCGGATCCGGCGAGAACGTGGACGCGGACGTGGAACTGCTCCGGAAGCACCACGTTCACCTGCCGAAACTGGCTTCGGACGGCTTTATCGAGTGGGATCGGGACGATCACGTCGTCACGCGAGGCCAGCGATTCGAGGACATGAGGCCGCTTCTCGAACTGATAGACGAGCATCGGAACGAGCGTCCGATACCGGAACGGAACCGGATACGTCTCTCCGTCGATGACCGGTGACCGCACACTCCGAGTTGCGTTCTCGTTCGCTCGCCCGCTTCGCCTCCGTTGGAATTCGATTGCGTACTGACAGTCTGCGGTCGAGTGCGGTAGTTCGCCGCCGACTCCCATTCGAGCGACGGCAACCACATCGCCGTCCAAGCCCCATCACAACGCTTTTATTCCGTTCGAGAGTAGCCGTAGCCACGATGGTAGGTGTCCGCTTTACAGGGGCGTTTGCCCGTTTCTAATTCCCACCTACCGCGTATTGTGTCGGCCACGGCCGACCATGTGCGGGACGGCGCGGACACGCCACCGGGATTTTCACCACATCCACAGTCATGTCAGAATCAGATTCACAGCGGCAGATAGCGGTCGTACTACCCGACGGATCGGAACTCGAGGTCGCCGAAGACGCGACGGTCGAGGACTGCGCCTACGAGATCGGCCCCGGACTCGGCAGCGACACGGTCGCCGGCAAACTCGACGGCGAACTCGTCGCCAAGGAGCAACCGGTCTACGACGGCGCCGAACTCGAGATCGTCACGGACCAATCCGAGGAGTACCTGCAGGTCATGCGCCACTCCGCCTCGCACTGTCTCGCCCAGGCCGTCGAACGCCACTACGACGACGTCGACCTCGCCATCGGCCCGCCGACGGACGAGGGCTTCTACTACGACTTCGACAACCTCGATATCGACGAGGAAGATCTCGCCGACCTCGAGGACGAAATGGAAGAGATCATCGCCGAGGACTTCGAGATCGAGCGTGAGGTCGTCTCGATCGAGGAGGCCGAGGAACGACTGGCCGACGAGTCCTACAAGCTCGAACTCCTCGCTGAGTTCGCCGAGGAGGGAGACACGGTCACGTTTTACAGGCAGGGCGAGTGGGAGGACCTCTGTGCCGGCCCACACGTCGAGTCGACGGGCGAGATCGGTGCCGTCGAACTGCTCGAGATCGCGGGCGCCTACTGGCGCGGCGACGAGGAGAACACGATGCAGACGCGCATCTACGGCACCGCCTTCGAGGACGAGAGCGACCTCGAAGACTTCCTCAATCGCAAGCAAGAAGCCGAGAAGCGCGATCACCGCCGGATCGGAAACGAAATGGATCTCTTCTCGATTCAGGACGTGACGGGGCCCGGCCTGCCGCTCTATCATCCCGCCGGGAAGACCGTGCTCAAGGAACTCGAGGGATTCGTCGAGGATCTCAACGAAGACGCAGGCTACGATTACGTTGAGACGCCCCACGTCTTCAAGACGGACCTCTGGCACCGCTCGGGTCACTACGAGAACTATCAGGACGACATGTTCATCTTCGACGTCGGCGACGACGAGTTCGGCCTGAAGCCGATGAACTGTCCCGGCCACGCCGCCATCTTTCAGGATCACTCCTGGAGCTACCGCGACCTGCCGATCCGCTATGCGGAAAACGGGAAGGTCTATCGCAAAGAGCAACGCGGCGAACTCTCCGGGCTCTCGCGGGTCTGGGCCTTCACGATCGACGACGGCCACCTCTTCGTCCGCCCCGAGCAGATCAAGTCGGAAGTCGAACAGATCATGGACATGATCACGGACGTACTGGATACGTTCGACCTCGAGTACGAGATGGCACTGGCCACGCGCCCCGAGAAGTCGGTCGGGAGCGACGAAATCTGGGACCGCGCCGAGGAGCAACTCGAGAGCGTCCTCGACTCTCACGGCCACGAGTACGAGATCGAGGAGGGTGACGGGGCGTTCTACGGGCCGAAGATCGACTTCGCGTTCGAGGATGCGATCGGCCGCTCGTGGGACGGCCCGACGGTCCAGTTGGACTTCAACATGCCCGAGCGCTTCGACCTGAACTACGTCGGCGAGGACAACGAGGAACACCGCCCCGTCATGATCCACCGCGCGCTGTACGGCAGCTACGAGCGGTTCTTCATGATGCTCATCGAGCACTACGAGGGTCGGTTCCCGCTCTGGCTCGCGCCCGAACAGGTCCGCGTGCTGCCCATCTCCGACGACAATCTTGGTTACGCCCACCGCGTCGCCAACGAGTTCGACGACTTCCGCGTCGAGGTCGACGGCCGCGACAGCACCCTAGAGCGGAAGATCCGCGCCGCCCACGACGATCGAGTGCCCTATCAGATCATCGTCGGCGACAACGAGGAAGACGACGGTAATATCTCGGTCCGGGACCGCTTCGAGGACCAGGAGTACGATGTTGCGATCGAGGCGTTCCAGAGCCATCTCGAGGACGAAATCGAGGAACAGCGGACCGAACCGGACTTCCTGCAGTAACGACCACTACCCCGTTTTTCGGTTTTTGTCTCCCAGTGTGGTACCACAGTAGCCGCTCGTTCTGAAGCATCGGCGGTTCGTTCGGCCCTCTCGGTCGCTCGTTCGGAATCACTCGAGTGAGACACTCCCCGCCTGAGTACGAACCACATTCGTGCTGATTTCACGAGTGGAATTCGATCGTAATACCCATAGTTGCGGAATCGTGCATATCCGTATGAACAGAGCCGAGAAGGCAGCCCTCCAGTTGCGGGCCGTCGACGTGTTGCGGATGTTGAAGGAGACGCGGACCTACGACGAACTCGCCGAGACGACGGGGCTGCCTGCGGGCGATCTCAACCGATACGTCAACGGGCACGTCCTTCCCGGTACCGATCGCGCGCGCGAGGTCGTCGACGAGCTCGGCCGGGAGGCGTTAGCCGAGGAGCTCGACGCGCGCATCCGCGTCGACGACGAGGGATACGTGGACAATTCGGCGACCGTCTTCGATCAGCCCTTCCTCGATCTGGCCGCCCCGGTCGTGGCCAACGGTTTCGACTTCGAGCGACCCGACGTCGTCCTCACCGCCGCGACCGACGGGATCACGCTCGCGGCCGCGCTCGCGAGCTACTACGGCGTCCGGTGTGCCTACGCGAAAAAGCAAAAGGAGACCGCCGTCGAGGAGTTCATCGAGGCCCGCCAGCGACTCCAGTCCGGAATCGAACTCACCTACTATCTGCCCGCCTCCGCGATCGATCCGGGCGAATCGGTACTGGTCGTCGACGACCTCATTCGCTCGGGCGAGACTCAGGAACTCCTCTTGGACATCGCCCACACCGCCGAGGCCGAGGTCGCCGGCGTCTTCGCGCTCATCGCTGCCGGCGAGGACGGCATTCGGCGCGCCCGCGAACGCACCGACGCCCCGATCGGCTCGCTCGTCAGCGTCTGATACGGACTGCTGTCCATCGTGTTCAGTTCAGTCGTTGGACGGCCGCAGTCGGAAGCCGCAGTCGGACGGCCGCAGTTGCGCCAGGAACCCGGTACGGCAATCCGCCCGACCGGGTGCCCGAGTGACTCGAGTTTCGATCCCCGACGTGACGATCGGACGGCGATCATCCTCGAGACCGAACGGACGGCTCGTCGATCGATTCGTTCGTCAACAGCTGCCGAGTAATCGCCCGAGGGGAACCGTGCGAACGGTTAGCACATTATTAATCATTAGGTTTATAGTGGTGCCGCCAGTTAGTGGAGGTACGCACATGACGAAGACAGTTATCCTCGGCGTGATCGGGTCCGACGCACACGTCGTCGGGATTACCATCCTGGAACAGGCGCTGGAGGCAGCCGGATTTGACGTTGTCAACCTGGGCGTGCAGAGCTCCCAGGAGGAGTTCGTCGAAGCCGCGTCCGCCAACGACGCCGAGGCTGTACTCGTCTCATCGCTCTACGGCCACGCCAAACAGGACTGCGAGGGCTTCCACCAGCGAATTGCCGAATCCGACATCGATGTCACGACCTACATCGGCGGCAATCTCGCCGTCGGACAGGACGACTTCGACGAGACGCGGTCGTTCTTCCGGAAGATGGGCTTCGATCGGGTCTTTGACTCCGAAACCGACCCCGAGGAGGCCATCGAGGCCCTGAAGGCCGATCTGGACATGCGCTCGACCGAATCCGAACAGGAAGGCCAGACCGTCTCGGTCTAATCGGCCCCGTCTCTTATCGTTCCGTTTCACGTCACACTACTTGACCAGCAGTTGCTGCGCCCGCTACGCCGTATATTCGCTGTCAGTGTTTGCAGTACGGACTCCGACGGCGACGAACGATCACCGAACGATCGTCACTGGCACCGGCGACCGGCGGGCGACCGTCTCCGCGACGCTGCCGAGGAGGATTCGACTCGCGCCCGTCCGGCCGTGGCTGCCGACGACGATGTGGTCGATGTCGTGTTCGGCGGCGTAATCCACGATCGATCGCGAAACGCCCCCGAGGATGTGCTCCGTCTCGAGTTCGACGCCGTGTTCGGCCGCCTGTTCGCGCGCCGTCTCGAGGATGTTTTCGGCTCGCTCCTCGTGGTGGCCCTGTACCTCGTCGTAGTTCGCCATCGCGGTCCCTTCGATGCCGCTGACCGCGTAGAAATCGCCCGGATCGAGGACGTAGAGCGCGGTGATCGTTGCCTCCGGATACTCCGTACAGGCGAACTCGAGCGCTTCAGTAGACTGATTCGAGTCGTCGACCGCCACGAGAACGTGTTGTGCCATACGAGATGGTACGCGCGCTGATGGAATAAGTCCACCTCTGGACCCGGCGAGTTGGGAATCGGATACTCCGACGGAGCGAGTACGCATTCGATTGCCGTCCAAATTCGATCCCCGTTACCCGTTCGATGGGTGCCCCAACGGACTCGTCGACCCGGCCCTCCTGATCGAGCACCTGGACGCGATCGATCGAGAACGCGGCGACCTGAGAACACGGCATATTGCTGGCACGACAGTGGGTCACGTAGTGCCCGTCTCGACCATCGCGTGGCCGGCGCTCGGCGATGCTGTCGGGGTCGGCGAACTGGTGACTGTGCGATCGCGCTCGAGTCGAAGCGCAGAAAAATCGACGTGAAATCGGCTGCGATGACTGTCCGCGTTACTTCGCGCGGCCTTTGCCGCCGTTGTTGGACGGGCGGACCTTCTCTGCGCCTTTACCGCGGTTGTTGAGGCCTCGGTTCGATTTGCCGGCGTTGGTGAGTCCGCGGAACGCGCGGTTCGTGTGGTCGTCGTCGCAGATCCAGTTGAGATCGTCGTCGTTCTCGATCGCGGGGTGGTTCGGATCCACGAGGATCATCTCGAACCACTTCTGCGAGCCGTCTTCCCCGACCCAGTAACTGTTGAGTACGCGCAGGTTGGGATATTTCCGGGAGACGCGCTCTTCACCGATGCGCTGGATGTTCTTGCGCCGCCCGATGCGGTTGACACCCTGGCGCTTCGAGCGCCGACCGGCCTTATGTCGCTGTTTCCGGGCGGTCCCTTTGCGGACCGAGACCCGGGTCACGATGATGCCCTGTTTCGCCTTGTAGCCGAGTTCGCGCGCCTTGTCGAGTCGCGTCGGGCGATCGATCCGTTCGATCGCGCCCTGATCGCGCCACTCCTGCTTGCGCTGCCACTGCAGTTCCCCGAGCTTGCCGTCGTCGGGGTCCTTCCATGCGTCCTTGATGTGGGAATAGAAGCTTTTTGCCATTGTATTCACCCGCGGGCGTTGCGTGGTTCAATCCTGACCGGGGCGCGCGCCCCGCGGATCACATCCCGACCTGTGACGTGACGTCGTACAGGTGCCCGCTGATGCCCGCGCGAACCAGCGAGTCTACCGAACCTACCCAACTCTCGAGTATAAGGGCTTCGAACTCCGATCCGGAATGGTTCCAGCGAGACGGGCGAACGCCCGCCTATCGCGCCGACGGATTACCGCACCGGGACGCGCTCGCGAACGCCGCCGGGCGTAATCCCGTTGATCGTCGCGAAGACGACTCCAAGGACCAGCCCGTAGACGAGATGGCCGAGGCCGAACACGAGCGCGCTGACGAGTTCTCCTGTGGCTCCCGAAACGGGGAGGAACGGCAGCGGCAATGCCGCGACGCCGGCCCGTTCCATCGCCAGTGGAAACACGACGCCGCCGGCGAAGAGCCCGATGACCGCACCGAAGACGAGCCCCATGATGATGTAATCGCCGAACGAGCCGATCTGCTGCCGGACGAACGACCTCGAGGCGACGGCGGCGAACAGCAGCCCGAAAACGACGCTGATCATCAGGTGAATCGTCCAGCCGACGCCGATCGCCGTGCTGGGCTCCGTTGCGAGTCCGCCGAGTAGTTCGATCTGGTTCCCGCCCAGGTGAAGGACCAGCCCCATAGCGATACCGGCGATGAGTCCACTCGTGACGCCACCGCCCCAGATACCGATGCTGTCGATATCTTGCTTGTGAGTGCCACTCATATGTTGGGCTACGGAGCTGATCCTGATCAAGGTCTCCATTCATCGGGTTTCGAGACACACACTGGAAGTGACCGGCTGCCAGGAACCGAGAGCGGACTTCTTACACGGATGCACACGGAAGCGGTTCCGTCTGATCGTCCTGTCTTCCGTGTGAGTGTCGCGTAAACCGCCGCCGCGGACGAACGTGTAGTCGGGCGTCTCTCATAGCGATAGTGCCGCTAATTATAGTAGCCACTGCAAGTCAATGCACACCTGATCGCACGACAGCTGTGCGATCAGTGTGTAACTAGTTGCAGTTGTTACTATTTACCCAAAACCGATCCGACAGTACAGCTCTCTATATCTTGTTTTGGACTGATAAAGCGGTTGGGGCGCCGATATTCGGGGTTTGTGTAGTAGCCACTATATACGGGCTGGTGCGTATTTCTCACGTGTCTTTCGTCAGCCGCTGCTACTGGAGCGCGTTCGTCACGATCGAAGATCAGAACGTCGTCCGGGCGTGAAGCAGCTGGACGCTGACCCGGGGAAGTCGCCTTCGCCTGTTCGGCCTCGGAATCGCTGCAGTCGTCACAGTGTACACCATCGCGACTACCGCCCGCGCGTCCGACCAGCTTCGCGGTCTCGAGCACCCCGCTAATCCGGAGCCACGACCGGGGTCCGCCGGGATGGCAGCCTGAGACGGTACTCGAGCGTTTCGAACGCCCGCTGCTCGAACGGGCGAGTATCACCCGTTTCCGGATTTCATATAGCGATATGAAATTTATTGGCCCGAATGGAGAGCCGAATTCCGTCGATTCACGCTGCGCGACCGATTTCGAAACGCTGCTCGAAGCCGTCGGGTGGGCGAGCCGTGTACTGATTGGGGCGGAGAGCGCTTTTCGCGGCGATCGTCCACTCACTGTCGTTTCCGGCGGTATCCGTCCGATACCCCGACTCCGACACCCCGTAGACGGAGTCGAGACGCACGGCTCCGGTATCGGGGGGAATCAGCTCGAACCGCCACTTGCAGAAAATCAGGGGTCTCAGACGAATTCGGCGACTGTCTCGAACGAGTCGTCGTCGATTGCTTCGGCGAGTTCGTCGCTCTCGAGTTCGTCGGGGACGTGCTGGGGGTACTTGCGCCGGAAGTAACCGACGATGTTGGTCAGATCGCGCCGGAGGAACTCGTCGGCGTTCTCGTGGTCCGTCGGAACTGCCTGGGGCCAGTCGAAGACCGTCACGCCCTCTTCGTTGACGAAGACGTTGTACTCGCTCATGTCGGCGTGGACATACCCCTTCGCGTACGCGCGCGAGACCTCAGAGAGCAGGAGATCGAGGACGCCCAGGACTTGCTCGTCCTCGAGTCGGGTCTGGGAAAGCTCGACGCCGTCCATCTTCTCCATCACGATGGCGTGGCGGTTCTGGCCGATCGGCTGTGGCACCGCGACATCGGGATAGAGTTCCTCGAGGATGCCGTGTTCGCGCTCGGCGGCCTTTCGGGCGGTGTACATCCAGGAGACGTGGTCGTTCTCCGATGTGTAATCGCGCTCCTTGTGGACCTTCCGGAAGTTCGTATAGCCCTCGCGGTGATACTTCAGCGCCAGTGGCTTGTACGACTTGACCTCGTAGACGTCGCTCTCCTTGCCGACGCCCAGCGGCGAGCCGAACTCGGAAATGATGTCCTGTTCGACGAGCGCTCGCAGGGCCAGGGTATCGTAGCCCTCGAACTGGAGGGTGTACCCCTCGTACTGGATCGTCTTCTTCTCGATCAGTCCGCGCTCGAGACAGCGCCCGAGTCGATACTCGACTTCCTCCTCGCTCAGATCGGAGAACTTCGGGAGCTTCTCCCGCTGGACCCACTCGGAGAACCGCATCCCCTGTTCGACCCCCGAGAGGAGATAGAAGTCCTCCGCCTCGAGTTCCGGGAGTAACCCGGCGACGTTGCGCACCATACGGGTGGATAGCCGCCGGGTACGTAAAAACGGCGTGACGAGCGCCCGAGTGCGTCACAGTCGGCGAGGGAGTCGTGTCCATCGCTCTCGTCGGCTGGGCTACTGACACGCCATCATACTATAAATCATATACCGGTATACCAAATCAGCCACCTACCGTCCTCCTTCCTCCGGATGGCAGTCCGTTCACTGTGCGTGTTCGTGTCGGATTTCAGCGTGCTCTCGACGAACGGGCGTCGGTTTGACGGGTATCGCTGTTCGCGGATGAATCGTTACTTCCGTTTTTCTCGCTCTCGAGCGAGTTCGACGGCCGTCTCGGTGTGACCGTGCCACGGCTCGCCATGGCCCGGCAGGATAAGGACCTCGCCGATCGACTCGAGTCGGGACAGCGACTCATACGCGCGGTCGTGATCCGGGTTGAACCAGTCGGCGAGCAGTTGCGGCCGGTGGCCGCGACCGGCGACGAAATCGGTCGTGACGAGTTCATCGCCGCAGAAGAGGGCCTCCTGCTCCGGGAAGTGGTACGCGACGTGTCCCTCGCTGTGACCGGGGGTGTGAACGACTCGCGGCGAACCCGGCACGTCGAGCGTCTCGCCGTCCACGACCGTCCGAAACGTCGTCAGTGGCGGGACAGAGAGGCCACCCGAGCGCACGAATTCGACCGCGTATCGGGCGAGTTCCGGCCGCCAGAGGCGAACGAGTCCCTCGGTGAGGGGCACCTCGGCGTCGCCTCGAGCGTGTGCGACGTCGGCTTCGTGGACCCACACCGGGACCCCGGCTTCCCTGTGGAGTCGCTCGGCGAACCCCGCGTGATCGGGATGGGCGTGCGTCAGTATGCAGGCGTCGACGTCCGCCACGCCGTAGCCCATCGTCTCGAGTTGACTGTCGAACTGTTCCCAGTGTGCCGGAAAGCCGGTATCGACGACCGTGATGCCGTCGGCCGTCTCCAGGAGGTACCAGTTCACTCGCTTGCTTCCGCACCGGTAGACGCCGTCCGCAACGCGTTCCGAGATCATCGCCATCGATACGCTGACCGAATTCACGGCAGAAAATAAACACCTCGAGCTGTTCTTGGGAACTGGGAATCGAACACGCAGGTGACCCGTCTGCGGACACAGTTCCGTTCCGGAGCCAGGTCCACGGGCCGTCCGAACCCTACCTCTAACCCCCTCGAGTGCGACTGGGAGGTATGAGCGACGCCACAGACCGTTCGACCGATACGGACCTCGCGGATCGGGACTGGCGACTGATCCGGGATGAACCCCGGAATGGAGCGACGCAGATGGCCCTCGAGGAGATCGCCGCACGAACGGCTCTCGAGGACGACGTTCGAACCGTCCGCACGTACTCGTGGGAGCCGAGCACGCTCTCGTTGGGGTACCGGCAGGATGCCGACACGGTCGACTGGGCGTTCTGCGAACGGGAGGGGATCGACGTTACCCGTCGCCAGACCGGTGGCGGCGGCATCTATCATGATCGGGACGCCGATATTTCGTACACGATCGTGGCTCCCGCCGACGAGGTTCCGGGGAACCTGATGGACTGTTACGAACTGTTCTGCAAACCCATTCTCGAGGCGTTCGACCGGATGGGCGTCGACGCCGCCTTCGCGTCGGCCGAACAGGACGCGATCTATCAGCCCTCGTGCTATCTGCGGGACATCAATCCGGCACACGACATCGTCGCGCCCGCGGGGGCGGGCGCAAACGCGAGCGCGGGAAAGATCAGCGGCAACGCCCAGTACCGCCAGCGCGATGTCGTCATCCAGCACGGGTCGATCAGCTACGATCTCGAGCCCCGGAAACACGTCGGTGTCTTCGATACCGAACTCGCGGAATCGACGTTCACCGATCGGGTGATGAGCATTCATGACGAAGTGGGGATTGATCGCGACGACGCGGTTGCGACGATCGCCGGGGCACTGCAGGACTGGTGTGACGCCGGGGAGTCGACTTGGAACGACGGCGAACTCGAGGCTGCTCGGGACCTCGCCGACCGGAAGTTCGGTTCTGATGCGTGGGTTCGGAATCGGGAGGTGCTCGAGGTGGACAACCAGTGACCGTCGGCGATCGACCGGCGTCTCGTAGACGGGCTCGAACGATTGCTGCGGTGGCGCGTGCTGTCCTGCGATGAACGATCAGTGAATCGCAGGAGAACACCGCGCGAGGGATGAGCGAACGGAGTGAGCGAATCGGCTGGGGTGGACGTGGTATCCCTAGTTGCCAGAAGCAGGTGACAGCCGTTACTCCGGTATGATTTAACCAGGCAGTTCGGAATCGATCACCGGTTCTCATACTGGCAGCTATAGTAGTCGTTGAAACGATTTACTCACCGCTTGCACTCGAGCGGCCAGCACCGTTCGTGCTGGCCGCTGATTCGCGAGCGGGAGTGCAATGACTTTCAACGACTACTATAGGTATTTCCACACCCTCCCCAGCCGATTCGCTCGGTCATACATCCCTCGCTCATCCACAGGAAGACGCTTCCGTCTTCCACGCCTTCGTTCACTCGTTCACGAAGACCTCGCGCGGATTCGATCGACGGTTCGCCAGTGGCGAACCGTAGCGCGGCACGCGCCACCGCACGTCTATTGGCCGATATGGAGATGCCGTCCGAACTCGAGGCGCTCCGTTATACCTATCACGACCCGGTACTGACGGGAATCCATGACGATGAAGGTCGGCGCACACGTTTCGATCTCCGGTTCGCGCGTCTCGTCCGACGAGGAAACACCGCCCTATGACGATCTCCGCAACGCGGTCCACCGCCAGACCGCCTTTGGCGGCAACTGTGGGCAGGTGTTTACCACCTCGCCGCAGGTCTGGGCACAGCCCGAGATCAGCGACGAGGCGGCCGCGGGCTTCCGGGAAGCGAGCGACGACCGACTCGAGGGGCCGTGGGTCATCCACTCGGCTTACCTCGTCAATCTCTGCACGCCGAAAGACGACCTCCGCCGGAAATCCATGGAGAGCATGCAGGCGGAACTCGACGCCGCCGAACGACTCGGGATTCCGTACGTCAACGTCCACCTCGGAGCCCACACCGGCGCGGGCGTCGAGGGCGGACTGGACAACGCCGCGAGCGTCATCGACGACCTCGAGGTGCCCGACGACGTTCGGATCCTCATCGAGTCCGACGCGGGCAGCGGGACCAAGCTGGGCGGCGAGTTCGCGCACCTCGCGGGGATCATCGACCGCACCGAGACCGATATTGGCATCTGCATCGACACCGCCCACACGCTCGTCGCGGGCAACGACCTGACGACGCCCGAGGCTGTCGACGAGACCATCGGCCGCTTCGACGACGTAGTCGGACTCGAGCACCTCGAGTACATCCACCTCAACGACTCGAAACACGACGTGGGCACGCACAAGGACGAGCACGCCCACATCGGCGAGGGCTACATCGGCGAGGACGGGATGAAGGCCATCGTGAACCATCCGGATCTTCGGGAGCTCCCCTTCGCGCTCGAGACGCCGACGGAGGACGGCCGCGGCTTCGCGTGGAACATTCAGCGGGTCAAAGAGCTTCGCGACGACGAGTAGCCAAAATCGCCAGGGTAGCGCCGAACGTCACAGACTTGCAGCGGATCCGAGAAATCGACCCGTTTTTACTCGAGACGCTCGAAACGCCGTCCGTGCGCGAGTTCTCCGAATCCTATCTCAGTCGGACCCGCGAGGGGATGTGGGCCGATTCCCGCGACGCGCTCGAGCCGCTCGCCCTCGACTCTCGCGACCGGGTTCTGGACGTGGGCTGTGGAACCGGCGAGTTGAGCCGCGTCCTCGCGACAGAGTCGCCGGGCGAGGTGATCGGCTGTGACGCGGATTCCGACCTGCTCGCGGTCGCGAGCGAGCACGTTCCCACCGTTGCCGGCGACGCCGTTCAGCTACCGTTTCCCGACGATACCTTCGATCTCGTGGTCTGTCAGGCACTCCTGATCAACCTCCCCGATCCCGCGGCCGCGCTCGAGGAGTTCGTACGCGTCTCCACCGACCTCGTCGCGGCCGTCGAACCCGACAACGCCGCGGTCGAGATCGACTCGAGCGTCGACGCGGAAGGCCGACTCGAGCGACGGGCGCGGCGGGCCTACCTCGAGGGCGTGGACACGGACGTGGCGCTCGGGGCCGGCGCTCGCGACGCGTTCGAGACGGCGGGGCTCGAGGTGCTCGAAACTCGCCGGTACGACCACGTTCGAACGGTCGAACCGCCGTACAGCGACGGCGCGCTGATGGCGGCCCGCCGGAAGGCGACCGGCGACGGGCTGGCCGACGACCGGGAGACCATCCTCTCGGGGGCGGTGACCGAGTCGGAGTACGACGACCTCCGCAGTTCGTGGCGGGAGATGGGGCGAACCGTCGTCGAGCAGATGGGGGCGAAGGAGTATCGTCGCGCGGAAACGGTCCCGTTTTTCGTCACCGTCGGGCGGGTCGCCTAGTCCGGTTTCGACACGGGAGTCGAGCGGTAGCGATGGACGCGTTGTGATCCGTCTCACCAGGGGAGAAGCGCTCGCAGCCCGCTACCGACCAGTCCGCCGACGAACCCGTCGATGGCGGTCAGCACCGAGAAGGCGAGCACGATCAGAACGACGCTCGGCAGTCCGAGTCCCGTGAGCATCGGGCTGATCGGGCCGATCGACGTGAGTACCAGCAGCGGCAGTTCGTTGTACAGTCCGAGAAGCGTCCCGAGGAACGCCGTCACCGTTCCAGCGACTCCGCCGACGATCGCGCTCGCGATCACCGCGTGACCGATGCCGGGGACGATTCGACCGACGGCGTACGCGGCGATGAACCCGGCGACGACACCCCCACTGATACGAGTGAGTAGCGGGACCATCAGTCCGGTGAGATTGACGAGAACGCCGACTGTGGCGGTACCGACGACGATCCACGTGTCGACCGCCTCGATCGATGTGTCGTTCGCTTCGACGCCGACCGTCTCGTATTCGCTCATCTCACACTCTCACCACGTTTCTGAACGTCGCTTCCGATTGCGTGCGTCTGCATACTATAGTAGTCGTTGAAAGTCATTGCACTCCCGCTCGGGTCGTGTTTAGTTTGTAGCATTGTACCAGACGGCGAAGGCTTGGAGCCATGACTCTGCTGTTGATGGTTTTGTGTGACTGAAGCAGTTTGAGAACGAAGAGGTACGTCGTTTTATCTCACGAAAGACACGTTCAGCAGCGTTCCGGTTTCCATGTTTTTCGTATCGAAATCGGAGCCCAGATCGACGGAGTGCAGTCTGGAGGTGTTTTGCTCCATCGACGAGAAACATGGCATCGTCGAGGTCATGTTTCTCAGTGAGTTCCTGCAGGAATCGCTCTGTCAACGCGGTCGTAGTCGTCGAATACAGCCGTGTATGAAGGATATTGTTCGTTTCCGGATCAACAGCAGTGTACAGCCAATACCGATGTTCGTTGAGTTGAATCACTGTCTCGTCGAGCGCAACGTGATTCGGCTTCTCATCCTCTGCCGGCTGTAGATCGCACTTATGAACCCAATCGTGGACTGCCTTGCGACTCCGTTCGACACCAAACTTCTCTAATTCTCGAACTGTATTCGAAAGCGAGAGACCTGCAAGATGGAGCCGAATACCGAGCTCCATCAGCTGACGCGGTGTCCGCTCTCGCTCCACAAAACTCAAATCGATCCAGTCGCTACATCCACTGAGGCGGTGGATTTTTGGCATAGAGCACCACAAAATCGTACCGCCTCACTTTTCACGCTTAACGAAACAGCACCCCCGCTCGCGAATCAGCGGCCAGCACGAACGGTGCTGGCCGCTCGAGTGCAAGCGGTGAGTAAATCGTTTCAACGACTACTATAGCTCAGCGGCTCGGTCGTTTCTCGAAGGAAGTCGGTCGATTCCACAGTCGTTTCCTCGAGGTGATCACCGGTTTCGGTGGCCGTCTCTTCGACTTGATCACCGGTCTCATTGACGGTCTCCGCCGTCTGATCGCCCGTCTCTTCGGTCGATTCGACGAGCCGTTCGTCTGACTCGCTCGGTTCGCTGGTGACCGTCTCCGTCACGTCTCCGGTGGTGTTCTCGACGTGGTCAACCGTTTCGTTGACCGTTCCGTCGGTGTGGTCGACGGTATCGCTGACCGTCTCTTCGGTCCGGTCGAGCGAGTCGTCATGTTCTCGTTCATGCGAACGGGGATGGCGTTCATGGCGGTCGGGATCATGGAGGCGGCGTTCGAGGACGCGCTGGCGTACGCCCAAGAGCGCGAGACGTTCGGCGAACCGATCGGCCAGCACCAGCTGGTTCAGGAGAAGCTCTACGACGTTCGGACGGCGATCGAGACCTCGCGCGGCCTCTCCCGCAGCGCCGCCGAAGCGCTCGTCGACGGGGATCCGGACGCTCGACTCCGCTCCTCGCTCGCGAAGGGGTACGCCTGCGAACAGTCGATCGACGCGACCAGCGACGCGCTGCAGGTGCTGGGCGCGTCGGGGCTGGACCTCGAGAACCGCATGGAGCGCTACTATCGGGACGCCCGCGTGATGACGATCCCGGACGGAACCACCGAAATCCAGAAGCTCATCGTCGGCAAGGAGCTGACCGGAATGAGCGCCTACTGAGCGGTCGGCTCGCTCGCGATTCGGTTCCGATCGGTTTTCTCGGTTTCATCGGCCCCGTCGGCTGCGATGCCGCGAGCTGCTTGGACCCTCACACGGACCGTTGTAAGTCATTTCCGGAGCGATCGCGAACCGTCCTGCGGTTGCTCCGGGGACATCGTTCCAACAGACCGTGTCAGCCGTCGGATCGAACGACGATCCGATCGTTCACCGTTTCGATGTTGCTGACGGGGATCCGCAGTCGACCGTCATCGTCAGAGAGGCTGGTGATCACGGACGACGGGCCGCTGTCGGAGTCGACGACGAGGTCGCGGAGGGAGCCGGATTTGGGATCCATCGTGATGGTAGCGAGCGTCCCGTAGTCGGTGCCGTCGATTCCGACGATCGGTTTGCCGCTGAGACGTCGCGCGAATAATTCGCTCATATGGTTTCGGCCCACATCCCGTAGTAAATGATTTTGGTCTCCCAGTCGATAAACTTAGTTTAGATATCATGTCCGGCAACCGCGCGTGACGGTATAAACCACCGCGGATACGCGGAACAAGGCTGAGGCACGTCACCGATGACCGATGGATAGGCATCGACGATGGCAGATTCCAACGCCAGCACCGGGCCCGACGCTGGCTCGAACGCCGACCCCGACGAGCCGTCGTCTCGCCTCGCGCCGGCCTCGCTCATCGAGACGATCGAGTCCCTCGAGTTCGACGCTCGAGAGACCGAAGCCGCCGTCGCGGGCGGGCTCGCCGGCGGCTTTCAGGCCGCGCTGGTGATCCAGCTGTACGATACCGACGCGATCAGGCGGGTCGGTGCGATCTTCGGCGTCCCGACCCTGAACGGCGGCTGGCTCGCGATGTTCGCGCTCGGGGTGCTGTTCGCGCTGCCGTTCAGCGTCTTCGTCTCGAGTTCGATCGACGCGTTCGTCTCGACGGTCATGCTGCTCTCGAGTCGCAACCGACTCCTACGGAAAGTCCTCGTCCCGCTGCTCAAGCGGTCCGCGCTCACGACGACGACGCTCGCGCTCGGCAACGGCTACGGGGTCGTCGTGGGCGTGATCCTCTCCCTCTTTCTGGTGCCCGTCTGGTTGACGGTCGCGATGGGTGTGCCGATGGCGATTCCCAACGTCACGGTCGGCGGCCTCGTCGGCGTCGTCGCGTGGGCCCTCTACGGCGGGACGCTCGGGCTGGTGTACGGACTGATCCTCGAGTACTGATTCGCACTGGTCAGCGGATATTACAGCCAGCCAGCGTCTGACAGCCGTCCCATACAGTGGGTCGCGACGGGTGTTTTCGGGAAAATCTGGCAGAATTACTCGGTCTGTCGGTGTGCATATGGAACCCATACCATGTGGTACGTTAGCACGACAACTGTTAAATGGATCATTCACCTTCGAACAGGTATGTCTACGAACCAGACGGACAGTGAGTCTCGCACGGACAATCTGGAGGGTGACATGTCCTACCTCCTTCTCGTTCTCCAGGTGAGTCTACTGGCACTACTCATTTTCATGGTAGTGGGGTGGGCGAATCTCACTCTCAACGCCTTCCTCGATCCGGAACGGGTCGTCACGGAGTTCGTCTGGGCGCTTCCGGGCGTCTTCGGAGTGGCGGCAGCCTTTTTGCTCATCAGTTACCTGTCCCGGTAGCCGTTCACTACCCCCGACCTCATCGCGAGCCGCAAACTGACTCCCCCGTCTGGTCGAACTGTGCAAAGACGCACCAGTCGCGATACCGCGAGGATACGGTCTCGACGGCGCTGATGAAGGAGAGGGCTGACTCAGGTTGTAGAACTCGAGCGGTTACGAGCGATCACAGCGAAATGCCACCGGATCGCCGCCGATCGGTGGCTGGAAGACCGCCCGCCGTCGAGCGGAATCAGAAGATGAACCGGGAGTCGACGTCGGCCGAAATTTCGGCGAGGTCGACCGCCGCGTCGGAGTACTGCAGGAACTGTCCCGCGGTGCGGAGTTCACCGCCTCGGAGGACGGGGTAATCGACGCGATCGAGGACGCCGCCGACGAACTCGGCCAGAGCTTCGAGACGGTGCGCGGTAACGTCGCCTACATCATGGACTCGACGTTCGAGGAGGAGGGCGTCAGCACCTCGTTCAACGAGAGCATTAGCGGTGCCAGCCTCGAGCACGACGAGGTCGGCACCGGCGACCCCCGTCTGGAAGCGCTGGAACTGTACAAGCTCCGCCAGCGGATATAGATGTACGAGATCACGTTCCACCTCGAGGACGGGACGGAGACCGTCGCGGTCGGCTCGGAGACCGTCGCGGTCGGCTCGGACGAGTACGTCCTCGACGCGGCCGAGCGTGCCGGCCTCGAGCTACCCCACTCCTGTCGAAACGGGATGTGTACCTCCTGTGCGGGCGAGTTACTCGAGGGTGACCTCGACGGGCGCGAGTGGACGGCGCTCACCCCCGAACAGGCGGACGACGGCTACGTGTTGCTGTGTTGTTCGTACCCGCGAGCGGACAGCGAGATCCGGGTCGGAGAGCGGGAACAGGACGACCTGCTCGGACTCGACGCTCTGTAATTCGGAACAATCGCTTCGAACCGCGCTCCTCTCGTGTGATCGGGTGTGCAGTGACTGTCAGTCAGCGGGATGGACGTCGGTTACCGTCCCCACGCCCTTGCTGCGGCCCTCGCGGAAGACGAACTTCTGGCCCTCCTCGACGAGGTACGGGCGGAACTTGAACCGGACGGTGGTCTCGCCCGTATCACCCGGCAGGAGTCGGCCGTTTTCGGGGTAGAAGGCCGCGGCCTCGCCGATCGTCTCGAGGTGGACGACCGGTTCGTACCCCTCGCCGATTCGGGTGGGGTGATTGAGCACCATGACTTCGGCCTCGAACTCCCGGACGGGGTCCGGATCAGCGTCGCGGGGCAGGAGGACCATGCCGCGCTCGACCGCGCTCTCCGTGATTCCCTTGAGTGCGATCCCGACGATCCGGCCGGCCTGGGCCTTGTCGACCCGGTGATAGTGCATCTCGATCGAGCGAACCTCGACCTCCTGGAACCGGCCGTCGGCCATCGGGCCGAGCAGGAGTTCGTCGCCGGCCTCGACCTCGCCGGCCATGACCGTCCCCGAGGCGACCGCACCGACGCCAGTCACCGAGTAGCTTCGGTCGACGTACATCCGGAACTCGCCGGTGTCCTGGGACGTTTTCGGGAGCCGATCGAACAGTTCGTCCAGCGTCTCGAGGCCGTCCATCGTGATCGCACTGGTTTCGACGATGGGAACGACGCGCTCGCTAACCTCCTCGACGGCGGCGTCGATGCCGTGGCGGGCGACCCGTAGCGGCGATTTGTCGACCTCCCGGAGGAGTCGCTCGACCTCGCGTTCGACTTCCTCGATGCGCTCCTCGTCGACGGTGTCGGTTTTCGTGATCGCGACGATCGTCGGGAGGTCCGTGGCGAGCAGGACGCCGAGATGTTCGCGGGTCGTCCGGGTCGGCCCGTCGTCGGCATCGACGACCAGCAGGCCGTAGTCGAGTTTCTGCCCGACGAGGCCGCGGATCGTCGTCCGAAGCCACGGCTCGTGGCCGACGGTGTCGACGAAGGAGACGAGTCGATCGGCCTCTTGGACGACTTCGGCGCGGTCGGCCTTTCGGTTCGGATTCCGCACTCGAACGGGTCCGTCGTCGTCGAAGCCGTAGACGGCGTAGGAGAGATCGGCCGAAAGGCCGCGTTCGACCTCGTGGGGCTGTACGTCGAGGAATGCGCGCGTCGCACCGTCCCCATCGTCGGGTTTGCCCGTTACGAGCGAGCCTACCAGGGTACTCTTTCCGTGATCGACGTGGCCCGCCGTCCCGACGACGACGTGTTCGTCGTCCGTCTCGAGGACGCCGCCCTCCTGAACCTGAGCGACGCCGACGATACCCTCGTTAATCCCCCAGGTCTGCACGTCTTCGATGTGTGCGTCGGCCTCCTCGGCCAGCAGGGAGAGGACGTCCATCGTCTCGGAGAAGGTGTCGGGATCGATCCCGGCGAGGCCGCCGTCGTCGGTAACGCCGACGACGTACGTCGCCTCGCCGTCGCCCGAAAGGAGTCGGTGTCGGAGTTGCGCGGCCAGGCTCTCCCGTCGTCCACCCTCGAGGTGGACGTCTCGTGACAGTCGTTCCTTGAACTCGACGTTGCCACCGTCCTGTTCGCCACGGTCCAGGGCTCGCTCGAGGAGAGCCCGGTCACGGCTCATACCCCCTGGTAGCGGGGCACATGGCAAAAGCCTTCCCGTGTATTGACAATGTTTGACATGGTACAACTCCTGAACCGAAGAAAACTACGCCGGTAGGGACTCGAGCGCCGCGAAAGCGCCCTGCAGTGTCCGATATCGTCGCGTGGCCGCGCGCCCGAGCCGAACGTGCCGGGGCCGCTTTCAAGCCCCTCGAGTCCGTCCCTCGAGTCATGAGCGTCAGTGGTCTCTGTCAGATCTGTGAATCACGTCCGGCCCAGGAGCGGTGTTCCAACTGCGGGACGCTCGTGTGTGCGATTCACTACGAGGACAGCATGGGGTTGTGTGCCGACTGCGCCTCGCAGGCACAGCCGGGCCCCGGGAACGACGACGTAGAGATCAACCAGCTCTGACCCGACCGACGAAACCGAAGACAGCAATCTCGTGACCTCGATACGCGACCTGCTCGGCGAGTCACTCGGCGTCGGCGAGACGTATCGGCTCCGACTCGAGGAGCACGACGGAACCCTCGTCGCCGACCACCCGAACGACTCGAGTCCGATGGACATCGCCGTCGTCGAGGGGTTGGACGGACTCGAGGAGCGGCCGCCGGCGGAGCCAGTCACGGTGGAAGTCGTCGCTCGAGTGGTCGACGGTCGGATCGCGGGGCGGGTAGTCGATGCCGATTCGGACCACCGGTAGAACGCCAGCGAGCAGGCGACGAACTATTACTCGTCTCGATATCGACGGACTGCTACTCGTCTCGGTACTGATTGAGCCGCTTTTTGAGTCGCTTCGCGGCTTGCCCGCTGGCAGTAGCGAACTCTTCACCACGATCCTCGCCGGCGAAAATGATTCCGCGCGAGGAGTTGACCAGTCCGACGCCGTCGGCCAGCCCGTACTCGATCGCCGCTTCGGCGTCGCCGCCCTGTGCCCCGATTCCGGGGACGAGGAAGGGGAGATCCGGCACCTGCTCGCGGAGGTCCTCGAGTTCCTCGGGCTGGGTCGCGCCGACGACGAGCCCGACGTTGTCGTTTTCGTTCCAGAGATCCGCCAGCGCGGCCACTCGCTCGTAGACGGACTCGCCGGTCTCGAGTTCGAGGTCCTGTAGATCCGCGCCGCCCGGGTTCGAGGTCCGACAGAGAACGAAGACGCCGGCCTCCTCGTTCGCCAGGAACGGCTGCAACGAATCGCGTCCCATGTAGGGGTTGACGGTGATCGCGTCGACGGTTTCGAGCAGCCGTGCGTACTGCCGCGTCGTGTTCCCGATATCGGCGCGCTTGGCGTCGAGCAGGACGGGAACGCCCTTCCCGTGGGCGTAGGCGACGGTCTCCTCGAGGGCGCGCCAGCCGTCGGGGTCCTCGTAGAAGGCCGCGTTCGGCTTGAAGACCGCGGCGTGCTCGTGGGTCGCGTCGATGATGCGCCGGTTGAACGCCCACCTGGGGAGGTCGTGTTCGTGCAGGTGATCGGGAATGCGCGATTGGTCGGGATCGAGGCCGACCGAGACGACGCTGTCGACCGTTCGGATGCGGTCGTGCAAGCGGTCGAAGAAGTTCATATCGAGAGTGGTCACGCGACAGTCGAAAAGGTTGCTATCCGCTGTTCAACGGCCGGTAGGGGATCGGTATTGGTGCCATCGGCCCGACAGCGGACGAGCAGTGGCGTGCCACGCTACACCGAACCGTTCCAAATACTTTAGACATCAGCTACTTCGTTCCTATAATCGTTTGCCACTGTATGGGAATTCAACAGAACGCGATGTCGTTTTCGCGGCAGCTTCGCGAACGGGTCCGATCGACGCTGACGAACGAGACGGGGACGGCGGACGACGAGTCTCCACACAGTGAACACGGGGACGCGGATCACGTCTCGAGTTCGTTCGGAAATCTCTTTCACTGCTCGCGATGTGGTGACGTCTATATCGCCACCGAGAAACGCATCTGCTCGGGATGTGACATGGAAGTCGAACAGGTCCGATCGACGCTGGCCTGAAGGGGCGCTACCGACCTCGGATACCCTCTCGCGCCGTGTTCGAACGTCGATTCTGGTTCCGACTCGTTACGCCTCGAGCACTTCGATCAGGTTCCCTTCAGGATCTCGCAGAAACATGATCGTGGTGCCGCTCTCGGTCGTTCGGGGCTCGCTGAGCGTCGGTACGTCCTCGGGGAGCGCTTCGGCGAAGGACTCGAGGTCGTCGACCGAGAGACCGACGTGGGAAGCGCCCGGTTGATTGAGCCCCGCCGTCGGGGACCCCCTCGCTTCGGGCTCGTATTCGACGAGTTCGATCCGGGCACCGTCCGCCTCGAGATGTGCGAACTCCGCGCTCGCACCCTCGACGCCGACGGCGTCGGAGAACGCCTCGCCGCCGACGCTGAATCGGTCGGCGACCGGCAGATCGAGCACGTCGCGGTAGAACGCGAGCGTCTCCTCGAGGTTGGCGACGGTGATCCCGACGTGATGTGCGCTGAGCGCTGTCATGTGTAGGGCGTGTGAGCGCGAGCGAAAAACGCTTCCGTCTGTGCGGTCGGTCACGTCCGGCGGTCTGCCGGGACCGTGCGGTGGATGCGAATCAATTCATGGGAGTTCCGACCGGGTCGCCGAGCCGAATCCTATAGTAGCCACTGAAACGATTTACACGCTGATCGCAACGCAGTCGTGCGATCAGGTACGCATTGACCTTCAGTGACTACGATAGCTTCCGAGATATCTCCGAGGACAACGTTTCTCCCGAACGACCGTCCAATGATGTCTACCGGTCGAACGCAGCCGATGCCGGATTCGAGACGCGAACCGCATCGCCGACGCGGCTCCGTCAATCGTCCCCGGTCGAGGCCTGCTCGCTCGTCTCCGTTCCCGGACCGGCGGCCATCGTCGGCGCGTCGCTCGTCGAGACGGGGCCCTCCGCCTCGAGTTCGGCGAGGGACTTTGGGAACGTGCGGAGCCCCTTGTGAATCGCGAGCCCCGCCTTCGCCCCCTGTCCCATCGCGACGGGGATCTGGTTGTGGCCGGGAGTCAGGTCGCCGACGGCAGAGAGGCCGTCGACCGAGGTTCGGCCGTGGTCGTCGACCGCGACCGTGCCGTCGTCGTTCAGATCCGCACCGAGCGACGCTGCGAGGCCGTTGTTGTACTCGCTGCCGTACATCGCGAAGCCACCTCTGTACTCCCGCACCGTTTCGTCGGCGAATTCCAGTGCCTCGAGCCAGCCGTCGTCGCCGTTTCGGACACCGGTAACGTCCTCGTGGACGATATCGACGGGGTGTCCCTCGAGCAGCGTCGCCGTCTCATCGCTCCAGGTCGGCTCGTCACCGCGGAGCAACAGATCAACATCGTCGGTGAAGTTGAGCATGATCATCGCGACGTGCGCCGCGCTCTCGCTGTGGCCCATCACGTAAACCGACTCGCCGACGAACATGTACGCGTCACAGTGTAGACAGTAGTGGAGCCCGCGCCCGGTTCGGGGCAGCGGCGGCTCAGGTCGCTCGTCGGTAAAGCCAGTCGCGAGGACGACTCGCTCCGCGACGGCCGAGCCGTCGGTCGTCTCGAGCGCGAACGAGTCGTCGACTCGTTCGATCCCCGTCACGAACTCCCGTCGGTAGTCGGCGCCGTACGACCGGAGCTGGTCGACGGCCGTAGAGAGGAAGTCGGCCCCCGACACCGATTCGGGGGTCCCGATGACGTTGTGCGTGTCCTGCATCATCGCGGCGCGGCCGCCGCCGCGGTCGAAGACGACGGTCTTGTGACCGAGACGCGCGGCGTACAGTGCGGTCGTCAGCCCCGCCGGGCCGCCACCGACGACGGCGACGGCGTACCGGTCATCGTCCGTACTCGACTCGGGAGTCGTTCCTTTGGAGTTACTCATAGTAACCCGGTAACGCTCCCTCACCCATAAACGTCAGCTAACGATGGCGTTACTCGGTTACGAGATGGTAAGCGCCTCCCGGTGACGGCGGTTCGGTAGCGAGAGCGCCATTCGGCTGTTCACTCAGGGGTAACTGAATGTAAGTAGGTTACAAGATGTAACTATATGGTGCGGCGGGCCCTCACTGCCGACTATGGATGAGTCGACACGGGGAGTCGAAGTCTGGTGTTCGGGCGAGGACTGGTGTCCGATCACCTCCACGGCAACGCTGATCGGGAAAAAGTGGCACACCGTCATCATCCATCGACTGCTCGAGAACGGACCGCTCGGGTTCAACGCGCTCGAGGAGGAGGTCGACGGCATCTCGAGCAAGGTCCTTTCGGACGCACTGGACGACCTCGAGGAGAAGCGGCTCGTGACCCGCGAGATCGTCAGTGAAAAGCCCGTCCGCGTCGAGTACTCGTTGACCGAACTCGGCGAATCGCTCGAGCCGGTCATCGTGGAGATGCGAGACTGGGGGAGCGAACACCTCGTGGCAGCATCCGACGAGGATAGTTCGGTCGCGTGAGCCGGTCGTGAGAACGGGATCGAGCCGTTACTCCTCCGGCTGGAGTTCCGGCAGGCCGGCCTCGATCTCGTCGCGTCGGTCCTCCAGCCACTCGGGGAAAACGAGGCGCTCGCCGAGTTCCTGGAGGCCCTCGTCGACGGTGTATCCCGACTCCTTCGTGGCGAATGTCTTCGGGCATACGCGGACGTATGCGAGTCAGTGTCAATACACCCGGGAACGAACGGGGCGCTCGTCGAGGCTGCCCTCGGGTCTCACGAACGCTAGTCTCGGGCGTCCGCCTTCGGGAACAGATCGTCATTGAGAGAATACACGTGCTGTCTGGCGTCCGCGAACGATATCTGCGAGTCGACAAGGTCGTGTTCCTCGAGTTGCTGTAACGCGTAACGGACCGTTCGAGCGGGGAGCATCGTCTCCTCGGCGAGTCGAGACTGGGTGAGGCTTCCCTCGTGTGCGAGGACCGTCAGCACGAGTTTGGCACTCGGCGGGGTCTCGTCGACGGCGTCCGGGGCGGTTTCCGCGGTGAGAACGACCTGGTCACTCATGTATTGTCCCTCTCGCCGCGAACCGTCTTTAATGATGTCTTGCAATCCGCATCGTTGAACCAGCGGTCGTATCGGAGCCCTCGCTGAGTCATCGGCAGCGTCACTCCCGGAGGAAATCGCTCGCGAGTCCGGGGAAGACCGTCTCCCCGAAGTGGACCGCGAGGACGACGACGATCGGACCGAGGAACAGCCCCCACCAGCCGAACGCGAGCGTGCCGAGGAAGTAGCCGAGGAGGACGAGACCCATGTGGACGCCGCTGCGCGCGGAGAGGAACGACCGCGCGAAGAAGTCGGGGATGGTGTCGACGACGACGAACGTGAGCGCGAAGAACGCGATCGGATGCCAGAGCGGCTTCGGGGTCGTCAGCGCGACGCCGAGGAGAACCAACCCGTAGGGGACGTAGACGATTTTCATCCCGACGGCCGGGATCAGCGTCCCGATCCCGATGAGCAGGGAGAGCAACACCGGCGTCCCGACGACGGTCCCGCCCGAGGCGACGAAATTGAGCCCGTAGTACGTGACGGCGGCGGCGGTGGCTGCCACCAGGATAACCGCTAGATTGCTGAGGAAGACCGTCTCGAGGTCGTCGTCGACCGCCTGGGTGTACGAGACGATGTCGTCGTCGTGGTCGATACTCTCGTAGAACCACCGACGCAGTTTCCCGTCGTCCCGCAGGAGGTAGAAGAGAATCGTGAGCATGAGAAAGAACCGGGCGAGGACCGAAAACACCTCGCCGGCGACCGACAGCAGTCGACCGACGGCTCCTGGGACGCCCTGTCGAAGCGCGCCCGCGAACGAGCCACCGCCTCCGCTCCCGATCGCGTCTCGAAGCTCGCCGACGTTTCCCTGACGAATCGGCTGCAGATACGGTTCGAGGGTCGACCGGTAGGCCTCGAGGTCGCTCGCGGCGAGGAGCTGATCGAGTTCCCTGAGCCCGACGACGGCCGCGTAGGCGACGACGGCGATCATCGGCAGGATAACGAATAGGATCGTGGCCGTCGTGGTCACGTTCGGATGGTCGATGACTCGATCGAGCTGTCGGTAGAGCGGCCGCGTCGCGTAGTACAGGAAGATCGCGAAGAGGAACGGACCGATGTACCTGAAGAGAGCGAGGCCGATCAGCGCCGCGAGGACTGCTCCGAGCACGACCCAGGCGACGCGCTTGCCGTCCCAACTGTCGAACACGCCCATGGTCACTGCCACAGGAGTGAGCGCCAAAAACGCCCGTTCCGGAAAGTGAAACGGTACTCGATGCGTGACCGTCAGCTCGAGGAACTTCGTGCGAGTCTCGGCGCTCGCCGACGGCGAGCGATCGCGCTGACGGTGTTACTCGATCACGGCTCGTACCTGAAGGTACTCGACGCGGATCGCGTTGTCACCGAACCAGTCCTCGAGCGCGGCGACCGCGTCCCGGCGGAGCGCGGCGCGCGCGTCGTCGTCGTTCATGCGCCGGAGGACGGGCGAAAGCGGGCCGGACTCCTCGGCGAACTCCCGCCAGAAGTGATGTGGCGTGGCGTATCGGAACTCGAGCAGTCGGCGCTGGAACGAGCAGTCGGTGACGTCGGCAAACTGGTCGCGGACGAAAGCAGGCTCGCCCCACTGCAGGTGCGACCACGGATCGCTCGGCGCTTCGGCGACGTGGTCGGTCAAGACTTCCGTGAGGTCCCCGACGACGCCGTTGGGCGACCACGCGGTGAAACAGACTCGACCGCCGGGTTTCGTCACGCGTCGGAGTTCCGCGCCGGCGCGGGTCGAGTCCGGCGCGAAGACGTGACCGAAGTTCGAGAGGACCACGTCGAACGCGTCGTCCGGGACGGGCAGGGCCTCGGCGTCGCCGGTGAGCCAGCCGATATCGGCTTCGGCGGCGAGCGAGGCGTTGTCACGGGCCAACTCGAGCATTCCGTGAGCGAGATCGAGGCCGACGACGTTCGCGCCCGCTCGACGGGCTGTCAACGCAGCGTTGCCGGTCCCGCAGCCGACGTCGAGGACGCGGTTGCCCGGATCGATCCCCGCGGTGTTGACCAGTCGCGCGATGGCGGGCAGCATGTTCGGTGCCATCGCGGGATACCGACCGGCCGACCAGACGTGTCTCGCCGATCGATCGTCGGGCTCGGTGGGATCGTCCATAGTTGGCGGTCGGTCGCCAGTGCCAAAAGTCGATAGCCGCCTCGAGCCGTCTGTCGATCGCTGCGACTTCCGAACCGATCCACGACCACTGTTTTGTGGCGCGCGCTCGTGCTATCGCTATGACGCAAACGGCCGTCATCGCCGGCGTCGGTCCCGGCCTCGGCGCATCGATCGCCCGAAAATTCGTCGACGAGGGCTGTCAGGTCGGGCTGTTCGCCCGTTCGGCAGACTACCTCGAGGAACTCGCGGACGACCTCGGCGACGACGCGCTCGGCGTTCCGACGGACGTCACGGATCCCGACGCAGTTGAGGCGGGCTTTCGGGAGGTCCGCGACGCGTTCGGCTCCGTCGATATCCTCGTCAATCACGCCAGCGGCGGTTCGTGGACGGGACTGCAGGAGATTTCACCGGACCAGTTCGAACGGGCGTGGCGGACGTCGGCGTACGGCTCCCTGCTGTGCTCGCAGGAGGCCGTCGACGACATGCTCGCTGCGGACGGCGGGACGATCATTTTCACCGGTGCGACCTCGGCGGTTCGCGGCCGCGGCGGCGCGCTCGGATTCAGCGCGGCCAAGTTCGCCGTCCGCGGGATGGCGGAATCCATGGCAAGGGAGCTCGGTCCCGCGGGGATCCACGTCGCCCACGTCGTGATCGACGGCCAGATCGAAACCCCGGAGGTTCGGGAATTACAGCCCGACCGCGACGAGGACGAATACCTCGATCCGGACGCCATCGCCGACTCCTACTGGCACCTCGTGACGCAGGATCGGTCGGCGTGGACGCTCGAGCTCGACGTTCGGCCCCACGTCGAGGAGTTCTGACCCGAAATCGAAGGCCTCCGCGAGCGAGCGCTTATTTTCCGCGGGGTGGACGGACCGGGTATGACTCGGATTGCACTGATCGCCCACGACGCGAAGAAGCCGGACCTCCTCGAATTCGCTCGAGCGCACGAGGAACAACTGCGAACCGACGAGCTGATCGCGACCGGAACCACCGGGCAGCGGCTCGTAGACGAGACCGACCTCGAGGTCGAACGCACGGAGTCAGGACCGCTCGGCGGGGACCTGATGATCGGTTCGGAGGTCGCGGCGGGGAAACTCGACGGGATCGTCCTCCTCCGGGATCCGCTGGAGCCCAGCCACACGAGCCCGATATCTCGGCGCTGTTGCGGATCTGTGACGTTCGCGACACGGCGCTCGCGACGAACCTCGCCTCCACAGCGTTCCTCATCGAGGGGCTCGCAGAGTAGTTTCATCGGGTGCTCGCGGAGTAGGTTTCTCGGGTGCTCGCGGAGTAGGTTTCTCGAGTGCTCGCAGAGTAGTTCGTCGTCGGCTCCGAGGAGCGATCACTGCGGAGGGAGCACCGATCTCGCATCTCCGCGAGGACACGCTATTTAATGCGTCGGCTTCGTACATACTGGTATGACTGTCTACGAGAGCGACCTCCCCGGCGTCGGGAAGAAGTTCGAGGTCGAACTCGAGAACGGGGAGCGACTCGTCATCGTGACGCACAATACGGGGAAACGAGAGGTCTATCTGAAGGCGGACGGGGATGCAGACAGCGAGAAGATGTTCGAAGCATCTGACCGGCTCGCCCGGAAGATCGGCACGATCCTGGAGGGGGCGTACTTCCAGCCGGTGCAAGCCGAACAGGTGGAGACGATGCTCTCCGATGATACGTACCTCGAGTGGTACGGCGTCGCCGAGGAAGCCGAAGTCGCCGGCCAGAGTCTCGCCGAGGCGAACATCCGCGAGCGGACGGGTGTCTCGATCGTCGCCATCCAGCGCGGTGAGACGTTGATCTCGCCGCCGACGCCGGAGACGATCCTCGAGGTCGGCGATACGCTGGTCGTCATCGGCGACCGCGAGGACTGCGCCCAGTTCGAGAAACTGCTTGGAGCAGGGTTCGAGGAGTGAACGGGACGAGTACCGCCGCGGGGGTGATCGGTAGTGGCGACTGAAACGGCGCTCGTCGACGTCGGGATCCTTTTTACCGCGGTCGCGTTCGCCGGCATTCTCTCGAGTTGGATCGATCAGTCGGTGATCCCGTTCTATATCATCATCGGGATGGTGCTGGGATCGAACGTGCTGGGTGAACTCCCCGCGCTCGCCGGGACCGATGTCGGCATCGGCGGTGTCACTGTCACCGTTCCCGAGGTGACGATCGGCGGGATGGACCTCCTGGCAGCGCTGGGCGGACTCGCGCTCGGTGAGACGGACTTCATCGTCGTCGGGGCCGAGATCGGGATCGTCCTCCTGTTGTTCTTTCTGGGCCTCGAGTTCAATCTGGACCGACTGCTCGCGAGCAGGGACCGGATCGGCAAGGCGGGGAGCGTCGATCTCGCGATCAACTTTGGGACCGGGCTGGTCTTTGGCTACCTCGTCTTCGGGAGTTTCCTCGCGGCCTTTCTCACCGCCGGGATCGTCTACATCTCCTCGAGCGCGATCATCACGAAGTCGCTGATCGATCTGGGCTGGATTGCCAACGACGAGGCGGAACCGCTGCTCGGGACGCTCGTCTACGAGGACCTGTTCATCGCGGTCTACCTGACGATCGCGTCCGCGCTGGTCCTGGGCGGCGGCGATGTCGGAGCGGCCGCCGGCCAGATCGGCATCGCGATCGGCGTCATCCTCGCCTTGCTCGCACTCGTCACCTTCGGGACCGGCTTCTTCCAGCGCTTTCTGGACGCCGATACCAACGAGTTCATCGTCGTCCGGGCGCTCGGCGTCACGATCCTCGTCGCCGGAATCGCGCTCGCGCTGGGCGTTAGCGAGGCCGTTGCCGCGTTCTTCGTCGGCATGACTTTCTCGTCGACCGACCACGTCCACGACCTCGAGCGACTGCTCGAGCCGCTCCGGGACGCCTTCGCGGCGATCTTCTTCTTCTGGATCGGCCTCGTCACCGATCCGGGACTGTTCACGCTCTCGATTCTCGGGATGATCGTCGCCGCCGTCGTCGTGACGACGCCGACGAAACTCGTCAGCGGTTTTCTGGGCGGCCGGATCTACGGTCTCGACGACCGTCGCTCGCTCCGGGTGGGCTTCGGGATGGCCACCCGCGGCGAGTTCTCCCTGATCATCGCAAGCCTCGCGCTCTCAGGGGCCGGCAGCGGTATCGCCGCTGAAACGGCACAGACGATCTACGCCTTCACCGTCGGCTACGTCCTCGTCATGAGCATCCTCGGCACGTCGCTCATGCAGTACTCGAGCCGGATCGAACCCGTCGTCGTCTCGGCGCTCGAGCGGCGGCGCTCCGGCGCTACCGAACCGGTACAGGAGTGAGAGCGTGATGCCGTCTCCGAAGGGATAGCTTCAACCCGTTCGAGTCCCCTTTCACACCTATGCCACAGGCGGTCGTCTTCGATCTCGATTACACGCTCGCCGTTCCCCAGCGGGATCGAGCGACGATTCTCGAGGATGCCACGACCGCAACCGGTGCGCCGTCGCTCACTCGTGACGCGTATCTCGCGGCCCACCGCCGGAACCTCACCACCGAGACGCGCGAGCCAATCTTCGCCGACCTGCTCGCGGACAGCGAGAGCGACGCCGACCCGGCCGCGGTCGCGACGGCCTACCGCGAGACGATCGCCGACGACCTCGAGGCGCTCCCCGGGGTCGAAGCCATGCTCGCGGACCTGCGCGGCGAGTACCGGGTCGGCCTGCTCACCAACGGCCCCGTCCGCGCCCAGCGGGACAAACTCGAGACGCTGGGCTGGGAGGATGCCTTCGACGCCGCGCTCGTGACGGGCGAACTCGAGGCCGGGAAGCCCGATCCGCGCGCGTTCGAGGCGATCACCGGCGAACTCGGCGTCGACCCGGCCGACGCGGTCTACATTGGCGACGAGGTCGAGGCCGATATTCGGGGCGCGACTGAGGCGGGGATGCGAGCGATTCAGGTGCTGCTCGAGGACGGTCCCGAGCCCGATTCGCGCGCGATCACACACGTCGACCAGCGGGAGATCGCAGCGACGATTCCGGAACTCGTTGCGACGCTCGAGTGAAACGGCCCCTGTGATACCTTTTCAGCCCGACGGACGTTTTCTTTCGGTGAGCTATTGCGCTCTCCCCGGAATCGTTCAGTACAGGAGAAGGGCGTATCACTCGAGACTGGTCGACCGGCGTGCGGTGGCGCGCGCTGGGCCGCGGTGAATGCCAATGAACCGCGGCACGACGCTGCGCGAGGGATGAGCGAGTGAGCAGAGCGAACGAGCGAATCGGCTGGGGAGGGTGCGGCCCTCCTAGTTGCCAGGTGAAGTCGTTATAGAACTATCAGACGGTTGTCTTACCAACTATACTCTCACCAACCAATGCGCCGGTAGGTGTATGGAACCGTGTATTCTGATAGAATGGGGTATGACAACGTGTCCTGCTATCGTGGCCACACGGAATCGCCACGCCCTCCCCGGCCGATTCACTCACTGCGTTCGCTCATCCCTCGTGCAATGGTGTCGGCCGCCCTCGCTCGCACTCGGTCGGGCGACAGCGCGCGCCACCGCTTGTGGTACACCCAATTTAGCGGTATTCGTTCTACGCGTCGGGTTCCTCGAGCCGCCGGCTCACTGCCTGTAACACGTCCGTGGCTCGCTTAACCTCGGCGCCGCTCTCGACGAACACGAGCGTTCTCGGCGGCTGCGTCGCCTTCGGCCGCACCCGAAGATCCACGTCGGCTGCCGCCTCAGCCGCGACGTCCTGCCCGGCCTCGAGTTCGAGGTGCGCCCTGTCTTCGTGAATGAACACGCGAGCGATCCGCTCGTCGTGGCGAGTGACGTCGTAGGCGCGAGCGCCGTCGGCCGTCGGTTCGACGTCTCGATCGGCGTTGGTCACGGCGAAGTGTGCGAGTTCGCCGTCCTCGCGGCCGTCGATTTCGCTCGAGAGGAGTTCGGCGATCCGGCGGCCGTCGGTGATCCGGTTTTCGACCATACCGGTCGGTCGGGGTGGCGGGATTAACCGTCTTCGGTGTCGAGCACGGCCTCCCGGGCGATCGGGGCGAGGTCACCGACGTCGATCCCCTGACGGCGGGCGTAGACGACCGCGGCGGCCTCGATGGTCAGGCCGAGTTCCTGCTGTAGCGTATTGATCGCGCCGACGGCCTCGTGTTTCTCCATCCCTTCGGCGACCAGCGAATCGAGCACGCGTTCGAACGCAGAGCGTTCCCGCAGGAGGTCCTCGTCGGGGACGAACTCCTCCGGCACCGTCACCTCCGACGGGTTGAACGTGATCTCGAGGCCGTCGTCACCGCGCTCGAGGAGCCCTTCTTGTGTAGCAATGTCGATCAACCGTTTGGCCTGATCGGGGGAGAACCAGTCCCGATCGAGCGAGAGGGCGACGACGACCTCGTTTTCCTTGAGGCGACGCGCGCCGTGCTGGATGAACGGAGCGGCGACCGCGACGCGAAGGCTCATCGGAGACGACTTGCTCGAGCGGTGAGAAAACGATGGCGGTTCCGGGCGGCGCTCGTCTCCGAAATCACGGTCGGCGGACAGCGCGCGCCACTGCACGTCGGCCCGCGATCAGTCCGAGGCGCGACCGCCGCCGCTGCCACCACTGCCGCCGTTGCGGTCGGCTCGGGACGGCGGCGGGAACTCGGTGGCGGTTGCCTCCGGCGTTTCGGGCAGGACGCAGCGGTCGGGTTCCCGATTGACGTGATAGTACCGTTCCGGCGTGTTCGCGAGGGGGTGTGCGGGGTTCTGATCGCTGTCGATACGGGCGGCCCGGACCTCGTCGAACCCGTTGAGTCGGGCCCGGATGCCGCGCCAGTGATACTGCGTCGCGGTCGGGACGGTGACCGGACGGGGCGATTTCCCGTCGGGATGGCGGGTCGCAAGGATGGCGTTGTTGACGTTGCTGGCGAGCGCGTCGTGATCGATGAGGACGCCGACGGCGGCGTCTCGCGGCGCTCTTGCAGCGAGGACGTCAAGTCCGAGATGCAACGCCCGATACTCGGCGACGTTGTTGTCCGGCGGCGTATCCGCGGTCGCGACGCGTGCGACGCGCGTGCCGTCGCGCGTTTCGATAACGGCACCCAGCCCGCCACCGGAGTCTCGGAAGGACCCGTCGGTTGCGACGTAGAAATCACGATGGTGGGTCCGCGGGGGGTGGGCGATGTGGGGCGTGGGCGACTCGTCGAACAAGTCCCGCAGTGCGGGCCGGCCGTGAGCGGCCATAGAAACGCGTAGGTTATTTGGACACTTAACGATACCGCCCGTGGTAACAGATGGCACTGTTTCACATGGGAGTCACCCGTTCGACGCTATATGGGTACGCCCCCCCCCCTCGGGAAAAACTAACTACATGTGAACATCAGTTAAAAGTGACTATTTCGAGTATTTTGAGGCTGAGACAGTCGAACTACCGATCAGCGGGGGATCCCGGTTTCGACCGATCGGTCCGGACCCTATCTGTGTTGGCGGTAGGTGTAATACCACTTGGTACTTGGTCGAAGTATGAACCAGACGAACGCCAGTCGGATGGAAGCGGCGTGCTCTCTCCTCGCGGAATCCGAACGACGGTACCTTCTCTACCAGTTAGCGGACGACCGAACTGCGAACCTCGAGGATCTCGTCGCGCAGGTCGCGGCTTGGAAACTCGACGTCCACGCCGACGCGGTCGACAAGGAGCGCAGACAGCGAGTGTACGTCTCGTTAGTCCACAATCACTTGCCGCGACTCGAGGATTACGACATCATCGAATACGACCTGCGAAGCGGCGACATCGTGCTGGCAACGGGATTCGAGGACGTCAAACCCCTCCTCGAGCAGTTCCGGCAGACCGAGGACGAACCCGAGATTCGCGAACGGCCGCCGCTCTGAGGGGCGCATATTCTGAGCCGCTGTAACACGACTGGCCCGCTGTAACACGGCTGGCCGAGGCTGCGATCCGGCAGCGACGGATCTCGGTTCTTTCGACCACGACGGAGACGGCTCAATGGCTGCCCGCTCTCGGCGTTTCGAACCGAAACGCATAGGCGATTTCTCCCGAGACGATCACCGTGTCCCGGTATCGAAATCTCGGTCTCTTTCTGATGCTCGCAACGCTGTGGGGCGCGGCGTTCGTCGCGATCAGTGCGGGGCTTTCATATATCCCGCCGATCCTGTTCGCCGCGTTGCGCTACGACATCGCCGGTATCGTGATGCTCGGCTACGCCGCGGTCGCCGTCGATCGATGGCGGCCTCGTACCGGGGCCGAGTGGCGGCAGGTCGCCGTCGGCGCCGTGCTCCTGATCGCGGCCTACCACGCCTTCCTGTTCGTCGGCCAGCAGCACACCACGGCGGCGGCCGCCGCTATCCTGGTGAGTCTCTCGCCGGTTCTGAGCACCGGGTTCGCTCGAGCGCTCGTCCCCGCAGACGCCCTCTCCCCGGTCGGCATCGTCGGCGTCGTCGTCGGCCTCGCCGGCGTCGCGGTCATCGTTCGGCCGGATCCGTCGAACCTACTCGCGACCGGCATCGTGGCGAAGGGGCTCGTTTTCTGTGCTGCGGCGGCGTTCGCGCTCGGCAGCGTCCTCACCCGCCGTTTCGATACCTCGCTGCCGATCGAGACGATGGAAGCCTGGTCGATGCTCGGCGGCGCGCTCGTGTTACACCTCGTCAGCGTCGCGATCGGCGAGCCGCTCGAGCCGACCGCGTGGACCCACCCCGAGGCAATCGGTGCGCTGGCCTACCTATCGCTCGGCGCGAGCGCGATCGGCTTTCTCGTCTACTTCGACCTGCTCGAGCGACTGGGGGCCGTCGAGATCAACATGGTCTCGTACGTCGCACCGATCGTCACCGCGGTGGTCGGCTGGCTCTATCTCGGCGAAGTGGTCGATACCGCGACGCTGATCGGATTCGGGCTCATCGCGGTCAGCTTCTGCCTCGTCAAACGACGGGCGATCCGACGGGAGTTCGGCCACGTTCGATCGCGAGGCTCGAGCGAGTAGTCCACGCGCCGCTACTGGCGATGGGCGTGGCCGACGTACAGCGCGAGGAGGTTGCCGACGATCAGTCCGAGAAACAGAACGCCGTCGAACGAGGACGACAACCCGGTCGCGAGCACGGGGACGTACAGAATCGGCATTGCGATCGCCGCCCAGAATCCCGCGGCGCGGATCGGGGTGGCGAGCCCCGGTGTCGCTCGCTCGAGCATGCCATCCTCATCGTCACGACGTTCGCTCGGCGGGCTCGAGTCGGCGGATCGACGGTCGGTGGCAGAGGGTGGGCTCGCCATTGGGGGAGGTGTGTATTCTCGGCGACGACGCAAATATCGGTCCGACCGTTTCGAACAATCGCGACTGATTCACCGGAATCGTCCGCAGTGAACGAGCGGTTTACCGATCGAAACGATAGTGATAGCCGCAATTAGGCAACCGATCCGAACCCGATTCGGATCAGTGTTTAAATGGGAAGGGACGGCAACGCTCGCCATGAGCGATATCGAACGCATCGAACGGCGGCTGTCGACCGTCGAACGCGCGGTCGTCGACGGCGACCTCGAACTGGCTGCCGTCGGCGACGCTGCGTCCCTCACCGAGGATCTCGCGGCTCTCACCGAACGGGTCGACGCACACGAGCGACGGATCGCCGATCTCGAGGGACGAATCGACGCATTCGACGGACTCGTCGGCTCCGTCGAATCCGTTAACGAGACCGTCGAGAAGCGGGCTAACGGGGCCGTCGCAGCTGTCGATCGGCTCGAGTACCGTCTCGACGAACTCGAGCGCGTCCTTGGCTCTCGCGATACCGGCGATTCCGACGGTGTGAGGGCTGCCCCCAACGACCGAGAGGGCGTCGCGCTCGAACGTGGAACTGAGACACCAGATGGCGGAGGGGAACCGTCCGATAGCGACGGATCGGGGATCCGAGGGAAGACGGCCGCGGCACCCGACTCGGCCACCGGTGGAGACGGTCGCGGGGCACTACCGCCAATCACTGCGAACGAGCAAACCGATGGCTCGCTCTCCGTCGAGCAGACTGCCACGGAAATCGTCGCAGCACCGACCGGCGAAGGCGAGAGCCCGAACCGACAGGACGGGCCCGGTTCCGACGATCGAGCGGACTCGACGGCAACGAGCGCCGATAGCACCTGGAGCGGAAGGCAAGCCACGCAGGACGCGCTCGATTGTCGGCTCGCGGACCCGGCGAACGGCGACCGCTCGACCGAGGAATCGGCGTCGACCGAGGACGACGAACCCGGAAGCGGCATCTTTGAGTCACTTCGGTCGAAGCTCCCGTGATCCGGATCGTCGTTGCCGTTTTGCTCGCGATTGCCCTCATCGTCCTCGCCATCCCGGCGATCGAGCGGGGTGCATCGCTGAACACGCAACGGCAGGTCGAAACAAGCATTACGGCGATCGACGATGCGGCGACGTCCCTCGTAGAAACGGAAGAGATCTCTCCCGACGACCATCCGAACCCCAGGCGAGTCGTCGACGTGCGATTGCCTCGAGGCTCGCTCACGACCGAAGCCGTCACTCATTTCGAGATCACTGTGGCGGAAACCGGACGGTATAGCTCCGTTCGGTACGTTCTCGCGGACGGAACGACGCGGACCGGAGTGATCGACGAACCGGTAGTCTGGAACGATCCACATGGCAACGAATCGGTCGAACTCGACGGAGCTGGTGAGGTACAACTCGTATTGTCGCTCCGAACTGACGAGAACCGAACGCCGATCGTCGTCGCCACCCGTGCTCGAGTTTAAATTGGATGCCGCTGCCACCATCGGTATGTCTCCGCACGGGACCACGCGCCTTCGATCGGTCATCGACGACCTGGGCCTCGGCGGCGTGTTCGGAAATCGAACCGACACTGCCTCGTCGTGTGGCTGCACCGCATCGTTCGACGACGAGACGCTCGTTCTCGACGCGACCGACTGCGATGGCGACCTCGAGAACGCGACCGCCTGCCGTCGAACGGCGATCGAAGCGCTGGCCGAGCGAGCGGCCACACGGATTATCGTCAGATCGAACGGCCTCGAACGCCGGTACGCCGACCGCGGCGTCGACCTCCTCGAGTCTGCCGGGCGGTTCATCTCGCTTCTTGGCGAGCGCGACGAGCGGCTGGCCGCGGCCGCTGCGCGGGACCCGATCGCCGTCGCTTCGGAGGTCCGAACGAGAGCCGGACCGATCGCCGATATCGGCGTCGAATCGGGGCTGATCGCGGCGGCGACCGGTCTCGAGCGCAACGAGACGGTCCTGCCCGCCACCGTCGGGCTCACTATTGGCCAGTACTTCATCGACCGAACGATCGACGACGGCGCGCATCTCAGAGACCTCCAGTCGTTACGGACGGGTAGCGAAGCGCGGATCTACGGCCGATCTGGCGACGTTCCGCGCTATGCTCTCGACGTGGTCGATACGGCCCTCTCCGACACCGATCGGCGACGGCTCCTCGAGGGATACGAGGCGATCGCCGAGGGAGTCGTCGAGGGCGACCGCGCGCCCTCTCGAGCGATCGAGTACGCCAGCGGCGGGCCGGCCGACCGGCTCTTGACGGATATTCTGACGAAACACACGAGCGGGTACGGGATTCTCGAGGACCTGTTCGCCGATCCGCGCGTCACCGACGTGTACGTCACGTCACCGGTGGCAGCGAACCCGATTCGCGTCGTCGTCGACGGAGAGTCGATGCCGACGAACGTCCAGCTCACGCCAAATGGTGCACGAGCACTCGCCTCGCGGGTTCGCCGCACCAGCGGGCGGGCGTTCTCCCGGGCGAGTCCGACGGTCGACGCGACGGCCTCGCTCGGGGATGGCACCGGGATCCGGGTCGCCGGTGTCACCGATCCGGTCGCGGACGGAATCGCCTTCGCCTTCCGGGAGCAGCCCGCCGACGAGTTCACACTCCCGGCGCTCGTCGCGAACGGAACCGTCCCTGCAGCGGTCGCGGCGTTTCTCTCGGTTGCTGTCGAACGTAACGCCGCGACCCTCATCGCTGGTACCCGGGGATCGGGGAAGACGACGCTGCTGGGAACGCTCCTGTACGAACTCGCCCCCGAAACGAGAACGGTCCTGATCGAAGATACGCCCGAACTCCCGGTAGCGGCGTTGCAGTCGGTCGGCCGCGACGTGCAGGCGCTTCGAACCGGAACCGGCGACGGTCCCGAAATATCGGCTGCGGAAGCGCTCAGGACTGCGCTTCGGCTCGGCGACGGAGCCCTCGTTGTCGGCGAAATCCGCGGTGAGGAAGCACAGGTCCTTTATGAGGCCATGCGGGTCGGTGCGAACGCCAACGCAGTGGTGGGAACGATACACGGCGACGGTGCCGACGATGTCTACGAGCGGGTCGTTTCTGACCTCGGCGTCGAACCGTCGTCGTTCGGCGCAACGGACGTCGTCGTCACCGTTCAGGCCTATCGGGCCCCCGATGGACGAAATCGACGACTCGCCAGAGTCGAGGAAGTCATCGAGAACGGCGATGACATCCGATTCGAACCGCTGTACGAACTCGAGGGCGACCGCGCCGTCGCGACGGGGCGGATCGATCGTGGCGAGAGTCGGATCGTGAACCGACTCGCCGGGCCGACCGAGGACTACGCTGCCGTTCGGCGGGCGATTTCCTCGCGAACCGAACTCCTGTCGACGCTCGTGAACGACGGCCGAACGAGCCCACAGGCGGTCGCGACAGCGTACACCGGTCGCGGAGACGAGAGAGGAGATCTCTCTCGGAGCGACGAGACGGCTCACACCGATCGGACCGACGAGCCACCAGCTCCCAATAAGGGCGGTGAGCCACCGGCTACCGATTGGGGCGGCGGGTGATCTCGAGATGCCGTTGGTACCGTTTCTCGTTCAGTCGCTCGCCGCACTGTACCCGGCCGATGTCGCCGTCAGTGATGCCCTCGCGGAGTCGCTGTCGTTTACCGACTCTCGCTATGATGGCGAGACGATCGTCCGAGCGGGATACGGAGCCGGTATCGTCGCCGCCGTCATGCCGCTGCCGTTGTTGCTGACGTCGGCTCCGATTTCGTTCGTCCTGTTTTTCGTGCTCGTGTTCCCGCTCGCGGCGATTCACAGCGTCCATTCGATGCCGCACTTGCAGGCGGCGTTCCGCAGAACCGAGGCGCTCGGCGAGACGCCGAACCTCGTCGGACGGGCGGTGTTGCGCATGCAGGTACAGCCGGCGCTGGAGAGCGCGGTTCGGTTTGCGGCCGAGACCGGCTCCGGCCCGTTGTCCACGAGTCTCTCCGGCCACATCGATCGATCGATTGGAACGTCCGGGACGGGTCTGCTCTCATTCGCCGAGGAATGGGCCGAGTGGTTCCCGGCGCTTCGGCGGTCCTCGCATCTGCTCGTTGCCGCCCAGGACGCACCCGATGCCGAACGTGTCCGGACGCTCGATCGATCGCTCTCGGCCGTTCTCAACGGTACTCGCAGCCAGATGGCGGATTTTACGTCGGCGATCCGCGCACCGGCGACCGGGCTGTTCGCCTTCGGGATCATGCTTCCGCTCGCGCTCGTCTCGCTCGTTCCGACGGTGCCAATGGTCGGCTATTCCGTCAACATCTGGCTGTTCGTGCTGCTGTACAACGTTGTTCTCCCCGGAACCCTGATCGCGGCGAGCCTCTGGCTGCTCGTCCGTCGACCGGTCGCGTTTCCGCCCCCCGCGATCAACCACAGGCATCCGGATGTTCCCGATCGACTCCGATTGCGGCTGCTATGGGGAATCCTCGCTGGCGTTTGTGGGTACGTAACGATTGCTACGATCGGCCCCGGCCACCTCGCACCGGTCGCGGCAATCGGCCTCGGCGTCGGCGTCGCATTGGTCGCAACGTATCGTCCCGTCCTCGCGGTTCGGCAGTACGTCCGCGACGTTGAAGCCCACCTGACCGACGCGCTCTACATCGTCGGCCGGCAGGTCGCCGAAGGCGAGTCCGTGGAGTCGGCGGTCGAACTCGCTGGCGACCGCGTCCCCGCAGAGACCGGTGCCGTCTTCGAAGACGCCGCCGGGATTCAGCGGCGGCTCCATACGGGCGTTCGAGAGGCATTTCTCGGTCGGTACGGTGCCCTTCGAAACGTTCCGAGTCCCCGGACTCGAGGGACCGCCGCGTTGCTCGCGATCGCCTCGGAAGAGGGGAAACCCGCCGGCCGAGCAATCGTCTCCATGGCCGACCATCTGGAGGAACTCGAGGCCGTCGAAGCCGAGACGAAACGAAACCTCGAGCAGGTTACCGGGACGCTCGACAACACGGCGGCGTATTTCGCTCCGCTCGTCGCCGGCGCGACCGTCGGCATGGCCGCCATGATGTCGAGCGAGGATATCATCGCTTCGGGAGAGGTGGAAGCCGCTGCATTCCCCGCGGAATCGCTCGCGGTCGTCGTCGGTCTCTACCTGATCGCGCTCTGTTTCATCATTACCCCGCTCTCGATCGGACTTCGTCACGGTCTCGACCGGGCCCTCGTCGGGTATCACGTCGGTCGTACGCTCGTCTCGGCGATGATCCTCTACGTCCTGACCGTCGCCGTCATCGGCGTCTTGCTCTGATCAGTTCGGTCCCGCGCTCGTCGCGTCGCGGCTCTCGATCCGGCCTCGTTTCGATTCGGACTCAGATTTAAATACGAATACGCGGCCACCAGCAGCATGGATCTGGAAGCCCCGGCCGACGCGTGGTACGTCTGGCTGGCGGTCTCGATTATCAGCGCCGCCGTCGCCGGTATCGCACTCGGGCTACCGACCGGACCACCCCCGGACACGAACCGAGCCGTAAACACCATCGAGCGAACCGCAGGGAGCTCGTACGACGCGAGTGCCACGTACGATCACGACGCGACCGAGATCAAGTTCGATGGCCGAACGATCGCGATGCGAAACGAGCACGGTACTTCCCGCGCGAGTCTCAGCTACGGCCACGTCGTCCCCGTGATGGGGCACGAACGCCTCGAGAACCTCTCCGAAGGACGCCCCTTCGAAGCGGAGTATGAAGCGGAACTCGATGAGACGGAGACGAACGCGCTCGAGGTATTTCTCGAGGACGTCGAAGACGCCTACGCGGACAACTCCGGTGAATGGCGGACCGCGGACGACCAGTTACGGGTCCGAACGGTCAGTACGACGCCAGTTCCGACGATACGCGCGTCTGTCGAAGCGATCTCTGCGGGGCACTCGACCCACGACGTCACGTTCGCGTACGAGGCAAACACTGACACGAAGCTGACCTTTGACATCCAAAGTGAGGAACAGGACGCGTACATCGAGAAAACCGTCGAAGCGACTCCCTCGAGAGAAACCGCGCCCGCTGGACCGTACGATTTCCAGAAGAACAGCTGGTTAGAATTCCCAATCCACGTCAATATTACCGCCGAAAACACCGAACTCTGTGAGGAGACTATCCGAGCAGACCGCGGCAGTGAGATGGTACCCATCTGTGAGTCCGGGGGAGAAACAATCGACGTCTCGGACGAAACCGTCGAGACCCACGGATACGTGAACCGAAATCGCGAATCGGAGTCGTACTATGTCACGCTCGTCACCGTCTAACGGACAGCGCGGGCAGACCGAGCCGCTCGCCGCGCTCGTCGCCGTCTCGGCGCTCATCGTCGGTATCGGACTCTACGGTCTCTATCTGACGGATACGCTTCCAGGAACCACCGACCGGACGACCGAAGAGACGGCAGTGACTCGGATCAAAGGGGACATCGAGACCGATGGCGTCGTTCGCAGTTCTGATCACGACGAACTCGAGACTCTGATCGAGACGGAATCGCTCCCTCACGGACGGAACGTCTACGTGCAGGTGACGGTCATCGATGACGGCCGTGAGACCGTCGTCGCCGACGCGTTGTTCGGAACTGACGGGCAACCGAATCGCGATCCGATCGAGAGCGGCGAGCTAGAGGGGCCGCCGGCCGAAGCCGGCGTTGCCACCCGTCCCATCGCCGTCGCCACGAGACCCGGTGCGGTCCGCGGTGGAACGCTACTCGTTGGGGTGTGGAACGGATGAGCGCCGACCGCGCCGTGAGTACGGTCATGGACGTCGCGATGGCCCTCCTGTTCATTAGCGCCAGCGTCCTGCTGATCGGGATCCACCTGCACAACTCGGACGACAAGTTCGACGAGAATCGAGCCGACCGGACGGCCGAACTTCTCGGCGAATCGACCATCAGCGTTCAGTACAGCCTCGAAGACGCCGAGCCGATCGCAGATCGGGAGGGAGTGTACCACCGAACCGAGTACGGCTCGGCCACCGGACTCCTCGCGGACGCGGCCGTCGCGAACGTCCATGTCGACGGCACTCGAATTCGCTCTACAGGCGACGAGTTCGAAACGGCCGTCGGTGCGTCCGTCGAAAGCGCCCTCATCGGGTCGAACCGCCATTTCTACGTCACCGCCGAGTGGGAACCCTACGACGACGCGGCGATCAACGGCACGGCGACAGCCGGCGAACGACCGCCGCCGAACGAGGATGTCTCGAGCGTCACGCTGACGGCCTCGAGCGGGATTCCTGCCGTCGATTCGGACGAGATCGAATCCGCGTATCTGAACGCCGATACGTACTGGAACGACTACCTTGGCGATCGAACCGACTTCGTCGAGAGCCCGGAGAACGCGTCGTTCGAAGCGGCCGGAATGGTCATCGGGAACGCGATCGTCGACGGCTACTTCCCGCCCGCGGCAACCCAACGATCCCTCGAGAGTCAGGGGCTCTCCCACGAACTCACCGTTTCACAGTACGAGCGGCTGGTGAAATCGCTCGAGTACGAGTTCACGGGGACGACGGCTCCGGCTCACCACGGCCCGCTCAAGCGCGAGGAGGCGGACGCGGTCGAAGCGAACGCGCAGGTGGTTCGCGGGATCGCGGACGCGGACACGTTCGGCCGGAACGGGCTGGGACACTGGCTCGGGGAGGACCTGCAAACGGCGCTGGCAGACGAAATCGCGGCGATCGATGAGCAGTACGACGGCGAGCGACGCGACGAGGAGATCGCGGCGTTGCTCGCCGACGAAGTCTCGACTGACGAGGTCACGATTACGATTCAAACCTGGTACGTATGACACGCAGACCACACACAGTTTCGATCGCAGACGACGACCGAGCCCGGATTCCGTTCGCCCTGATCGCCGTATTGCTACTGGTCAGTAGCATCGCGATTGTCGGCGTGCTGGAGTCTAGAGAAACCCCGGATGTCGACACCGATCAGGCGCTCGCCATGGATCGCGCCGAGTCGGTTGCGATCGCCGAACTGCGGCAGGCGGTCGTCCGCGCGACCGAAGACGCCGCCGGTGCCCCCGTCACGTCGACCGACGGAGCAGATGCTCCCGTCAGCGCCGCAATGGACGACGACGAGGCCGTCTTCGACCAGTATCTCAAACTCCTCATCTACCGAGAGGTCTCGGAGTCGTTCGCGAGCGCCCACCAGCAATTCGATGGGGAGACGACCGCGGAGGCCTCCGTCGAACGGATCGACTGGAGCGACAGCGACGACCTCGAAGCGGCGATCGATCGCGTTTCGCTCGAGAAAGGCGAATCGGGCGTTCTCACCGTTGCGGTCGACGGCATCGAACTCACCGTCGACGAAACGGAGGGTCAGCCAGTTACCGAGCGACGGGAGCTGTCGGTGACTGTCGGCACGCCGCTCTACCAGCTCAAAAACCGGACCGACGAGTTCCAATCACAGCTTAACACGGGCTTTTTCGAAAGCGACGGCCAGTACGACGGCTTCGGGCGATACTTCGCCGCTCGGATGTACCCGTACGCGTGGGGGAAAGCCTACTACGACCGCCTCGCCAGCGGTGATCGCGCCTTCCACAATCTCACACCCAACGAGCACACTGAAGTCATGGTCAACGATGCCGTCTTCGGGCTTCAGGAGAAAACCTTCGGTACCACTGACCCGTACAAGGACCGGGCTATGCTTTTGCCGACGCTCTGTATGGCCGGTGATCTCGCCTCGAGCGCGGGCGACATCGAAACCTCGGACTTCCTCCCGGACGGCGAGGCGAGTACCCTCTCTAATCGGACGAATCTCTGTGATGCGATCTGATCGATCAGGAAGGGGAACTTCCGGATCCGCCGACTGTACAGGATATTGTGCTGACGATGCTCGAGGACAATGTCGAGACTGATGTCGAGATTCAAGCGCATCCGTTCGCCGATGTCGCGTATATGCAGATGGCGAGTGGAATGACTATGGAGCAAGTGGAATCGGAATTCAATGACTCGCTCATGAAAACCAATAGGTTTGACAAAGATTACCTTATTAGCTATTATTCAGATAGTTTAAACAATCAAGATATCGCTGACAGAGTTGGCAACCTTCGTGATGATAATGGGGGTGTTATGGGGGATATAGAAGAGGAATTTCTGAGTAGTGCTCCTCAACAAGATATATTATCAAAGTCTATAGAAGATGTGTATAGCGCAGATATAACAACGGCAGAGATTGGACCAAATAAACATACTGGATTGCCGGATCCAACTCCTCCGAGTGAATGGGCTCAGAATCCCAACAACTGGTCTGGACCGGTTAATATTACCTATCATGCTGGTATCTCGCCGGCAGAAGCTGAAGTCTCAATCCATACAGTATCCGATAACGGCGATACCGGGTTTGATAATCGAGATCTCGCCGAAGTCAGTATATCATATAAGAATTCGATCGGTGTTGAAGCAGAATGGGAACATGAGGAGGAAAACAGGTCGTCATACATATCCTGGGATTGGGAAGAGAACGCGACGTATAGTGCTAGCTATGAAATCAGTGGAAACTTCGTTTCTGATGATCTCGCGGTTGATCATGAGTCTCGTGGTATTCAATCGCTTATTGAGGAGGATACTTGGAAGGAAGGGTACAGTGTCGTAGATAATTTCAAAGATGTTGAAACAAGAGCAGTGAGAAAGACATTCGATCTAAGTTCAACATCTGTACAGTCACAAGAACAGGAACTCGAGCGTAAAATAGAACAATCCAGCCACTCGATAATCACGGAGAACGATTTCGAGAGGGCGATTCCATACTCCTCAGATCCAGATATACATGTCAAGCCTCGGAATGAGAAAGAATTGTACGAGTGGGTATTATCCAAACTCAATCAGACCCATTATGAAATTATAACAACTGTTGAGCCACATCAGACTGATCTCTGGAATATGGTTGAAAAGCCGAGTCCACTCGATAGAGTCGAAGGAAATATCCGTCAGAAAGAATATCAATTAGTATATCAAAATACCTCTGTACCCTATGAAAACACAGCTGACCTTCTCCGATCGGAGGTTCGGAAACGATACTTCGAGAACACTTACAATAATATTGATCTGATCAGCGGCTGGCACGACGAGACACTCGGCGAGAGTAGTGGTGTACTTAATGATCTCCTTGGTGGCTTTCTCGATACCAGTAACGATCTCCTCGGTGGTCCCATGAACTTCATTGATCAGATGATGGACCCCGAAACACGTCCTGAGGATGCACAAGCATCACTCAAGAATTCACCACTGATGGATGACGTAAAATATCAGGTTGAAGCATCACCAACGTATCTATCGTTAGAGACTGTTAATCGGACCGATATTCCTGCAGTTAGGCCGAAAGATGGGAATACTCTTGGCATTTCTAATATAAATGAAACGAAACATACTCCAATGGGTGCTGGCTATCTCAATAGCGTCGGACACCCAGGTTTTCCTCTCATGCCGTGGCCGTCACTGTTCTATCTGCAACTCGATGCGTATTATCTCGAGGTACAGGGAGAATATGCTCGGTTCGAAGTACGTTCAAATAGTGGAGATCCAACAAACACAGGTGAAATGGCCTATGTTCGACAAAATTTGAACGTGGCGATTGATACACCACCTTGGGCCAAGGCAGACGAACTTGCTGTTGGATCTGTTGAATCTATTTCATTCGATAATACCCTTGTAATTCCAATTGTTGTTCCCAGTCCACAACTGATAGCTAAAGGATCTCCTGGTGTTGGAGATACATGGCGATATAAAAAATCAAACTCGCCACAGGAAGAGTGTACGGTTGGGTGGAACAATACTGGGCCTAATCCTGATACTACTAATACAAATTGTATCTCAAATGGGAATCTCCCAGCTAATAGTTAAACAATATTTTAACTATATTTCTAATTCATAGAGTTTATGGCGTATATATTGCCTTCAGCTGTTGGAATATAGAGAGTGCCATCGGAGACAGCAGGTGACGCTCTAATTGATTCACCTTCATCTTCTCCAAGATTTTCAAACTTCCACTTGATGGATCCATTTCCTGAATTCAGAGCAAATAGATCATGATAACTAGAAACATAGACAATCCCATTAGCAACTATTGGCTTTGAGCGTACACTGTATCGAAGGTCCTTCGGTCCCCAAACATGATCTTGAGAATCTCGATCAATAGCAAAAAACTTCTGAGCACCCGCACCAGCTCCACCGAAATAGATCGTCCCATCTGCTATTGATGGACTACATTCTACGCTTGCATTAATTTCTATTGACCACTCTTCAGATCCATTCTGAGTATCGATCGCATACAGGCGTTGGTCTTCGCCACCAACATAAACCGTCCCGTCTTTGACTGCTGGATTACTCTCACCTAATGGTTCTCCTGCTGGATTTTCGAATTCCCACTCGACCTCGCCAGTCTCGAGATCTACCGCATATAGGGTATTTTCACCCGCAAAATACACAGTTCCACCAGCAACGGCAGGAACATTTGTATGCGGTCCTCCGCCCTGATAATTTCGCATATTATGCAGGGGTTTTTCGTCACCAGATTCCGGATCAAAGCGATGGAGAATCAGATTCTGCGTACCGACTACTGCATTGTCAGCGATCACAGGGTTTACGCTACTGATTCCTACATCATTCCGCCAGATCACCGAATCGCCCCCACGCTCTACTGCGACAATCCCGTCTTTCGTTCCGGCGTACACCGCTTTATCAGAAACAGCAGGATGAGCACTAGGAGATGCATTCACTTGTTTCTTCCATTCAAGCTCCTCAGTCGCAAGGTCGACTGCGTGGAGATGGTTGTCTGCAGCGACGTACAACGTCCCGTCAACGATTGCCGGACTGTTACTAATCACTCCTTCCGATTCAAAGACGGTCCGCAGTTCTACCTCTTCACCACTCGGTCCAGTCGCCGTCGGATGATGGCCAGTATTCTGTGGGTCGACGCCGTACATCGGCCATCTGGTAGGTGAGAGTTCCTCGCTGTTTTCAGGTTCGTCACTCGTCTCGTCACTATTCGTACACCCAGCCAGCGTTGCAAGCCCCGCAGTAACGCTCGCACAACTCGCCAACCAGTTCCGGCGCGTCCGAATCGATTTCCGACCCATGTTATGTACGGTTACTTTACTTCAGCAAAGTATAATTCTTAGGATACTGTCTCGATCAGAAACACCGGTATCGAATCGGATCAATCGCGGAGTAGTAGTTGACCATCATCGGATTCGCCCCTCGAGCGACAGTCATCCCGACAAACAGAGAGACCGACTTTCAGGACCGGGACGGAGGTTCAAAAAGGATGACGCACCACCCTCAGTATGATCGCTATCGCCGGCGCGAAGGGTGGCTGTGGAAAGACGGTAACGACGATCGGACTTGCGGAGGCCGTCGGGAGACGTGGAACGACATCGATCGCGGTCGACGCCGATTGCCAACTGCCGAACTTGCACGTTGTGGGCGGCGTTGATCGGACGCCGACGCTCGCCGCACTCGAGTCTGACGCCGACGTCGAATCGGTCGTCCAACGGAGTCCCCGAACGTCGAACGTTGGGCTGTTGTCGGCCCCCAAATCGTCGAACGAGGTGAACTTCGAGGTGGCGCTCGACCGGCTCGAGTCCGACACCATCCGAACGTTCGTGGACTGTCCGTCGGGGGCGGGGATCGATGTCGTCGAACCGCTCTCGGCGGCCAAGGGAGTGATCGTCGTCACGACTGATAGCGAGCGCAGCATCTCCGCTGCGGAAACGACGATCGAGATGGCCCGCCGACTCGAGGTGCCGATTGTCGGAACGGTGGTAAACAGATGCGAGAGCGTCCCGAAGACGGTCAGGTCGTGGACCGACGTGCCGGTTCTGGGCCGGGTGCCCGACGGAACGGCACCGCTGACGGACGAGGCGACTCGAGCGGCCTACGACGAGATTGCGGCGACGATAGCGACGAGAACCGCGATGGATGGATCGGCTCCACCGTACGACGACGATCTGCTGCGGACCGGGTACGATCCACTCGATCGGGCGCTCGGTGGCGGGCTGGAACCGGGATCCATGGTTGCGGTCGTGGCGGCCCCGGCCAGTCGCTCCGAACGGTTTCTCTCCGAGGCGACTGCCGTCCGCGGCACGCTCTATCTGTCGACTGAACGGTCGTCGGACAACGTTCAGCGAGCGCTCGAGTCCGTTCCGACGGCGACTGGAAATCCGACAGTCCGCCGTCTCAGTGCTGAGAACGGGCTCGCTGAGGCGAGATCGATGGCCGATAAACTCCCGGCGTCGTCCACGCTGATCGTCGATCCCGTGAACGCACTCGAGCGGGACGGTCGTGACGAGTACGTCTCGTTTCTCGACGACCTCAAAGAGCAACTGGTCGAAACCGGGAGCATCGGCCTGTTACACTGTCTAAAGGGTCATACGATTCCGTCGAATCGAACAGTGACGACGCACGCAGCCGATGCGGTTTTCGAGATAACGGCGGTCACGCCCGAGACAGGAGCGAACGTCGAACACTATCTGTCGGTTCCGAAGTATAGAGCCGACGGGGCGACCACGGAGGCGATCGAACTCGAGTTCGGAGAGGAGACGGTTGCCCCGACTAGTGACGCGTTCTGACTCGCTCTCTGAGACGTAGCCGACTCATACCTGATCTCCGGTATCGTACCGATCAGTGGACACCGATTCGATCGGTCAGCCGTTTCTCGCAGCGTTCGATCCGCCGGGCGACCGTCCGAACGGCGTCGACGGCCGAACAGTCGGGATGGACGTCGCGAACGGGACGCCGGTGGGCCTGCGCGTCGGCGACCGCCGGCAGTTCCTCGAGCCCGATCGCCGGCGCGCCGAAGTACCGCTCGACGTGGTCACCGATCCGATCGATGGCCGCAGTGTCGGCCCTGTTGAGGACGACGGCTGCGACCGGCGTCTCGAGAGCGAGGGCGAGCCGCTTCGTCCGGAGCGCATCGGTCAGGGCCGGCTCGGTCGGCGTCGTCACGAGGACGGTCAGCTGGGCGCTTGCGAGTTGTCGGCCCACGTCACGCGCCAGCCCGGCGGGACAGTCGACGAGGACGCGACCGAATGCGCGTTCGATCCGGTCGATCACTCGCGCGAACGCGGTCAGGTCCGCAGCGCGAGCGCCGGCGAGGGTTCGCCCGCACGGAAGGACGCGCACCGCATCGCGGCGGTCGATCGCCTCGAGTGGGTCGGCGCGACCGGCGAGCACATCGTGGAGGTTCGGGCCGTGACCGCGCGGGAGGTCGGCGGTCGTGAGGTCGCCGTCGACGACGACCGCGTCCAGTTCGCGACCGAGGTTCAACGCGATCGTCGATTTACCGACGCCGCCTTTGCCGCCGCTGACGGCGACGATCATCGCTGCCGTTCGAGAACGTCGGGCGTCGGTTTCCACTCGGTCAGTGACGCGAGCGCCTCGGCCTCGCTCGCCGACCGATCGGTCGAGGCCCGCCGAGCGGCAACTACTTCGAGCGGTGGCTCAGCGGGCGCTGCGGGACTCGCGAAGCCGATACCGCGGTGCTGGTTCGGTTCCACGATCCCGTCCCAGCCTGCGTCGGTCCACTCGGGGTCTGGATGCGGTCCGCGACCTGGATGCCAGAGGGGGCCGTCGAGTCGGCTCTCGATACGAACCCGTTGTGGCGTCGTCGCGGTGGTCACGACGGTCGCGGAAACCAGCGTCACTCCCTCGATCCGGTCGATTACCCAGTCGAGTTCGATCACGGTCGTGTTGGCCGCTCGATATCGTATAAAGGATCGCCGAATCAGGTCTCGAGGTCGAACTCGCCAGCCAGGGTGCCGGCCGACGACTCGAGCACGACGCTCTCGCCGGCGGTCATCGAGTCCCCGATATCGACGGCGACGTCCTCGAGGTCGACCGTCGGCGGAAAAAGCAGGTCGACGCGGCTGCCGAAGGCGATGTGACCGATCCGTTCGCCCCGCTCGAGGTCGTCGCCGCGCTCGGCGTAGGGGTGGATGCGGCGGGCGAACGCGCCGGCGATGAGCGTAACGTCGGCGTCGTGGTCCGGTTCGTCGGGGTGTGCGTTCGGGTCGTCGCCGGCTGACTCTTCGGGTTCGTCTCCGATGGGCTCCCCGCCGTCGTCCGCGATCGCTGCAGCCCCGTCGGTGCCTGCGTCGGACGGCAGGTTCGGGGAGTCGGTCTCGAGGCGGACGTGGACGCGCTCGTTTCGGTCGGACTCCTTCGAGAAGGCCGGGCGGTTCGCACCGGAGACGTGTTCGACGTCAGTGACCCGGCCCGCGAAGGGAGAACGGACGACGTGGACGTGCCAGACGTTCATAAAGACGCCCAGCCGAACTCGATCGCCTTCCTCGCGGAGAACGGAGACGTTTCCGTCGGCCGGCGAGACGACGCCCGTCGGCGGCGGGGAGCGCTCGGGATCGCGAAAGAACGCGAGGGTCCCGGCACCGGCCGCGAGCGCGACGAGGCTCGCCGTCACGCTAATGAGAAGAGCAAACGGGGCGGCGAGCAGCGGAACGATGGCGTACTTCCAGGCCCCCGGCGCGAATTTCATGGGCGAAATGACGTGAGCGAGGCGTATGGCCGTTACGGATCGACGGGTCGGAACGGCGGCCCTCCCTCGAGTCGCTACCGCGATCCGTCGACGGGAATCGTGACGGTGACCGTCGAGCCTTCGCCGGGTTCGGCGTCGACCCAGCTGTGGCCGCCGACAGACTCACGTCGCTCGTCTGTCGAGCCCGGCTTCACGCTGTTCGGCCGGACGCCCTGGCGCTCGACGATGCGCCGACAGCGGTTCCAGATCTCCAGTCAATCTCCCGTTAGTCCCAGAACGCCTGCGTCCGGGCGTATTCGCGCTCCTTCGAGAGAATGTCCCGATAGAACTCGGCCTCGTCCTCGCGAAGTTTGTTGATGATCTGGGCGGCGTTGTGCGGTCCGACGCCGCGTGCGGCCATCGCGATGACGGCCTGTTTGCCGTGGCTCTGGACGAGGCCTGCGGCCCGGAACGCGCGTTCGGTCATCTCTCGTTGCTCGTCGTCTTTTTCTTGCGATCGGACCGCCTGCACGACTTCGTCAGCCCATGGGTTCAGGGAGGCGATCCGCGTCGACCCGCACTCGGGACACTCGGGTTGGTCGGGCACTCGCTTGACTTTCGTTTTCACCTTCCACTCGGTGCAGTGGGTACACAGCAGGATGACCCGATCGTCCTGAATCCGCTCCTTGACCGTCTTGATGACGCTCGCGTCGGCGTTTTCGGGTGCGAGGAGTTCCTTGCCGCCCGACGAACGACCGCCCAGTCCGACCGGCGTGCGCCCGCGGTGAGTCACCAGCTCGAGATCCCCCGACTGGACCCGCTCGAGCACCGAACTCGCGCGTTCGATATCGAGGTCCTCGTGGAACACCTCTCGAATCGCCTCCTCGTACATCGGCGTCTCCTCGAGCGCGGCAAGCAAGCGGTCGTTCGAGATGCGACCCGACCCTTGATTCTGCCAGCGCTTGAGCGCGCCGAACTTCGCGGAGACCTGCGCGAGCCGAAAGGCCAGCGCGTCGGAGCGCTTGAGCCCGAGTTCGACGATCGCCTCGACGTGGTCGGGATCGGTCTCCTCGAGCACCGCGAGCACGTCGCTCGTCGCGATCGAGTTCGGTACCTCGAGTTCGATCCGGTAGGGATCGGTCTCGAGGCCGACCGAGGACCCCGCGCGCTGTCCCAACAGCGCAGAGAGGATCCGACCGAGCGTCTCGTTTGCCATGTGGCCGAAGGGGGCGTTGAGCACGATCGTTCGACCCTGTCGCTCGAGGACCAGTCGATCCGCCGTCGGCATCGGCGCGTCGGCGTCGATCTGGGCCTCGAGTTGCGCGCAGGCCTCGGTCAGGGTGTACTCGTCGGCGGGATAGCGGTGAGCGAGTTCGCGGCCGACCGCGGCGGCGTCGGCACCGCTTTCGAGTTGTGGTTCCGCGACTGCGCGAATTTCGCCGACCTCGCCCGCGACTGCGGCGGGGACGGGAATTTCCTGGCCGATCCACGAGGGGACCTCGCCCGCGGGATCCTCGATGGGACTGACCTTGACTCGGGCCTCCTCGTCGTCGATCTCGGCGATCCGCCACATCTCGCCGCGCTGGATGAACACCTCCCCCGGCTGGGCGAAGTTGACGACGAAGCGCTCGTCTAAGGTCCCGATCTGGCTCCCAGAGGCGATGTCGTGGACCTCGTAGGTCTCCTCGTCCGGGATCATCGAGAGATTGGCGTAGACGTACTGCCAGGTGCCGCCGGTGGTCTCGATGCGATCCTCGGCCTCGTCGAACCAGAGAATTCGATTCCGGTGGAGTTCGGAAATGATCTCGCGGATCGTCTCCGCTGGGACGGTCCGGAAGGGGTACGACCGCGTGACCGTCTCGACGGCGTCGTCGACGTACGTGTCGCCGCGGCTCTGGATGATCGCCGGCAGCTGATTTGCGACCACGTCCAGGCTCCCCTCGTGGATCGCCGCCGGCTCGACCTCGCCGTCGCGGGCCCGGCGAGCGATTGAAAGCGCCTCGAACGTGTCGTCGGGCCGCGTCGTGACGATCGTGCCACTCGAGACCTCGTCCTGTCGGTGGCCCGCGCGACCGATCCGCTGGAGGAGGCGGGTGACCTGTCGGGGACTCTTGTACTGGATCACGTGATCGACCTGCCCCACGTCGATCCCGAGTTCCATCGAGGACGTACAGAGGAGGCCGTCGATCCCGCCGGCCTTGAACCGGTCCTCGACGTCGATCCGGGCCTCCTTCGAGAGCGAGCCGTGGTGGACGCCGATCGGGAGGTCGAGTTCCTTGAACCGCGAGCCCAGCGCTTCGGCGGTCTGGCGCGTGTTGACGAAAATGAGCGTCGATTCGTGATCCTCGACCAGGTCACGGATCAGCCGGACGTGACTGGCCGTGTCGGCCTCGGTCATGAGTTCGCCGGCCAGCCGTTCGTCTTCCTCGGTCACCGCGGGCTCGCGGACCGTCACGTCGACGTTGCTCCCGACGTCGATCTCGCGAATCTCGCAAGGGCGGCCGCCCGTGAGGAACTGCCCCACCTCGCCCGGATCGCCGACGGTCGCCGAAAGCCCGATCCGCTGGAACGGGCCGGCGAGGTCCCGGAGTCGCTCGAGACCGATCGCCAACTGCGCGCCCCGCTTCGAGGCGGCGAGTTCGTGCACTTCGTCGATCACGACGTGAGAGACGTCCGCGAGCGCCTCCCGCAGCCGCTTGCCGGTGAGCATCGCTTGCACGGTTTCGGGCGTCGTGATCAGTACGTCCGGGGGGTCCTCGGCCTGTTTCCCGCGCTGGTACTGGGTCGTGTCGCCGTGGCGAACGTCGACCTCGAGGTCGAGGTAGTCGCCCCACCACTCGAGTCGCTCGCGCATGTCGCGGTTGAGCGCCCGTAGCGGGGTAATATAGAGTACGCCGAACCCCTCCGGTGGACCGCCGTCGGCGGGACTCTCCGACGAGGATCGCCTCGGTGTGCTCGGCTCACCGTCGCCTGCCACGAGGTGGTCGAAGACGGGCAACATCGCCGTCTCGGTCTTGCCGCTTCCGGTGGGCGCGATCACGAGCGTGTTCTCGCCGGCCGACAGCGGCGGAATCGCCAGTCGCTGTGGCGCCGTCGGTTGCGAGAAGCCGCGTTCGGAGAGCGCTCCCCGAACCGTCGCCCCGAGGTGCGTAAACGCCGCGACATCCCCGTCAGTCATCGAAACGCGCTAGGGACGAACGGCGGATAAGGACCACGTTTCCGGTCAGTTACTCCCGATCGACGCCGTGGGTTTCTCTTCGCTATCCTCACGCTATCGTTCCGCTTTCGCCTCACTTTCGTTCCGCTTCCGTTTCGCTATCCTCACACTATCGTTCCGCTTTCGCCTCACTTTCGTTCCGCTTCCGTTTCGCTATCCTCACACTATCGTTTCGCTTTCGGCTCGGTCCGGTCGTCGGGGACGGCGTCGACGGTTCGGCTCCGGACCTCGTCCGGGACGGTCTCCGCGGCTCGTCATCGAACCTCGTCGACCGTGGAGATCGACTCCCTCGAGTCCAGAAGCCGCGATACGGCGTACGCGAACGCGAGGATCCCGACGGCGGTGAGAAGGTGTTTGACGAGGCCGGCCGTCGGCGAGTGGTCAGCCGTCGATTCGGATCCGCGCGCCGGCGAGGGCGATCGATCTCGAGCAGGTGTTCGTAGTCGCATCACGAGACGTACGGGACCGGCCGGCAAGTGGGTTCGGCGTGCGAAAGCCGGCAGCGTCGACGGGACTCGGTCGGTACCGCTGGTTCGGGTTCAGGTCTCGAGGCGCTCATACGGACTGTTGTCAGTCCGTTCCGGAGCAACCGCGAACCGTCACCGGTTGCTCCGGGACATCGTCACACCAGACCGTATCAGGCCTGGAGATGCTCGATACGAGCGTAGCGGCCGGCGCGCCAGCCGGCGACGATCGCGACGATCGTTCCGGCACCGAGCGCGAGCGCGAACCCGCCGGCGTAGATCTCGGGTGGCGTCCGGAGGAGTCCCTCGAAGCCGAGCACCGACGCCGAGAACCGGTTCAACCCGAGCACGGCCAGCGGCGTCACCGCGACGGCGAGCAGGCCGCCGACCAGGCCGATGACGAGTCCCTGCGTGCCGATCGTGCCGGCGAGCAGCCGGCGAGAGAGGCCGATCGCGCGAAGCGCCGCCAGCTCCTCGCGCTGCTGGTGGGCCACGAGCGCGAACAGGTTGGCCGTCAGGACGATCCCGCCGAGGACGGCGAGCCCGACCAGCGTCGCGCCGCTCGCGAGCACCATCGTGCGCTCCTCGAGCATCGACTGTACCTGGTTGTCGCTGGTCCGAACGTCGTACTCGGGATACGCCTCGCCGAGGTCGGCCGCGACGGCGTCGCGGTCGGCGCCGTCCGCCACGTCGGCGGTGAGGTACGTTGCCCGATCGGTCCCCGATGTGCCGGCGATGGCCTGCAGGTCGCCCAGCGGGACCGTCACCGCCGGCGAGCCGAGATACTGCGAGTAGTAGCCCGAGATCCCGATAACGGTGAGCTCGTTCGTCTCCGCCGTGTGTCGGCTGGTCCCGACGTAGATCGTGTCGCCGACCGAGACGCCCAGTTCGTCGGCGACCCGTGGATCGAGGATTATCTCGTCGCGCTGGGGCTCGTCGGGCGGGGGACTCGCGGCGGTCTCCCTGTCCACCTCGAACCCCTGGCCCGCCTCGAAGTCGAAGCCGTCGTGGGTCTCCTGGACGCCGACCGCGGGTCTGCGCTGGAGGTTCGACGGGTCCGTTCCGAGGTAGACGTCGTACATCGCGATCGGCGAGGCCGAGGCGATATCGTCCCGCGCGGTGAGCTCGGCTGCCGTGCCGTGAGCGCCGGAAATCGGGTTCTCCGTCCCGCTGGCCCCCGGATCGACCGGGGAGCGAGAGATCCAGATGTCCCGATCGGCGCTGTCCAGTCCCTGCTCTCCCTTCTCGACGACGCCCACGCCGAGGCTCGCGAGAACGGTCACCGAGAGGACGGCCAGGGTGACCGCGAGCACGGTGAGGACGGTTCGACCGGGCGAGCGCCGAAGCTGGGCGAGCGCGAGTCCGATGACGGCTCGCGTTCGAACGATTGCTCCGCCGACGCTCATCGTCCCACCTCCGAGAGGACGGACGTTCGCGCAGCCACCGCGAGGGGATAGGGGACGGCGACGAGGCCCGACAGAAGGGCAACGGCGATTGCGTACGGGACGAACAACGGATGAAACTGTGCGACTGCCCCCGGCGCGATGGTCGCGCTGGCGATCGCGTTGACGCCTATGATCCCCCCCGCGCCGAGGGCGATTCCCACGAGCGAGCCGACGAACGTGGTGATCCCCGTCGAGATCGCGACGACGGCGAGTCGGCCGCGGGTGGGGACGCCGATCGACTCGAGGACGGCCAGCGTCCGCCGGTCCTCGTCGACGGTCATGCCCATGGTCGTCGCGACGAACGACGCACAGATCGTCACGCCGACGATCAGCGCGATCACGCTGGTCGCGAACGCCAGGCCGTCCTCGAATAACGCGGTGGGATCAGAACGTCCGGCGACCTCGACCGACGCGTCAGGATACGCGTCAGTGGCGGCCGACTGCGCGGCGTCGGTCTCGCCCCAGACTAACACCCGATCGGCGAGTTGGCCGTCCGCGGCCCCGGAAAGCGACTGGAGTTCGCTCGCGTGCACGAGCGCGATCGGAGCACCGCCCTCGCCGCCCTCGCCGCCAGCGTCCCCGACAGCCGCTACCGTCACCGTTACTGCCGTCTCGTTCGACTGCATCGGTCCCCTCGAGACGGCCAACTCATCGCCGTCGGACGCGCCGAGTCGGTCGGCAGCGGTGTGAGAGAGCACGATCTCACCGTTTCGCGGGCCGTCGTACGATCCGTTTGCGTAGTGGGAATCGCCCGGCTCGAGGCGGTCCATCGGCAGTCCCGCGACGGTCCGCGATTCGCCGTCGGGAACGACGCCGACGAGACGGACGGTCCGCGGGTCGCCGTCGGTCGACTCGAGTCGCGCCGTCTCGACGAGTACCGGCGACGCGTGCTCGACGCCGTCGTGCGAGCGGATCGTCCCGGCCCGTTCGTTCGTCGCTCCGAGTCGGGGGCCTTCGACCCCGTCGACGGACGAGAGCGTGCTCCCCTCGGTCGGCGTAATACGGACGTCCGCGTCGTCCCTGCTCGTCGCGCCGCCGTCGGCCAGCGCCAGCGCGATGCCCGTCACGACGAGCAGGAACGCGATCGTCAGTGCGACGGCGCCGACGGTCGACGCGATCCGGCCCGCCGTCGTTCCCGTCGCCCGCTGGCGCCACCTCGCGAGCGTCACTCCGACGAGGCCCGACCACCGCGTTCGTCGCCGCGTCTCGACGCCCTCGGGTAACTCGTCGGTCTCATCGGACATCGTCCACCCGCCCGTCGCGAAGCGTGATGACGCGGTCCGCAACGGACAGCGTGGCCGCGTCGTGCGAGGCCACCAGCACCGCCCGGTCACGCCCGATATCGGTCAGGAGCTCGAGGACGTCGCCGCCGGTCGCCGTGTCGAGTTCGCCCGTCGGCTCGTCGGCGACGATCACGTCCGGATCCGTCGAGAGCGCCCGCGCGATCGCGACCCGCTGTCGCTCGCCGCCGCTGAGTTCGCCGGGCAGGTGCGTGGTGCGGTCGCCCAGGCCGACCGCCTCGAGCAGGTCGGTCGCGCGCTCCCGCCGATCGGATCGGGGAACGCCCGCCTGCACGAGCGGCAATGCGACGTTCGCGCGGGCGGATAGCGACGGCAGGAGGTGGAACCGCTGGAACACGATCCCGATGTGGTGTCGCCGCATCCGGGTTCGCTCCCCGTCGGACAGCGCCGCGAGGTCGGTGTCGCGCAGTTCCACGCTGCCCTCCGTCGGCACCAGCAGCCCCGCGACCGCGTGCAGGATCGTCGACTTTCCGCTGCCGCTGGGGCCCTCGAGTCCGACGATGGTCCCCGTCGGGACGTCGAAGGAGACGTCGCGGAGCGCGGTCACCGTGCGCTCGTCACCCGATCGGAACCGGCCCCCGCTCGAGCCGTAGCGGTGGGTAACTCCCTCGAGGCGAACGGCCGTCGTCGATTCGCGCTCGTCCGTTCGGTCCCTCGCCGGCGATCGCGAATCCTGAACTGATCGGTTGAACATCCTCACAGGGGTCTCACTGCCAGCAGACGGCGCACCGACACATTGTTTCGACCCGGCTACCCCTGAAAGACACCCGTTAACCCCGTTCCCGGTCACGGCAACGGTCGGGTAGCCACTCCGAGATGCGAGCGTCAGCGCCGCTCCATCGCGTTGTGTGACGGTCGTCTCCTCGAGAACGTTCCGCCGCAGTAGGGACGCACTGTCCGCCGGACCGGCGCTGAAACGAGGGCGTACAGGTTGGTGTCCGTGGTAGTCAGCTTCCGAGATGGGTTCGACCGCCCGGATGGCGGCCGGAGTTCGAATGCGTCGGGCGACAGCAGTCGATCGTCACGTCAGCCGCTCGCCGTCGTCGTCGAGGAGGATCCCGCAGTCGTCACAGCACCACCAGCCGACCAGCGGATCGCGTTCGGGCACCGTTGCGCCGCAGTCGGGACACCGTTTCGGCTTCTCGTCTCGAGTCTCGAGAGTTCGTCTCCGGAGCCCGCTCGAGGTGGCTCCGGCCCCGGCGTCGCGATCGATCGCGCCGATCCCGCAGGTGACCGCGAAGCGCTCGGCGCGCTGGATAAGGAGGGCGCGCCCCTCGTCGGTCAGGGCGTAGGTCGGCCGGTCGTCGGCTCCCGCGCGTTTCGCGAGGAGGCCGCGCCCGACGAGGGTCCGCAGGTTCGGCTCGAGTCTGGTTCGGGTGACGCTGGGATATCGGCGCTCGAGGGCGTGGATAATACCGCGCTCGTCGCAGGGCCGTCCGGTCCGCTCGCGGCGGGCGACGGCCTCGAGACAGTCGCGCTGGAAGGCGGTGAGTTCGATCCACGTCGGCGGTCGCGGGTCAGGGAGCAATTGGGATCACCTCCTGCGCTGTTGAGGTGGTGCTAGTGGGGGTTGGGGCTCGAGTGTTACAGCGAGCGGGAACCCCAAATCTTTGTGCTGGCGATACCTCCTGCCGTGTGTGGGTTTTTTGTCCCACGGAACGCTCGAGATTCATTCTGGATCACGGAGCTTCTGCCGGACGGCGCTGCAACGCCGTTCGGTCTCACTAACTGACGAGAGTCATCCTCGCCAAGTCGGTCGCTCCACACTGGCCACTAATGCCCTGATATTGCATAAATGCATTCTTGTGTCTAAAAGACACTATACGAGGCAAATAGGGGAGCAAACGGTGTAAGGGAGACAGGAATGCGAAAATCTGGGTCATGGATGACGATCTGGGACGACCGTATACTCGAGTACATTAGAAACGAGGACTCCGGTTCGCCGAAGAAACTCGAGGAGAGCGGCTACGTGCGGGTTTCAAAATCCCACATCTCTCGGCGTCTTCGGACGCTGGCAGAGCACGATTTGCTCACACACCTCGGAAACGGCGTCTATGTAATTACGGAGCGCGGCGAAGCGTATCTCGACGGCGAACTCGATACGAGCGAGGATGCAACGGAATCCTCTGTCGACGAGACAACCGAGAACGGAGAATAGGATTCGACCACGACAGGAACTAATGCCAGGGTCGTAGCTATCTGTAATTGACTCATATTGTCCGTCGTGATCTCCTTCTCGTTTAGATTCACAGTGTCCGGATCGGGTGCGTCTCGGACAATGACAGCTGAAATCTAGTATTTTCGGTGCTACTTGAGGAGTAGCCAATGAGGATTTCGTCCGACTCTGTCTCACTTATCGGACACTGACGTTTGACTTCAATTGATATCCGCAATCTATGTTCTCTTTGTTCTCAACTTCTCTTCGCTTCACGTAGCCTGCTCTATACACATCGCTCAGTACACTAGATGCACCGCCAACAGAGTAACCGATAGAATCTGATGAGTTTTCTGTTCTGAACCGCGAATTGGGATACGGCCTTCCTATCCGAGATGATCCAGATACGCAAATCACGAAAGAAGAATTCCTTTCCGAG